>CAZPSA010000007.1:0-35159 GCA_964589375.1 uncultured Clostridium sp.
ATTCTATTTTCTATCTAATTATATAAATGACCCCCCCCGTGTCAAGTTAATTTTTGCCATCAAAAAAGTCTATGATATTAACCAAACCACTATTTAAAACTATGATACTAAGGTTAACGATAGTAAACTTAAAGCTAATAACTCAGACAATACATATTTATTTATCCATTTAAATATATATATATATACAATAAAGAAAAATTATTTATGTTGCCTAAACTTACTGCAACTACTTCCCATATTAATTCTACTCTTGTGTTCCCTTTGAACAATAATTCACCATGTGATGCAGCTATATTATTTATTAGAAAAAATAATATAAAAAATTTAATATCAAAAAAATCGATAATGATAGTATCGATTTTCCAATTAGATTATTAAAAAAATAATCTCAAAAATTTCAAACAAATTTAAGCCAAAATACAAATATAATTTTTTAATACACAGCGGGACGTTAATCTTAACCAAAAAAATTTTTTCAAACTTCCCGTCTTTTCGCATGCATTAATTAAACTTAAATCTGACTATAAGATATCACTTTTTTTAATATTTATCAATCTTTTTATTTGTTTTACTTGAATTTTCTAAACTTTAATTTAATCCATTAAAAAAACCATCACATTATATTAACGCCATTTACCAACGAAAAACATTTATTAACTCCCACACAAAAAGCCGCATTATGCAGCTTTAACGTAACATTATTAACTTATATAAAGAATAAGCTAAACCTACTCCTATAAATAAAGTACTATAAGCTGCTAATACAGCTAAAAGCGTTCTAGTTCTTATTTTCATTGATGTACGCCTTAATATAATCTATAGTGTCATTTATATCTATATCAGTAGTCTTATCTTCATTTCTTAGTTTAAATTCTACTTTACCTTCATTAATCTTCTTACCTATAGTTATTCTAATTGGAATACCAATTAAATCCAGATCTTTAAATTTAACTCCTGGTCTTTCTTCTCGATCATCTAAAAGTGTATCTATCCCCATCTTATTTAGTTCGTCATACATTTGATTAGCAACTGCTACTGATTTTTCATCATTATAATTTAACAAGCATATTGCTACAGTAAATGGAGCTATTTCTAAAGGAAAAATTAAACCATTTTCATCATTATTTTGTTCAGCACAAGCTGCCATTATTCTACCTGGTCCAATCCCATAGCACCCCATTACTACTGGATGAGATATATTCTTATCATCTAAATATGTTAATCCAAACTTTTCCGAATATTTTGTTCCTAACTTAAAAGTATTACCTATTTCTATTCCTTTTTTAAAATATAACTTACCACCACATTCAGGACAAATATCTCCTTCTTTAACGTTAACTATATCTCCCATTAAATCATAAGTAAAATCTTCAACATTTGCATTAATATAGTGGTAATTTTCTTTATTAGCTCCAACTACAAAATTACGCATTGATAATACTTCTTCATCGACAACAATTTTGGCATTTGTTAAACCAACTGGTCCCGTAAAGCCAAAAACAGCATTACTACTTGCAATTAATTCATCATTAGCAAAGTTTATTTCTTTTGCCTTCAACAATTTTAAAGCCTTTACTTCATTTAATTCTCGATCGCCTCTAATAAAGAATACAACTAAATCATCATCAACATTCATTAATAAAGCTTTTACTGTTTTTTTAACATCAACATTTAAGAAATCACATACCTCTTGAATGGTTTGCATATGAGGTGTTTCTACTAATTCTAAATCTTGCTTTGTTTCTTTTTCTTCATTTATTACTATATGTTTTGATATTTCCAAATTAGAAGCATAAGAACATTTATCACATAAAACTAAAGTATCTTCTCCAATATCTGTTATTGCCTGAAATTCTTCCGATAATGTTCCCCCCATTACTCCCGTGTCAGCTTTAACAATTGCATAATTAAGATGAATACGATTAAATATCTTTTGATAAGCATTAAACATTTTTTGATAAGAAATATCTAGTCCTTCATCATCTTTATCAAATGAATAAGCATCTTTCATGGTAAATTCTCTTACTCTAATTAAACCATATCTAGGTCTAGGTTCATCACGATATTTAGGCGCTTGCTGATAAATAGTAAATGGTAAATCTTTATAACTTTTTACTACACTTTTAGCAGCCATAGTAAAAAGCTCTTCATGAGTAGGCCCTAAAACATAAGGTTTACTATATCTATCTTTAAAATGAAACATAGATGCTCCCATCGACTCATTACGTCCACATACATCATATATTTCTTCGGGAATCATACTAGGCATTAATAATTCACTAGCGCCCGCCTGATCCATTTCTTCCTTAACTATTTTTTTAATTTTATCAAAAACCCTAAGTCCCATTGGCATAAACATATAAATACCACTAGATACTTTTTTTATCATACCTGATCTTACTAATAAATTCCCACTGATGGAATCTTCATCTTTGGCATTTTCTCTCAATGTATAAAAATAAGAGTTCTTTAATTTCATTTTTACACCTTCCAAACTATCTTTATTATATCAATTAGCATCTTATTCTTCAAGGAATAATACATTCTACTCTTCTTTGGCTAAATCAATTATTTTAATTAATCCCACAATCGGAAGCGTTGCACAAGTTTTACGGGATTCTTGCTTATATATTTCATTAAATGCCGCTTCTTCTTTCATTTTTGTTTCATCATATTCTTTTTCATAAACCATATTATTAAAATTTTCTGCATATTCCTTTGCTTCCAAAAGCGTAAGCCCTATTATTCTTCTTATCATTATTGAAGCACTTGCAGTACTAATAGCACAAGCTTCTCCATCAAAATAAGCATCTTCAATCACATTATCTTTTAATTTAACATATATATTTATATCATCAATGCAACTTACATTATTAGCATTTGCTTTTAAAAAAGTATCATCTTTAGTTTCTTTATGAAAAGGATTTGTATAATTATCTAATATTATTTCTCTTCTTAATTCATTATCCATTATATCATTTCTTTCAATATTCTATCTTTACTAGCTAATAGTTCACAAAAACTATCTATTTCTTCTTTAGTATTATAAAAATATAAACTAACTCTTATAGTATTTTTAACTCCAATCGCATTTTTTAAAATTTTAGCACAGTGATTTCCCGCTCTTACACATATATTATATTTGTTTAAGTAGTACGCTACATCTTGAGAAAATATTCCTTCAATATTAAATGCTAAAATACCACTATCACTTTCTTCATTTACAATTTCAATATATGGATACTCTTTTAATTTATCAATCATATATTTTTTTAATTTTTGCTCGTATATACTTATTGTTTCCATTCCTATTTTATCTAAATATTCAGTAGCAGCTCCTAAACCAATTACCCCCGCTATATTTGGAGTACCAGCTTCTAATCTTTGGGGTAAGTCTTTTAAATATATTTCTTTTTCGCTATCAAATGATTCATTCATACCACCACCAAGCGATAATGGTTCTACTTCTTCGAGCAATTCCTTTTTACCATATAAAACGCCCACTCCCGTTGGCCCACACATTTTATGAGCAGAAAATGCTAAAAAGTCGACATCACTATCTTTAACATCAGTTTTTTTATGGGGAACACTTTGAGCACCATCTAAAACAACAAATATATTATTTTCATGAGCATACTTACAAATTTCTTTAATTGGTCTAATATCTCCAACTACATTTGTTATTTCAGCTAAAGCAATTACTCTTGTTCTAGCAGTTACAACACTTTTTAAACTTTCTAAAGTCACATGTAAATTAGCATCTAGAGGAACATATTTTATAACTGCCCCATTAGTATTTGCAATTTTAAACCAAGGAAGAACATTGCTGGCATGTTCACTTAAACTAATAATTATTTCATCTCCCGGTTCTAGTAATTTAGCAAAGAAACCAGTTGCTACAAGGTTTAGACTTTCAGTCGCTCCAGAAGTAAAAACAACTTCATTTAAATTAGCATTAATAAAATTAGCAACTTTCTTGCGAGCCTCTTCATATGCAACATCTACTTTATAACTAATTGAATAATCTCCTCTATGAGCGTTCGCACTATAATTTTGATAATAATCATTCATAGCATCAATTACACATTGGGGCTTAAATGTAGTTGCTCCATTATCTAAGTAAATAATGTTTTGCTTAAACATAGGAAAATCATCTCTATTCATTATTTCACCTCCTCGTATTTAAAAACTCCAATATTTTTATTCTTAAATCAAAATCATCAATAATACTATTTATAAACCCATTACAAATTAAAGTCTTAGCATTTTCTCTTGTTATAGCCTTACTTTCAAAATAAAATAACTCTTCTTCATTTATTTTTGATACTGTATTGTTATGATTAGCACTTACTAAATAATTATCAATAAACATATTTGGCATACTTACACTTCTACCATTATTTAAATTAATAATTTTTATACTTTCATCTAATCTATTATTATTTTTATTTGGTAAAACATAGCCATCTTCAATAATTTCACTATATCCACCATCATTTATCCCATGAACATTTACTCTAATTAGACTATCATTTTTAGCAAAAGATGTTGTAATTGTTAATTTATATTCACTTTTATTAATAAATGAATGATTAAATACACAACTAGCATTATTATCTGTATTTATAGTAATTTTACTTTCATCTTTTAAAGTTTCTCTAAAATAGTTAACTAATAATTTTGCATTATCTTTAACTTCAATTTGTAAATTTTTAAGGGAAATATTAAATATATTAATGGTTACATCTTTATTTACAACTATCTTTTTTATTTCATTTTCTATATTTATAATATTATCATCATATATAATATTATCTATTATTATTTTATTCATCTTCATCACTTTTACTTATATCATTTGCCTTAATATATTTACTAAAGCCTTCATTTTCAATATTTTCAGCTAAAGATATATCACTTGAATTTACTATTTCACCATCATAGATTAGGTGAACATGACTAGCATTTAATAATTTTAAGACTTCTAAGTGATGGGATATTATTAAGTAACTTACATCGTGAGTTTGTTTGTATTCGTTTAAACTTTCACATACTATTTTTAAACTATCTACATCTAATCCACTGTCTAATTCATCTAAAATAACTAATTTAGGTTCTAACAACCACAAGTGAAGAAGCTCATTTTTCTTTTTTTCTCCTCCACTCATTCCTTCATTAATTCCGCGATGAATAAAACTTTTAGGGATTTGTAATTTTGCACATATCATTTCCATTTTTTTATTAAATTCAAAAATTGAGACGTTTTTTCCCGTTTTTTCAGTTAACGCAATTCTTAACATTTCGGCATTTGTTACTCCCGGAATTTCAATTGGAGACTGACTTAAAAGAAATATTCCTTTCTTACTTCTTTCATTAACACTCATTTGTAATAAATCTTCCCCATCAAAAGTAATTTTACCTTTGTTTACATGATAGTTTGGATCGCCCATTATTGTTTTACAAATTGTACTTTTACCAATTCCATTAGGTCCCATTATAGCATGAACTTCATTTATATTTATATTTAAGTTTATCTTTTTTAATATTTCTTTATTATTTACTGAAACACTTAAATTTTCAATTTCTAACATAATAAACCACCAAGGATATCTTACCACAAAGAATAGTAAATTAAAATAAAGAACATTTAAAAAAGAGCATTTAGCTCTTAAATAGTTTTGGCTTTATCTAAAGTTTTTGTTATTTCGTATTTAGCAAGAGGAATTGATAATTTTACTTCACCATTTCCTAGTTTTTCAATAACCGGTTCTCCAACAATCCAGCCTAGGCTTTCTGGGTGAGCCTCCTTAACAGCCGCAATTTTAAATTGCACATCATTTTCATTTAAAATTCTTTCAAAAACTTCCTTATAAACTTTTGGCTCTGTCATATTTTTTCCTTTCTTTATTCATCAGAACTTTTTTGTTCTAATTTAACTAATACCTCTCTTGGTTTAGAACCATTTGCTGGTCCTATTATACCTCTTTCTTCTAATAAGTCAACAATACGAGCTGCCCGGTTATATCCTAAACGAAATCTTCTTTGAAGAAGAGAAGCACTTACCTTACCAGTTTGAATGGCAAAGTCTACTATTTCGTTATATAAAGGATCATCATATTCTTCTTTAGGACTATTTGCCCCAGCCATATGATTATCACTAGCTTCTGTTATTGAATTATCATACTTAGCAACTTGTTCTTTACATACATAGTCAATAAGTCTTTGGGTCTCTTCATCAGAGATGAAATTACCTTGAATTCTGACGGGAGTATTATCGCCCATTGGTTTATAAAGCATATCACCTTTACCTAATAATTTTTCCGCTCCTGACATATCTAAAATAGTTCGAGAATCAATTGAAGATGCTACTGCAAAAGAAATTCTTGATGGAATATTAGCCTTTACAACACCAGTTATAACATCAGTTGATGGTCTTTGAGTTGCCACAATCAGATGAATACCAGCTGCTCTTGCCATTTGGGTAATTCGCATAATAGAATCTTCAACTTCTTTAGCTGCAACTAACATTAAATCCGCAAGTTCATCTATTATTACTAAAATATACGGCATTTTGGGCACTTCTGTATCATTATGTTTATTATTTTTTTCTATCATTTCATTATAACTAGTTATATTTTTTACATTAGCTTCACTAAAAACATCATATCTTCTTTCCATTTCCGCAACAATCTTTTGAAGAGCAATATTAGCTTTTTTAGGATCAGTAACTACGGGACATAATAGATGAGGAATACCATTATAATTGGATAACTCAACCTTTTTAGGATCAACTAAAACTAATTTTATTTCATCAGGTTTCATAAACATTAATATTGAAGCAATAAAACTATTTATACATACAGACTTACCACTACCAGTAGAACCCGCAACTAATAAATGAGGCATTTTAGATAAATCAGCACAACAAGTTCTTCCCATTAAATCTTTTCCCAGGGCCACTAGTATTTTAGCCCCGGCCATTGATTTAGGAATAGTACTTAATACCTCTCTAATTGGTACGGCCGAAATATTTCTATTGGGGATTTCAATTCCAACTGTACTTTTTCCCGGAATTGGGGCTTCTATTCTAACATCTTTAGCAGCTAAGGCCAAAGCTATTTCCTTACTTATACTAGTAATTCGGCTAACTTTAGTTCCAGCTTTTATTTCTACTTCAAACTGAGTAACAGCTGGTCCTTCATGAATTTCCACTACTTTGCCAGTAATTTGAAAATCACTTAAAACTTTTTCTAAAGCAATCCTGTTTGTATTTAAAAACTCGGTTGTATTAGTCTTAGTTTGTTTCTTTAGAGGATTTAATATATCAAAAGAAGGTAACTTGTATTCTCCGTTTGTACTATTTAATGGGGGATTAATTTCTGATACTACTTCTTTAGAGTTATCATACTTTTCATCATTATGATAATTACGTAAATCATCACTAGAAGTTATTATAATTTTCTTATCTTCAATTGGTTCTTCATTCTTCCGTTTCTTAGTAATTACCTCTTCTTCTTCATCATCACTATACTCAGAAGGCTTAAATACTTTACTCTCACTTAACCCCGCATTAATCTTTTTAAAACCTTTACCTATTTTTAATATAATATCCGATAAAGAAACATTAAGAGCCATAATCAAACCAAAAACACCAATTACACTTAAAATTATATATGTTCCTTTTAAGTCAAATAAATTAACAAACGCAAAGGCAAAAAATGCCCCAATTATTCCGCCACCAGTTTGACTTAAATTAATATAAGCTTCATCATTTATCGTTTCCATAAATTTAGCAATTGTATTTTCAAAAACTGCTTTATTTTTAATAACATCAGCTTCCGACAAATAATCAATATGCGCAAAAGCCAAAAGTGCAATTAAAAGCAAATATAAACCAATTAACCTTGCGGTAAAAAACTTAGGCAAATCTCTTTTAATTATCATGTATAATCCTAAAATCATTAATAATATTATCGCAACAGCCCACCAAGTTCCCATTAAAAAAATGGCAAAAGATTTTATAATATGCCCAACCGGTCCAAAGGAACCTATTCCAATAATACTAATTAAAACAAAAATAAGTCCGGTTAACTCTGAACTAAACTTAACTTTTGTCTTTGTATCTTGTTTACTTGTCTTCTTCTTAGCCATTTTAACTTCACCATTATAATTATATAACATACCACTCTTTTTTGCAAAATAAAAAGAGCAGACTATACAGTCATAAGTTCTTGCTCTTTATTCTTTAATTTTTCTTCTATTTCTTTATTATACTTATTTATTAATTCTTGAACATCTTCAAAATATAAATTTTGCTCATCTTCTGGATATTCACACTTTTTAATAGAATTTCTTGCATCTTCACGTGCATTTCTTAAAGCAACTTTAGCTTCTTCAGCAATTGTTTTTACTTGTTTAACATAATCTTTTCTTTTTTCTTCAGTAAGCTCTGGTATTGTTAAAATAACCATTTCTCCATTATTAGTTGGAGTTATGCCTAAATTAGCTTCATTTATAGCTCTTTCTACATCTTTAATAATAGTTCGATCAAAAGGTTTAATAAATAATTGTCTTGCTTCAGGAACCGTAATATTTGCTACACTTTGCAAAGGGGTTGGTGCTCCATAATAACTTACCATAATCCCATTTAACATTGAAGGATTAGCCCTACCAGCTCTAACATTTAAAAATCTATGTTCCATGCTTTCAATCGCTTTTTGCATTTTGCTTTCTGTTTCATTTAAAATGTCCATTTATCTTCTCTCCTTTAAAATATTATTTCATAAAATCTATACTAACGCAAGAACTAAAAATGATAAAACCACCCCTAAAGATAAAACCATTTCTAAGATAAAAATAATTAAAACTATACCCTTATTACCATTATTATCCATTGTCTTTTTTATTACTCCATGATCATAAGATGAAGTATTCTCTTTATCCTTAGCTTGCAATTTAGCTAAAATTTGCTCTTTTAAATAAGAATTATATCTATTTTTTAAATTTACCCATCTCGGATTAATTTCTTTTCCCTCACTAATAAGTTCTTCTACTTCTAATATAAAAACATCTAAAAGCTGCTGAGAAGCAAAATCAAGTAAGCCACTTTCCATTAAAAGCATTAGTTCTTCCATTTTATTAGTTAAAGACATATACTCTTCAGGATTTAAATCTTCTCTATTAGATAGTTTTTTTAAAATAAAATTTACTGATAAATCCATCTCATTATTTAACTCATTTATTCTTTGTAAAATAACACTTTCTAAAAGCTCAAAATCAGAAACATCACCATTTTGCATATTAAATTCTTGCAAGGCTTCTAACAAATTATTTAAATAATCTTCATCAGATGTTAGCGTTACATAGTCTATTATTGCCCTTAAATTAACTATTTTACCTTTTTCAACCATTACTTTTTCCATATTATCTATCCTTGTATATAGCCAAAAGTATTATCTTTAGTTTTAATTATAAAATTATAATTAACTTCTTCCGCATCACTTAAGGCTTTATTTTTTATTGATCTTAAATAATTTATTGTCCTACCATCAAAAGTAAGCAACATACTCTTACCACAATTTGTTCCACAAGAAATATTACTTCCTTTTGTTTTATCATCTATAATTTCGGTAAATTGTTTAGTTGTATAATATATTTTCTTTATATTTAAAGTATCATAAGCATCTATTGTTTCATAGCTTAAAGTTTGATTTAAAGTTTGACAAGTAACACTACCTCCACTAGTTTGACAACCTCTAATTATAGGAGCATCTAAAGTCATTTCAATCTCAACATAACTATAACTTTGCGCTAAATTACTTAAAGTAAAAAACTTATAAGCATTCTTAGCCAAATATGTATTTTCTACACTATCATTTAAATTCGTATTATTAATATTCGCAGCAACATTAGAATAAGTACGATATAAAGATAAAAGACTAACACATAAAATACATATGATTACAATTGTTTCAATTAATACGAACCCATCTTTTTTTATTTTCATATTACACCTGCAATTACCTTTTCTATCCTAATAATTATATAATAAATAAAGGTTAAAAAAAAGACTAAAAATAGTCTTAGCAAATATTCAATTTATTCATAAAATATTATAGGTGATGTTATGCCAAATAATAATTACAATCCTTTTAAAGGAGTATGGTCTTTTCTTTGGTTTTTAATTTTATGCACTTTAATATTTTATCAAACAATCATAACTTTTTTCTTCCCTCTTAGATGGAACATTATTATTTTAATGGTTGAAGTCTTTTTCTTATTCTTTCTTCTCTACAAAATAATATGGCCTTATTAATTTTTCCGTTTTAAAAATATAGTCTATAAACTTACTAGCAGTTACAGTATTTTTAAACTCATCTTCATTAAAATATGGTATTTTAGGTAATGATATAACTGTAAAAAGCAGTTTTTTTTCGTTCTCATTTAAAGTAAACTCACTTAAATAAGTATCTAAAAATACCGAAAAGTCATATTTATTATAATCATTTTTATATAGATTAACTAAATCTAATATTGGACTATCTATACGATAATTATCCCAACTAATAAAGTATTTAGCTTTGTCTTCCAAAAAATGATCAATACTTAAATTATTATGACAATATACTACTCTTTCTTTTTCATTATTAATTGCTAAGTTATACCATTTTTCTAATTCTTCACTTAAAAAATCACTTAAAGCATCTATTTTAGTACGATTTCTTAATAATAAATAATATGAAGGAGGTGGGTATACTGCATTTTCACATCTTTTAAATAATTCTTCAAAGTAAGATTTTAAATAGATGATATTACTATTTAGTAGTTCATATACTTCTTTTATATCATCTTTAACTTTAGTCTCATAAAAAGCCGTTTTATAATGTAAACTAGCAAGCACTCTCGCCATATCTTCACATTTTTGATTGATTGGAACATTACCATCATCAATATATTCATAAATGTAGTTATCATCAAATTCATCGATTACTTTAGGAAAATTTTTAAAACTTCTACTTTCTAAATAATCATATAAGGACTTTATATCTTTTTCTCTTCGCTTAATAACGTACTTGCCACTTTCCGTATTAACTATTTTACTTTTGCCAGAAATTGTAATTTTACTAGGGTTAAATATTTCCCTATAGTTCTTCATTTTCCGGAATTATTAATTTCATATTAAGTTCTAAATTTTCAAAAGTATTATATTTCTTTAAAGTATTTAAACTAATATTATATTTTAACATTATGCTTTCAATTGTATCATTAATTGTTACTGTATGAACATGGTACTTAATATATTCTTCCTCTTCATTTATATTATTTA
Source organism: uncultured Clostridium sp. (assembly GCA_964589375.1). Lineage (GTDB taxonomy): Bacteria > Bacillota_I > Bacilli_A > RF39 > UBA660 > CAG-533. The sequence continues at coordinate 11,330 of CAZPSA010000007.1, forward strand.
AAATCATATTTTCATCTATTTTATTTTCCTCAACTTTTTCTTCTTTAGTGCGGTTTAATAGTAATAAATTATCAAGCTCTTCTTCTTTTTTATCTTCTTTTTCTTCATCTAGAAGATTTACGACTTCAACATTATCATTTTTATCTAAAAATTCATTTAATTTATTTTCATCATTAAATTCAAAAATTGCCTCATCTGCTCTAACTATATATTCAATATGAACAGATAATTCATCACCATTTCTAAAATCATAAGTAAAATCAGTAATTTCAATTTCGACACTATCTAAATTAATATTACTCCTTAAATTATGTTTTATAGGTATTTTAAAACTAAAGTCTTCTTTATTGATACTTATTTCATGTAAGCGATAATCCCCCGAAACAATAAATTCTCCCTCTAAAATTGAAGCATTTATGTCATAATTATGCTCAATACTAATACTAGTTATTTCATGAATAGATGATTTAAATAAAAACTCTCTATCTACTGTAAAAACTTCATTCATATTATCAGTCCTTTCTACCCAAGTATATGATTATACTTAGGAAAAAGAACTTTTTATAAACAGGTTTTATAAATTAGTTATCTCTTCTAAATATTTTTTACTTTTTAAATATAGTCCGGTATAACGATCATAGTATTTATTAACGAAATAATTAATATTATTTATTACTTTATCACTTATTTTTAAGTCCGTAATAGAATTAATATCAACTAAATAATACATTCTTAACATCTTAATTGTTTTTTCATCATAGATTATTTCATTACGGTAACAATTTTGACATATATAGCCTCCGACATCAGGATCAATTGTAATAATATTATGAGTACTACCACATCTAGCACAAGAATTAAAATTAATACCTACCCCTAAATAATCTAGTAACTTTAATTCAACAATATTGGTAATTATCTTAGGATTTAATCCATCATTTATTTTAATTAAAGCTGTAACTAATAAATCATAAACATCAGAATTATTATTTTGCAACATTACTTGTTTAGCTAAATCACACAAAAAAGACATATAACCAACCAAGATTATATCTCTTTTAATTTTACTTAAACCATTTATAATATCTACACTTTTAAGAGTTGATAAGTTATTTTCTTTATAATAAATAATGAACTTACCATAAGTCAAAGTCATTGTGAAAGATCTAAGTGGGCTTTTAACACTTTTAGCCCCTTTACAAATACAACCAATTATTCCATCTTTAGTTAAGATATTTATAATTTTACTTGTTTCTTTGTAACTAGTTTCACTGATAATAATGCCTTCAACTTCTTTTAACATAATTAACCTCTTTTATATATTAAATAATATTCTATTTTGCCTGTTCTCTTAAACATTTCCCAAGCTTCTTTTTTTGTCATATCTTATCCCTTTCTATAATTAGATTGGGACAAATTTTTAATTTTTATTCACTTTTAATTAAATTTGATAAGAAAATTGAATTTCTCCTCTAACATACTTTTCAAAACATAGGCAAATCATTTCTCTAGAAACCGGAATATTTTTGCTAGTTAAAAAGCTTGCTATTTCATCTTTTAATTCCTTAGTTAACTTTTTTCCATTATAAAAGTACTCTAAACCATCTAAAATTTCTGGGCTAACTTTTGCATTGGCATTTACATATCTAGTTAATAATTTACCAAAAAATCCTTCTATTCCAAGAACAGATACGCCATTATGAAATCTAAAAAATATTTTTTTCTCTGCGGAATAAAAAGAAATAAAATCTTCCAAAGTTGTATCAATATCTAGGGCTAAATCTAAGATTGAATATCTTGCATTTGCTTGGTTCTTTTCATAAATATCATTTATTAAAATTAAAAACTTATCTAAACGTTTTTGTTTTTCTTCCAAGTAAGCTTGATAAATTCCCGTATTAGCATTTTCAAATAAATGTTTTTTTATTTTAAAACTATCATTATTTTTTCCTATTCTTTTTATTATGGTAACAACATCATATTCTGTTCCATTTAAATATTCTTTTAATACAATTTGGGCTAAATCTTTTGAAGAAATTGTTTTGGGATTTTTGCTAAAATTATCCATAATTTTTCTTAGTTCTTGTTCTAAAGTTTTTAAACGTTCCGCTCTTTCTTTACTACATTCCCAAGAATTATACATTTGCGGAATTTTAGCAAGTAAGCATTCTAAATTATAATCATTTGCCATCTTTTCTAAAGCATCATAATTTAAATGCGACAAACTTTCAATAAATTCTTGATCATAGCTCTGACCCATTAACATTTTATAGATAAGTTCTTCTTCCCTACTTGGCATAGGTTCAACAACCCTCTTGCGATATTCATCTATATATTTACATACGGTAATAAAATCTATTTTTTCTTCTTCCATAATAGAAGATAATGCATAAGTTAAAGCCGCATTTTGAATTAAACTTTCAAATGCTTTTTTACCAATTCTAATTTTTCTCGCTGGCATGCTTTCAGTTAAACGTTCTTTCTTAGCTAATTCTTCCGCAGTTGGTTTAAACCCAACAGCTTCATATTCCCCATTTATATATTTACGAACTTGATATAATAAAGTCCGGCGATCCATTACATATAAGCTGCATAACTCTTCAATCGTCTTTTCCGCATAATCATCCTTAAGAAGCCGTTCAAAAATATCTTTACTCACCTTAGCATTCCAAACCTGAGATAAATTTGGTATTCCTAAGTACTTTTTATCTTCTTCCTTCGGAACTATCCCAATATCAACATATTTTCCATTTAAATACTCCTTAGCCATAAGCATAACTTTATAACTAGAACAATTATGCTTTTCTGCTAAAGCATTAACAGCTTGTGGCGAAAAATAATCAGCCACCAAAGTTTCAAAAATTTCCTTACAAATCATACCTCGCTGATGTTTTTTATTTAACTTAGATAGTTCTTGATACTTCAATCTTTCTTCACTAGTTGGACATGGTTCTACATACCTTTTTTTATAATACAATATTAAATACATTAAATAATCCAGAGTCATATTATTTTTTGCCGCTAATTCATTTAAACAAGATGTATCTAAATTATTATTTAGTAATTCTAAAAAACCTTCTCTAGCAATTAACATCTGCATTTTACTTTCTTCTTTAGAGCTCATTTAAATTCCTCCTTCTAAATTATTTGGTAAGCAAAACCAAGTTCGCCATTTACATATTTTTCAAAACAAACATAGAAATTTTTCTCCGTAACCGGTAATCCATGTTCAGTTAAAAATTTCTTAATATATGTTTTTATACTGCTAGTCATGGAAATACCATTATAAGTATAACTTAGAGCATTTATTTGTTCATCATCCAACTCTATTTTACTCACTGAATTAATAATTAAATTCATTTTTTGAGCAAATCTAGTAATTGCTACCATTGTTCGTCCTGATAAATATAATGTTTTTTTAAAATCCTCTAGACTTGTATCAATATCCAAGACTAAATCGACAATATTATATTGAGCTTTAGCATCCATTTTTTCCTGCACCTTTGAAACTAAAGCAGCAAACCTGTTAAGTCTTTCTGGTGCCACCACCAAGTATCTCTGATAAAGGGCATTTAAGGTTTCATCTAAAGGCGCATATTTTGCCATATTACTATCAAAAGTATATTTATTTATTGAATATTTATCTAATATTACTCCAACTGAATAATAAGTACTACTTAAAAACTCAGTTAACATATCAGTTAAATTAGAAATCCACTTATTTGCGGTAGTTTCTTTTAACACTTCTTGATAACTCTTCTCATTATCGGGTAAATCCATTACTATACCATGCAAAGTTTCTAACTCTTTTTGATATTTTCTATAACACTTAGCTTGCTCTTTAAATAACTTTATTCGTTTTAATAAATCCCCTTTTTTATAGCCAGATATTAATTTATCCAATTCACTAACTTCAGCATCTAATAATTTAAAAACGATTTTATAACAAGGCTTCTTTCGTTCAACAATTTCAGCATACTGCAATTGTTCATTTTCATCTGGTTTTGGTGCTACTACTCGGTTACGATAGTCTTGTAAGGCTTTCATAATATTTTTTTCTGAAACAAAATTATCATAAGCTAGTTTTACCAATTCATCATGATTTCCATCAGTAGCTAAAAATGTTTCAAATGCCAGCTTTCCAACTCTTAACAAAACTATTTCCTTTCTTGCCTGCATTTTATTTTCCGTTCTTTGTTTCTTAGCTGATAGCAATTCCTGATATTTTTCCATATCTTCTTTAGAAATAGATACTCCTAAATCAGCATACTGACCACCAATATAACTTCTAACATAACCCCGAATTGTAATATCTGACAAATTATATTTATCCGCTAAATGAACATAAGAACTATCAGATAAGTCATTTGCTAAATAATAATCAAAACATTCTTTAGCAATACTAGCTCTTTTTTTAGCATTAACTCGTAAAATAGTGTCTTTTTTTCTTTGCCGTTCCTCCAAAGTAGGACAAGGCTCAACTTTGCGTTCATACCACTTATTTATTAAATACATTAACTCATCAATGCTTTTACCATGTTTTCTAGCAAAATCTTCTAATTTATAAGCATCCAGATCATTTAAAAGCCATAAATTAAAACCCTCACGAGCTATACTCATATCATTTTCGCATATTTCCATAATGACCACCTATTCAAAATCTTTAAAACCTAACTCACTCAAATATCTTTCTTTATCCCGCCAGTTTTTAATTGTTTTTACATATAATTCTAAGTATACTTGCTTGCCTAAAAGCATTTCCATATCTTTTCGCGCCATTGATCCAATCTTTTTTAACATACTGCCACCACTACCAATAATTATTTTCTTTAAAGAATCCCGATCAATTATAATATCAACAAATACATCAACTATACTACCCTTATCTTTTATATGCGTTGCGACACAAGTAACAGAATGAGGAACTTCTTCCTCAGTTAAGTTAAGAATTTTCTCTCTAACAAACTCTCCTAACATAAATTGTAAACTAGTATTAGTAATTGTACCATCATCATAATACTTTATTTCATCAGTTAAATAACCCTTTATAATTTTAATAAGTCTTTTTATATTATCATCTTTTAAAGCACTAATTGGAATAATGTCAGCAAAATCATACAATTCTTTATAAGTATTAATTGCATTTAATATTCCCTCATCATCTAACTTATCAATTTTATTTAATACTAATATAACTGGAGTTTTGGTATTCTTAAAAGTTTGCGCAATAAATTTATCGCCTCTGCCAAGTGGCATTGAAGCATCTACAACAAATAAAATTGCATCTATTTCTTCTAAAGATTCATAACTTTGTTTATTTAAATATTTTCCTAATTTATCTTGCGGTTTATGAATTCCAGGCGTATCAATAAAAATTATTTGTGCTTCTTCATCATTATATACACCCTGAATAGAATTTCTAGTTGTTCCAGCTACATTAGAAACAATTGCTAAATGCGTATTTAAAATTGTATTTAGCAAAGTACTCTTCCCTGTATTAGGTCTTCCAATTATGCTTACAAATCCACTTTTCATTTTTTCTCCTTCCATTAATATATATTATTAATTAAATTACCTACCTTTAAAACTCTTTGATTACGGTTTAAATCATATAAAAATACTGATTTATCCGGTTCAAAGAACTCTATTATAACATCTTTATTAATATATTTTAAATCATTTATATTTTTAGTTCCAACCATAATATATATTGCTTCAAAATCTTTATATTTATATCCAGCGGTAATTGCTTTCGCGATCGCGGCACTTTCGGCATAAATACTATCTCTAAATATGGCATTTTTTACTGTTACACCACCAAATGTAGTTTTATCTTTCATTAAAACAATGGCACTAAAGCACATATTATCGTATGGAGCATGGGCATTACTTAATAATCTTTCTAACTCATTTACCATATTAATTCTCCAATTCAAAAGGATAAGGACATAGTTCTTTAACTAAAAATTCCTTAAACTTACCTGTTTTATTATAACAAAAAACTTTAACATCTTCATTAAAAAATTCATAGAAAAGCTCACGGCAAAGAAAACACGGCATACAATAGTTTTTACCACTCCCCATTACATGAACTTCTTTAAAATCTTCTTTTTTATACCCTTCACTTATGGCCGATGAAAGCGCAACTTGTTCAGCGCACAATCCACTTTTCGCACTAGGATTTTCTACATTCACCCCTATAAATTCCTGACCATTATGACAAACAATTATACATGATGTATGAAATTTAGAAAGCGGGGCATAAGAATTTTTTAATAGCATCTTTAAATTTTCTTTCATTACTTCATTCATAATCTATACTCTCTTTCTAATTATTAAAATATACTAATAAACTTAGGAACAAATATTATCAAACCAATTATAGCCGCTGTTATACTTAAAATAAGAACCATCGCCGCCGCCGTATCTTTAGCAATCTTAGCTTGATCATCATATTTTTGGGTAACTAAATCAACTAAATTTTCAATACTAGTATTAATAATTTCCGAAGCCATAACTAACCCAATTGCAAAAAACAATATTATCCATTCTAATTTAGATACCCTAAAAATAAAACCACAAACAATAACTATACTTGCCACTAAAACATGAATTTTCATATTAGGTTCTTCCCTAAAAGTTGTAAAAAAACCCTTAATCGCATATGAAAATGACTTTGCTAATCTCTTAATTGATAATGCCTTTTTCATTTAATATCTCCTTTTGTAAATCAAACATTTCCTTCTCTTCTTTTTCACCTAAAGTATGATCATATCCAAGTAAATGTAATAATCCATGAACAGCTAAAAATGCTACTTCTCTTTTTTCACTATGACCATATTCCTTCGCTTGCTCCATCATTTTAGGAATACTTATATAAACGTCCCCTAATACATTAATTGGTCCTGGTATCGAACCATTATCATTTAAAGCAAAACTTATAACATCAGTCGTTCGATCAATATTACGATACTCTCTATTTAAAATATGAACCTCTTCATCATCAGTTAAAATCACACTACATATAGTGTCTTTAACTTCAAGTTTATTTAAAGTATAAGTTAAAACATCAAGCAAAAAATCCATATTCTTATCTTTAAAATAATTATACTTATCAATTATTTCAATATCATTCATAACACCACTCCATATAAATTAAGAATTATTAAAGCTAAAATTATTATAACAACTATACAAATAAAATTAAGAAGAAGATTATTTCTAAATTTATCATTATATTTAGCAAATATTTTATTCGATACCTTATAAAATATATATCCAGTTAATCCCCCAATCACATTTAAAATTATATCATCAATATCAAAGCTCCGACCTATTCCCATCTGAATAAGTTCAATTGATAAACTAATAATAAATGTTACAATAAAACTTAGATATACCTTATTTAATTTACAATAATAACTTACAAAATAACCAAAAGGAACAAATAAAACAATATTTCCAATTACATTCCGGTAAAATAGTTTACTAGTAAATGAATACCTAAGCATTTCCTTAAAAGGAATAAAATTATTACTATATGATTCAAAATCAGTCGTTGTAACTAATTCAAAAAGAAGCATAACATAAATTATAAAAGATAGACTAATAAGTTCTTTAGAAATATTTATTTTTTTATGATTATTAATTAAGTAAGTCAATCTTATTGTTATTAAAACGACACTTATTAAAGTTAGCATTGGCCACAAATTTACAATCACATTAATCGCTAATCTTGGAATCACATTACTCACCCTCCTAAATATTTTACCATAAGTTTATCTAAAATTTATCTTTTTATTTAAGATTGCCCTAATTTTCCTAAAATAAAAGAGGTTAATAACCCCATTTTAAGTAACATTATAATACTCATACTTACTTATAACTTCATTAACAACAATAAAGTATTTAAAATAACCATATTCCTCATCTATACTCTGCTCTAAAACCTTAACCTTTTCAATTGTCCCCTCATTTTTAAGTTTTTCTTTAAATTCATTTTTTACTTTTGTTAAAGCTGCTTCATATAATTCATCTTTAGTCAAAGTTTTATTTATAGTCTGATATTCAACCTCTTCATAAATCTTAATTTTTAAGCCTAATATTTTAATTTCTTTGATATTTTTCTGTTTAAATTCTTTATATTTATTTTTTAAAAGTATCTTATTATTAATATTTAAATTATACCTTTTACGGCCAGTTTCCTTGGTTATTTCTTGTTTTAAGGGATACGCAATGGAAGCATTATACCAAACATTACCATAAACTGTCCCAGTCGCTAAAGTATTGCCTTTTATCTCATCATAAAGAGTTATTATTCCACTTATTAAAATATCCCCTTTTTTGACATATTCCCCACTTCTAACTAAAACTTCCCCTTTAGTACTTAATACTTTAGTTACCTCAGCATCACTTTTAGCAACAACATGGCGGTTACCTTCCTCATTAATAGGTTCTTTAATTATTCTTTCTTCCACTCTTACAATGTATTTCATACCTTCTTTAGTAATGCTAATCCATTCTAACGTACTAGGATTATCTTTTAGAATTTCTTCTTTTATTTTTTCTAATTCATCAAAAGAAAACGCCAAAGAATATTTTTTTATATTATGAGCTTTTAACTCTTTATTAACTAAATTATAAATATTTTTATTTTCATGAATTATTTTTATATCTACAATATAACTTGTAATTATATCCATTAATATAAAGCAAAAAAGAAACGTAAGATAAAAATAAATATTTTTCTTAATATGATTTTTTATTCCTAATAAACCTTCTAAACTTTCAATAGTTATATCGCAATAGTAATTTAACTTTTTTATTTTTTTATAATCACTAGCTTTTATTGTAATTATAGCTATATTATCATCAATATATTTTATATCATATAAATCAAGATTATTTTTAATACATTTATCAAAAAAACGAGTTAACTCATTTTTAACTTTAATTTTAATCTTACTACTCATATGTTACTCCCGTAATAAGTCCTTCAATAAGTAGTTCCTTATTTTCCATTTTTTTAATATTCATTTTAGTCCCTCTTATTTTAAGATTATGATTTTTAACTTTTATCATAATAAGATCATTATTAAAATTTAAGATTTCAATATAGTTATAAATATACACTGAATTATTATATAAACAAATATAGTATTCTTGATTTCTAAGGGTATTATTGATTATATCAAGCATTGTAGCTTCACCATTTAATTATATGATTATTTAAAAAAAATACGCCTATTTTGACGTATTATAAGCGCACATCACGAATTACAACAACTCCAGAGCCGCCGGCTCCCCCTATATTTCCCTCTGCGCAGCGACTGCCGCCTCCGCCACCACCTGTGTTTGGTGTTGCTGCATATCCATCACCATGGCCTCCGCCTCCGGCACCACCGGCTCCTCCATTGCAACCGCCGCCGCCTCCGCCAGCATAAGCAAATTCATCACCTCTCGTACAGCCTGATAGAGTTCCTTCGCCAAATTCACAAGTGGTTGTACCCTGGCCAGCACCACCTTTTCTTGTATACCAGCCAGAACCATCTCCGCCAGCATTACCGTAAGAACCGCCTATACTTCCCGTGGAATTATTATGCGACCAACCGCCGCCACCAGAACCACCAACTCCGCCGGTCCCACTATAAGAACCGCCAGCACCGCCGCCACCAATGTTATAACCAAAGGCAGCGGTGGTTCCACCAGCAACTGTTGCTGTTCCCCCAGCGCCAATAACAATTTGATAAGTACCATTTTTATTATCTAAGCGGATGTTTTTTTGCGTTAAGGTGTAGCCCCCGCCACCACCTGAACCACCATAATGGTTTTGATCTCTATTATAATCACCACTACCATTACCTCCGCCTCCGCCGCCACCAACTAAGAAGGCATCTATATAAATCATTCCATTTACAGAAAGATTTCCACTCGATAGTAACTTCATTCTCCAAGTATGCGTTCCATCGGTATTTGCTGTATCTTGAATTACTGAACAATTGCCACTATAACTAATTACCGGATTACTTGGTTTAGAACCCGCAGCTAAATTTGCGCAATCATATCTATTACTTAATACTTCATATGTTACTTTTAATACTTCGGTAAAATCTACCCTACAAGTAGTTAAACTTCGATTTAAGCCAAAAACATCTACTTCCCAGCCTTTAGAGGCACTATAAGTAAACACTCCTCTTGCATTTGACACAGTTCCATCCTTATATGAACAAGTGATGCCTGTTTCATAGTTTGGCTCCGTGGGAAAAGCATCTACTTCAACGCCATTTACATATCCTATTATTGAAATAAAACCTTCTAAACCTAAAGGGGAAAAATCATTAGTTATTTGATTTGTTAAAGCCAGCGTATTATGAGAATACCCAACATTTAATCCAACTTGAATATAATAATCATTACTTGTTTGATTATCGGTTACTAGGTATATATACTTTGACTTATTTGCTTTTAACTCTCCACTTACATATGGTGTATCTATATGATAGGCCACTTGAACATCATCAGGTGTATCAATAAAACTAGTACAATTTACATCTGCACATACTTTATATACAATCTCATATTTAGTATCTATATCATTTAATGAATTTAAAATAATATTAAATTGCTCAGTTTTTCCCGATTTAGTTAAAATTATTCGATCGCCAACTATCGTATTTGATGGAATTTTAGTTCCCACACTCTCATCTAGCTCTACCTCATTTATCACCATCCGATATTTTAAATCACCAACAATTACATTAGCGCCGCCACTACTAAAATTACTACTTAAAAAACTAAATGTTACATTTAAAACTAAACAAAATAAAGCTAAAACACTAACTAGTGATAAATACAGTAGTCTTTTATTTTTCCTAATTTTTTCTAAAAATACTTTTAATTTATCTTTTACATAATTCATAGAACTCACCTATATTTTCTATCTTCATGTCTATAGTAGCATAAATTACCCCCCTGCAAGCGAACATGAGTTCGCGCTTGAAAATATAGCTTTTCTATGTTATGATGTATTTGTCAAGGAAACTTGAATAAAATAAAAAAGGGAATACTTAACATGCACCGTTGAGTACTCGCCGTTTAATATTGGTAAGCACTTCAATCTATGCTTTATTAGATTGAGTGCTTTTTTATTAAAACCTTAATTATAATTTAATTAATAATAAGGTGATTAGTAAAAAGATAATTAAGATAAGAGCTAAAATCAAAAGATCTTTCTTATACATTATTTATCACACCCCTTTCATCTACGTGAATTGGGCGAGCGCTCAAACTGTTAAGTTTTCCCTAAGGAATAATATATTATATAATTTAAACCAAGTCAAGAAAAAAATGCGTACATATTTTCGCATTTTTATAATTTTAAGAAAAGAAAAAAATATTACATCTTTCTCCTCTTACTTTCTTCTATTTTCCCCAAATAATTCCATATACTCAGATAGCTGCTTAATTCGTTCCATTATTCTTCTTGCTTTAATCTTTTCTTCCGCATTATCCTTAATTACCAAATGACTTTCTAAATCTTCTAAACTTAAATTAGATGTAAAAAATGTCGCTAGTTTATTATCCATTCGATATTGTAAAATTGTCCCTAAAATTTCATCTCTATTCCAAGAAGTAACACTTTCAGCCCCAATATCATCAAGAAGCAACAAATCACACTTTTTAATTTCCGCCATTCGATCATAAAAATCTTCTCCCGAAGAAAATGATTCTTTAATGCTCCTTATCAATTCCGGATAATAAATAATTACAACTGAATAATTAAGTTTAGAAAGCTCATTTAAAAGCGCACTTATCAAATAAGTTTTACCACTACCAAAATTACCATATAAATAAAGTCCTTTTAATTTTTCCCCTTTTTGATAACTATCATAAAACTTCTTAAGCCACTTAATAATCTTAGCTCGTTTAGTTTCAACCTCTATATTACTCATTTTAGCTTTTTTTATATCATAAGGCATCTCAAAAAAACTAGAATTTATCTCAGCTTTTTCCTCCAAGTCTTTCTTCTTATATTTACAAGCAACATAATTAAACTCCAAAGAACCATCACTCATCACCTTAGGATAATAAACCATTCCAGTTACCCTATTTTGACACGCTAATAAACTCTTGCATTTAGCACATTTACCCAGCTCACTTACACATCTTTCTAGCTTAGATGTATATTTAATCGCGATTTCTTCTTTTATTTTTAAAGTATTAATAAGCTTTTTAAAATTATCATCTTTAACCGCTACCGCATAATCACTTTTTAGACTAAATAATAAATCTCTTTTACTTTTAGTATTTTTCATCATTTCCAATTTAATCACCTAAATTCTTTTAATAAATCTTCTAATTCGGCTTTTTCTTCCGCCGAAATTTCTTCATCTTTTATTTGATTATTAAACCATGATGGTAGTTTAGTTTCTTTCTTAGTTTCCTTCTTAGGTTTCTTTTTATATTCTTTTTCGGCCTGTGCCATGGCATTACTTGCTGTCTTAATTCCCAATCTTACCCACTGCCCCGCAATTGTTTCAATAAAACCTTTGGTTAACTTATTATCATTTATCCTCAAAGTATAATCTATTAAAACATTAATAACTGCTGGTGGCATTTCTAAATCAATTGCTAAATACTCTAAAAGCTTAAGATCCCGCGGAGTAGGATTATTATTTTTATACTTACTTCTTAAAAAATCATAAGGACTAGTATTTTCAAATATATAAACCATCTTCCCCTTATTAGAAAGATCACCTTCGGGAGTTTTTAAATATTCCGGCTGAGTACGATAAATAAGCGTTGGTAATGCTCCCCCATTATTATACTCATAATACTTCCTAACTTCCTTAATTAATAAATCCTTACTAATCATTCCATTATTATCTATAGTTAATCTAATTAATTCACTTAATTTTAAAGTATCTAAATTATAAACAAACGCTAGATTATTAATTAACTCCCTAGTTCTTTTATTTAAAGCCTTTTCACTTAATACTTTATTAGGTATACTTTCAATTAACATATCAAAGTCAATTAAAGAATCAATCATTAGCTTACTTTCACTTTTACCTTTTATATCGGAATTATTAAAAATATTCCCAACTGTTGACTTAAAAGTCTCATTAATTTTAGCACTAATTTCCTCATAATCCTCATACTTAAATACCGGCTTTTTATAATACTTTAAAAGAGCATTATATTCATTTTCCCCAATATTATTATAAAGAACAACATTTAAAATAGGATGATTAAAAAACTCATATGCACTCATTGGCGAAAACAACTCATATATATAATGATTAATATCCTTTTCTTTTTTTAAATACGTTTTAATCAAACCAAGAGCCTCTAAAGCTTTTCGGGCTTCTTTTATATCATCGAGCTTAGTTTTTAAAAAGGTCATTAAATGATGATGCGTATAATCTTTACTAATAGTTTCCGATTTATCTAAATCACTCCATAAAGTTAAATATAAACTAACTGGAAGTGGTCCTAAAATAGGTTCATAAAGATTAATTAAATTTCTTTTATCAATTTCCGTTAAAAGGGTTTTATTTACTACTATATAAGTATCCGCTGGTAATATATTTCTCTCTTTCATCATTACGCCTCTTCTATAAATGTATTGTATCTATTAAATATATTTATTGCAAGAAAAAAAGATTAAAATTAAATCTTTTTAGAACTATCAACTGAACTTATCGGATTAATACTAAACTTATAATGATAAGAGTTACCTTTAACCTTAGAAAAACTCTCTTCCTTTAAAGCTAAAGTAACATTACTAGTTAACTTTTCCTTACCATTTAAATTAAATCTTTTAAGTAAATACACTTCATAATCATCATCTGTAGTTTGATATAAATAAGATAAATCACAAGTATAATTATTATAATAGATAATTAAATCACTAGCACTTATTCCATTATCCTTAGGTAATTTTAAAACAAAATCAGCCGTTACATTATAATTAGAATTATTTAAGATCGTATATGTTCCATTAACAATCGCGTTTTTTAAATTTTCTTTACTATTATTAATCCCAGATAGTAATTCCAAACTATTACTCGCTACTACTTTTCTCATTACATCTACTTTATTTTCATATTTTCCCCACATAAAGAAACTAAATATTGATAAAGATAGACAAATAACAATTTGTAAAACATACTTAAAAATATCTTTTTTCATAAAACACCCCTTAAATTAAGGGTTATGATATCATAAATTATTAATAATTTCAAGCTTACTAATTATTATTTGGTATTTATCCATTCTCTTTTCAACATGACCAGTTATTTTTAATAAATCTCCAATTTTTATAATATTAGCATAATTAATCCGATTAGGAAAAATAGTATAATCTAAAACTCCCGTTTCATCAGAAATTTTAAGAAATGCCATACTATCTCCCTTTTTAGTTTTAATCGTTTTTAAACTTTCTAATAATCCAACAGTTACAATATTTTTATCAAAGTAGCTAACAATATCTTTAATTTTAGGAACTTTATATATACTAGCAGGATGATTGCTAATATAAAAACCATAAAGATCTAACTCTTGCTGCATCAAAACATTACTAGCATATTCTTCTTTCCTTACTAATTCTGGCTTATTAACTAAAGATTTATCTAATCCCTTAATAAGTTCTCCATACAATAAAGCCGGTTTAATATTACTTACTAAAGTTTGTCTTGTTTCCTTAAAACTATCTAAAGCCCCCGCTAAAATAAAGTTTTCAATCGTTTTTTCGTTAAAACCTTGCGGATATACGCGAGCAACAAAATCAAAAAAATCCGTATACTCCCCATTCTTTCTCTCTTCCACAATAATTGAAGCTAAAACATCACCTACATTTTTAATATATGAAAGCGGCATAACAATTCCCTCTTTAACATAATAATCTGCTGTACTTATATTAACATTAGGCTTAATAATATTTATATTAAGACTTTTAGCTTCATCAATATACTCTTTAGTTTTAATAATAGATCCCTTATTAATATTTAATAAATAATTATAAAAATATAAAGGATACTTAACTTTTAAATACATCATTTGATACGCTACTAAAGCATACGCAACCGAATGTGCCTTATTAAAACCATAATTTGCAAATTTCATAATATAATCATATATTAAACTAGCATCTTTTTCTTTATAACCATTACTTATCGCTCTTTTAATAAACTTACTCTTTTCCGCATTAATAACATCTTCTTTTTTCTTTGAAATAGCTCTTCTTATAATATCTGCTTCAGCATATGAATAAGACGCAATAGTAGTAAATATTTGCATTATTTGTTCTTGATATATAATTATTCCATAAGTATCTTTTAAAATAGGTTCTAAACTAGGAACAATATAATCTACTTTTTCTTTATTTTCTCTTCTTTTAATAAAAGTATCAATATTTTGCATAGGTCCAGGTCTATATAACGCCACAGCTAAAACTAAATCATCAAAAGTTAAAGGTCGCAATCTCCTTAAGAAATTCTTCATTCCCTCAACTTCAAATTGAAAAATTCCCGTTGTTTTACCACTAGCAAATTTAGCTAAAATATCTTTATCATTTAAATCAATATCATTAATATTAAAATTATCAATACCCCTTAAAATATCAGCCATTGTAGTTAGATTTTTAATTGCTAAAAAATCCATTTTTAATAAACCTAAATCCTCCAAATAATTCATAGTAAATCCTGTTAAATAATTATTACCACTTTTAACAATCGGAATTACTTCATCTAATCTTTCTTTACAAATAATAATACCAGCGGCATGAGTACTAATATGTTTTTTTAATCCTTCAATTTTTAAAGCATCATAATATACCTTTTTAATTTGAAGATTACTATTTATTATTTTAATAACATCTTTAGTTAAATTATCACGTAAATTCTTTTTAGGATCAATTAAATTACTTATTAAAGAAATATCTGTATTAAGAATTTTCGAAACTGATAAAAGCACTTGTTTAGAAGATAAAGTCCCATAAGTCATAATTGGCATAACATTATATTCCCCATATCTTTTTTTTACATAAGCAATTACCTCATCTCTTTTACTAGCATCAAAATCAATATCTATATCTGGCATTGTTATTCTTTCGGGATTTAAAAATCTTTCAAATAATAAATTATACTTTAAAGGATCTATATTTGTTATTCCTAAACTATACGTAACTAAAGAACCAGCCGCTGAACCCCTACCTGGCCCTACTAAAATACCATGAGTTTTACTATATTTAACATAATCATATACAATTAAAAAGTAATCAACAAAATTCATCTTTTTTATAACTGATAATTCATATAATAAACGTTTTTTATAAACCCCACTTACTTTACCATTTAACCTTTTAGTTAAACCTTTAACAGCTAAAGCTTCTAAAAAAGCATAACTATCTTTTATATTATAATCATAATGAGGAATTAAATTAGAATTCTGAGCCAAAGAAATATCTTCAATTTGAATAATAAAATCATCATTATCTTTAGAACATCTTAAATAATTAGAAGAATAATCTCTCATTTCATAATCACTTAAAGACTTATTTTCTCTTATCATATTTAAATAATTAATATACTTTGTATCTTCTTTACTAAAAGATAAAGCAATATTAAAAAATACAACTTTAGAACTTATTAATTTAGCATTTATTTCTTCTTCCTTAGTTTGATATCCAATATATATATCATTAGAAATTAAAATAAGTTCAGAATATATTTCATGATATAAATATGGAATAATAATTATTATATTTGCTATATACTTTTTTAAATCAGAAACCATTATTTCCCCTTCTAAAAGTAAAGTATTTATTTTAAATAAATTTTTTAAACCATCATTATTTTTCGCATAAAGATATATTTTATTAGAAGAAATAGTTATTTGCATCCCAACTAAAGGTTTTATATTATTTTGTTTACACTCTTTAATAAATTCAGCACTTGCACATAAATTATCGTCACATATTCCTAAAGCTTCAATCTCATTAGTGATCGCAAATTTAATTAAATCAGTTATTTTGATTAAACTTGTTAAAATACTATAATCTGTTTTTATGCTTATACATGATTTCATAAATACTCCTTCTTTAAAGATTATATCATGAATTTGACTTTTTCTTTAAATTATTGTATCTTAATACCACTTATGGAGGGGAAATGGAAAGAATAGTTTTAAGTACTAAAGAATTATATACGCCACCTAATCAGCGAAAATTATATGTTACCAAAGATAACTCTTTATTAGTTAAAATTATTAATGAAGGTTATTATGATGATATAATTAAAACATTAACTTATTTAGAAGATATAATGAACCTTTTACCTAAGATGGCTTATTATACTCATATGGGCATTATAACTGATAAAAGATTACCATTTATTGGTAGACCCCTAATTAAAGGTAGTACTTTAGAAGATATTTTACTTAGTGAAAAAGAAACTCTTACAAGAAAAAAAGAATTACTAAGAAAACTTGGTACTATTTTAAATAGTATTCATAAATATTTTAAAGAACATAATTTAGCATTTGGTGATGTTCACCCCGGAAACTTCTTAGTTTTAGATGATAATGAATTATTACCTATCGATATTGAAAGTATTAATACCCCACTAGTAGAAACTAATTCATCACCTTACATTTATTTTGCAGGATCTAATCTTGCTAATTTAGCCAAATATGAATGTAATGCCATGGGCAAAGTTATACCTAGCAAAGAAACTGATATTTTTAGTCTAACTATGATTTGTATGCGAGTTATTAGTGATAGTACTCATTTTTGGAGTGCTAGTACACATGAATTTTTTGACTATTTAGATTATTTAGATAGTCTTGGATTTAATAATTATTTATTAGCGTGTTTTGAAAGTATATACTTAAAAACCCCAAATATTGATCCTACCCCATTTATAGAAACTATTCCTGACGATTTAACTAAAGCTAGTTATAAAGCTTATACTAAAGCAAAAAAATGCCCTTTTTAGGCATAATATATCAAAGTTAAATTGACATTTAAAAATATAAATGATAAAATCTATAAAGATTTTAATTAAGGAGGAAAAACTTATGGCAAAAAAGATATCTAGTAAAAAACCTTTATCTATTAAATTAAGTTCTCATGCTAATAATAAAACAAATAGTAAGCAAAATCCTAACTTACAAACATACAATATTAACGGAGTTAAAGTTAGACTTACTGCTAGAGAAGCAAGAACATTAAGAAAAGCGCAAAAAGAAGCAAAATAATTGCTTCTTTTTTAAAACCAAGTATTTAAAATATCAGCACTAGTAGACTTTGGCATAGGATTAGGAAGTCCCAATTTAACAATTACCGGTATTTTAAATGATATCCCAAATACTAAAGCACTACCCGGCGTTAAATTCTTAATTTGCATTATACTATCCTTATTTATATTACTTGTTATACCAGTTATTATTTTTAAATCCTCTGGGTGAAACATTTTAAAAACAAAGAAATTTTGACATTGCGATAATGCTGTTACAGAAAGTTCACTTGGTCTTTGCGTTATTAAACCTAAAATAACCCCATATTTTCTTCCCTCTTTAGTAATACGATCAAATATATTGTATCCTAAAATATTAATATCATTATCATTTTGAACATATCTATGAGCCTCTTCTAAAATAATATGAATAGGAAAACTAGCTCTTTCATTTAAATTAGCAGCATAATTAAAAAACTTCCTAGCAAATATTTTAGTTAATGTTTTAGCAAAACGATCATCAACATAATTTAAATTCATATTAATTATTTGATAAGAGTTATGATAACCATTAAATAAGTTCTTAATAAATTCATCAATCGTTATCATCTCATCACTACAACTAAAGTAATTTTTTAAATCACTATTAATAATTTGATGAAGACGAACCTTTAAAGCATTATATTCATCATAAGCTTTATCACTATTTAAAGTGCCTTCACTAATTAAAGCAAACTCAAAAGCATAATATAAATCATCTAAAGAATACATTACTTTAACATCCCTTTTTAAATCATCTATATTTAAACGATTATATTCTTTTAAATAATCAACAACTAAAGCTAAAGAATTCATTTTTCCTTGGGCATCTATATTTAAACACTGTCTCAAAGTTCTCGTATAACCCGGTTCAAAAATAGGTGTTTCGATATTAATATCATCAGTATAATATCTTGATAAGACCGCTATAATTTGATCTCTTATTTGACTAGGATTTTTACCAGAAGATAATATATCTAATAAACAAGAAGCAATAATACTATTTTGATACATCTTACTTTTTTCAGAATGATTTTTAAAAATATAAACATATTTTAATGCTTTTTCAATAATTGGTAAACCAGAAGCTGAATTAACATTTAAAAGCAGTGCTAAATCATCAACATCTAAAAGATAAGCTGGAATATTAATTAAATTATTATATTCATTTAAATTAGTTGAATAATATTTATAACCTCTTTTTTCTTTACTATTTAAATAAGAAAAAGCATCATTATATTCTCCATAAACATCAAATAAAACTATATGAGAATTAATTGGAAAATTATCTTCTTTATTAAATAAATTTTGAATTATTTTAGCAACCCCACATGATTTCCCTGAACCAGTATTTCCTACAATTGCAAAATGATTAGTAAAAAAACTACTTACTTTAGTTGTTACATTAAAATTATTATAAGTTGAAGAAAGACCAATTAAAAGATTATCTTTATTAAGTAAATCTTGACTTCCTAGTAAAAGTTCCAACTCATTTTTATATATAACTCTAATTTCAGCTGAAGAACTTGGCTTTTTAATTATCCCTGGCATAAAGACATTTTCTTTAATTTCCCCTAATAACCCAATTGTAATTTCTTCTTTAGTAATTTTTATTATTTCTCCTACAACACTACGATTTACTTCTTTAAATATAACATGTAAATTTAAATAATTACTATCAACTATTTTGCTATTATTTTCAATTATTATTTCATTATCTCTTATTTCTAATATTCTTCCAAACATTTAAGCACCCTCTTATTCTATGTTATGTCTATTTTAACATGATTTAAAAGATAAAAAAAGAGGCAATACCTCTTAATATATAACAGCGCCAAGAATTATGGCTAGTAAAATAAATAGTACTAAAACAATAAAGGCATTACTAGTTAATCCTTGATTGCATTGTTTTTTGCTTTTATCGCATTTATCACACATACTAAACCTCCTTTACTAGATAACAGCAGCACCAACTATAATTACTAATAAGATAAATAATACTAAGATAAATGCAGCACCACTTACACCCATGTTATTATTACAGCAAGCGTTCATAATCTCCCTCCTTTTCATTTCTCATTTTATTCTATACAAATAGGCGCCATTGTGTTCTTGTATTTTGATTGTTATATTGTTATAATAACTATTGGGAGGCAATATGAAAAAGAAAATTTTAATAGCGTTATTTATTTTAGGAATGGTTAGTGGTTGTGGTAAAGTCCCAAAACTAGCAAATGGTGAGGAAGCAGTAGTAACATTTAACAAGGAAGATAAAGCAATTAGCGCAACAGATTTATATACTAAGATTAAATCAAATTATGCTCTTTCTTCATTAATAGATATGATTGATACTAATATTTTATTAGATAAATACCCTGATGAAGATGACAATGCTGATGATTACGTTAAAGAAGAATTTGAAAATGTAAAAAAATACTATGTTGATGATAATGGTAAATATAGTGAAACTAAGCTACTTCAAGCTCTATCATCTTATTATGGTATAAATAGTATTGATGAATTTAAAGATATGCTAAAACTTAGTTATTATCGTCAAAAAGCTGTTGATGACTATGCTCTAGAAAGTGTTACTGATAAAGAAATTAAAAAATACTATGAAGATGAAACTGTTGGAGATATTTCTTGTTCACATATCTTAATTACTCCAGAAGTAACTGATAGTATGACTGATGATGAAAAAACTAAAGCTGAAGAGAAAGCTTTACAAACTGCCAAAGATATTATTAAAAAGTTAGATAATGGTGAAGATTTTGCTAAATTAGCTAAAGAATATTCAGAAGATACATCTAATAAAGATAAAGGTGGCGATTTAGGATATTTTAATAAAGGAAAAATGGTTTCAGAATTTGAAACGGCTGCCTATAAATTAAAATTAAACAAATACACTACCGAACCAGTTAAGACTGAATTTGGTTATCATATTATTTTAAAAACTGGCGAAAAAGAAAAAGATACTTTAGAAAACTTAAAAGAAAGTATCAAAACTACTATTGCTGCTGAGAAAAAAACAAATGATGCTACCCTACAAATTAATGCTTTAGTTGAATTAAGAAAAAGTTATGGTATGAATATTGAAGATGATGAGTTAAATAAACAATATTCTACTTATATTTCAAATCAAATATTACAAGCTCAATCTTCAAGCAACTAATGTTAATTAAAAAGAAAGAAAAAATCAATAATTAGGACTAAATTTAATTATTGATTTTTTTATTTTAATTATCACTTTTAGTTTCTTGCAATACTTTTTCAACTTCACTAATTAATAATTCTTTATCAGGAATATAATAAGTATAAGTAGAGGCGAATATATTATTAGATAATCCCCCTAAAGCATACTCCATAGTTACCTCTTTTTTACCTTTACAAAGAATTATACCAATAGTTTCCTTGTCAAATTCATCTTTAACTTCTTGATTATAGTAGTTTACATACATATTCATTTGCCCAGCGTATTCAGGCTTCATATCATCCATCTTTAAATCTATTAAAACATAGGATCTTAGAATTTTATTATAAAATACTAAATCAACGTAATAATGAGTATTATTATCTAAAGTAATTCTAACTTGGTTTCCGACATACATAAAACCTTTACCTAATTCCATTAAAAATGCAGACAAATGATTTATTAAACTATTTTGTAAATCATCTTCAATTAAAGGTTTATTTTCCTTAATCCCTAAAAATTCAAATACGTAAGGTTCCCTTAATATATCACTAGTATTTGCTATCTGCTGTCCATTTTTAGATAATTCATACACTTTCTTTTTATTTGAATTTCCTGAAGAAAGTAATAATCTTTGAAATAAAGATGTATCGATTTGTCTTTTTAATTCTCTTTTTGACCATTTAGAATTAATACACTCTTGCTCATAAAATTTTCTTTCTTCATCATCTTCAATATAAATTAAATAGCAATAATGAGACCAGCTCAAATTTCCAGCCAGTGGTTGGAAATTCTTATATTTGGTATAAAATAACCTCATATTGTACAAACCTGATAAACTAAACCACTTCCAAATTTATCAGTTAATTTTTTAGATAACTTTTTTAATACATCTTTTCCATATTCAGCTCGAATATTACCATTTTGCTCATTTTCTACAATGGCTTTACCAATATTAAAGTAAGTATTAACTAAAGTATCATTAATTTGATATACCATTTTAGTTTTATTTTTTAATATAATATCGTTAATTTGATTAAACAAATTATTAATAACCTCTTCATTATTCTTAGTGTTTTCTTTTATAGTTTTATTCATAAACCCTCTCCTTTCAAACTATATCAACATTTCGAAGTAAAGCTTGCACTAAAGTATATTTATTACTTTTTTTGCTTTAAAGCGTAACGATTTAACTCGCCATCTTTATACTTATTCATCTTTAAAAGGACACCTAAACAAAGAATAAATAAAAATAAATCCGTCAAGTAATTAAATATACCATTATGATAAGAATAGTCAAAGACAAAAGCCATAATAGCAAAAATAATACCAAAAATACAAATATTAAAAATCCTTTCCGCTTTCTTATATATAGTGCACTCTTTACTATTTAAAAACTGCTCTTTAATCTTCCCTTTTTCTTCTTTGCTTAAACTATGATAATAATTCTTCATTTAACACCTCATTAATTTCTTCCCTATTATAACCCTTTTTATAAAGTTTGTCTTTAACAAAATAATAAAGCTCTTTATCTTTATATTTCTTTTGATACTTATTAATTAATAATGTACATTCCTTTTTAAGATTAGCACTATTATCTACTTTTAAACTTTCTAAATAATCAATAAATAAATCCTTACTATAACCTAAATTAACTAAATAATTAACCATTTTTTCCTTAAACATATAACTACTTAAATTATGATTACTCTTTAATTTCTTATCAATAATCTTCCTTGCTTTTTCTTTAAAATCCTTATCTAAGTATGGTATTATCTCTTCTTTTAAAAAGCCTAAAGTTATTAAAGTATTCTCTATTTTTATAGGACCATCACTTTTTAAATTATACGCATCATTAATATAACTAGTAATATAAAGTTTATGATTTAAATAGCCATCTTTAGTTAACTTACTTATAGTACTACTTATAATATCATCTTTAAATCCAAACTTCTTAAGATACTCTTTAATCTCTTTTTCAGCTCTCATCTTTTTATTTATATATTTAATACTTTGATAATAAGCATCTAAAGAATTATTATACTCGCAAATTTCAGTTAAAATCTTATCATCTAACTTTTTATTTACCAGCAAATTATATTTAACAATAACATCATCATATAAACTAACTTTAGTATCATTATTTAAAGAAACTTCATAAATATTTGTTTTAATTTTTTTAAACTTAACTATTTCCATAAATAAATTATAAGAAAAAACACCTAAAAAAGCTAGTAATAATTTAAAATTATATCCCAAGTTCTTTCTAGCATTTCATATTATAAAAAAAGCAACTAGTTGTTGCCAAAAAAGACCTTTTTCAATTAACTGTGTCTAAGATAAAATTTTACTAGTTGATTGAAGG
>CAZPSA010000008.1:0-34164 GCA_964589375.1 uncultured Clostridium sp.
AAATTTTAATCCATAATTCCATTTCAACATAAGAAGCAACAAAGATTAATGTAATGAATGTTACTGAAGATATATAACCTATTTTCCATTCTAAAGATAATAACTCTTTATCTTTTTCTTCTTTGGCTTTTGCCATTTCTAATAAATTCTTTTCTAATAATTTTTCATTATCTTTCATATCAACTATTTTTCCACTATATAAATCATTTATTGTTATATCTAATAATTTACATAGCTCCATAATATTTGAAGCATCTGGTATACAAATTCCATTTTCCCATTTAGAAACTGCTCTATCTGTAACATATAATTTTTCTGCTAATTCGCTTTGCGTTATGCCGATTTTTTTTCTTCTTTCTTGAATAAACTTCCCAATTTTAATTTGATCCATATAGTTTTCTCCTTTCATGCTTACATCATATAATAATAAATTATTTTTTAACACGAACTAGAAGTTGAGTTATACTATTTATCGCCTAATTTATTGTAACATATATTATCAATTATTTTTGATTACTTTTTTCTGATATAATTATTTATTAGTTATTTCCATTTTATAAATATCGTACACTCATATCACTACAAAATCTAAACTAAACAAAAAATCACTTTTTTAAATTAGTGATTTTACTTATAAAACTTTAACTTTCTAGATTAACTAAAGTTAAAGTGAAACTCTAATGGTGCTGAATGACTGAATTGAACAGTCCTCTGAAGCTTACCATGCTTCTGTTCTACCACTAAACTAAATCAGCAAATCTATAGGTATTATACAATAAAAAACTCAGTTTGAATAGAGTAAACTGAGTTTTGAACATCCTTTTAATTATATTGTTTGAAAAAGTATCATATATTCACGTTTTTAGTTATATACCATGTACCACAACCTTTCATGCTTTCATTATAAAATGTTAATATGAAAATTGTGTGATATTTTGATGAAAAACTCATTAATTTTTTTGACTTAAATAAGCTTTATATATATTTTCCATTAAAGCTGAAATTGTTACAGGTCCACAACCACCGGGAACTGGAGTAATATAAGAACATTTAGAGCTTACCTCATCAAAAACAACATCACCTACTACTTTACCATTTATTCGTGAAATACCAGCATCAATAATAATAGCACCATCTTTAATCATATCCTTGGTAATTAAATTAGGAACACCTGTTGTTGATATTATAATATCAGCATTTTTAGTATGTTTAGCTAAATCTTTTGTTTGATGATGACAAATCGTAACAGTAGCGTTACATTCTAATAGCATATTATAAAGGGGCCTTCCAATAAGTAAAGATCTTCCAATAATAGTGATATCCTTTCCTTCTAAAGGAATATTATAAGCCTTAAAAATGTCCATAATCCCCTCAGGAGTACAAGGTCTTAAACCTTCCTCATGTTTATAACATTTAATAATTGAAAGATCTGTTAAACCATCAATATCTTTTTTGTAATCTATGGCATTTATTAATTTTCTTTCATTTAAATTACTAGGAATTGGAAGCTGTAACAATATTCCCGTTACATCACTCTTGTTTAAAGTATTAATTGTAGATAAAATTTCTTCTTCCCTAACGTCTTCATTAAATTTTATTAGTTCAAATTTTATATTTAATTTTTCACACATAATCTTTTTTTGATTAATGTATATATTAGTTGCTTCATCATCACCTATTTCAATAACTGCTAAAGAAAGAGAAATATTCTTAATCTTTTCTTGTAAACTTGCTATTTTTTTATCTCTTACTTTTTTTCCATCTAATATTATCAATTAAATCCGTCCTTTTTCTATATCTTCTAAGCCTTCCAATTTTAATCTAACCATTTCTGCCCAAAATTTATTATTTGCCTCTTCTAAATTCATTCCTTCTGGCACTTTAAATGGTTTGCCAAATCTAGAATTTAGTTTATTATTTCTAAAAACATACTTACCTGTTACAACACTAGGAACAATTGTGGCTCCCGTTTTTTGTGCCATAGATACAGCTCCAAACTTAAAAGGCAAAAAGAATGATTTTTCATATTCTTCTTTACTTATCTTTTTACTATCATATAATTCCTTTATAAACTTAGAACTATTCAAAAGATATTTTTTAAACTCATCTTCTTTTATTCTTTGATTTTTTAATAAATCATCTAAAAGCATATATTCAGAAACTGCTACCATATTTTTTTTAATAATTTTATTAAATTCTTTAAAAGATAGTTCTTCCTTATAATACTTATTATAAACATTATTTTTTATTTCTTCTTTCCCAACTAGCTGATTACGAGTACCTTCAGGAAATAATCCTAAAGCATAATTAGATTTTAAAATTTCCATAGCATGATCTTTAGCAACATCATCATGAATACTTCTATTAACCCCAATACAGCCGGCAAGTTTAAAGAACCAGCCAAATTTACCTTTTAAATGCTCTTCTTTAGCCATATAATGAACCATTCTTTTAGTCGAAATACAAGCAAAATTTTGATCAAATAAATGAATATGATTAGAGCAAACAATAATTGGTCCTTCTTTAGGAATTATCTCTTTATTGATAATTTTAGGTCTATAATAAAATTTAAATACAGTTCCTAGTATTCCTTTGAAAAAAGTATAACCTACTTTATATTCTTCCTTTTTCATTTTTTACCATACTTTCTCGTACATTCTTCTTCTAATTTTTTAAAATTTACTTTGCCAACAATTGTCTTAGGAACAGATTTAATAAATTCGTATCGATATGGCATTGCATATTTAGCAATACTTTTAGAACAATATATTTTTATATCATTTATTAATTCATCACTTGGCTCAAAATCATCTTTCAAAACTATACACGCAACCGGAACCTGTTTTTTATAAGGATGAGGAATACCAACCACAACACAGTTTTCAATCGCAGGGTGCTCTACAATTATTTTTTCCATATAATTAGGATAAATATTATACCCACTAGTTACTATCATTCTTTTTAAACGTGACTTAAAAAATACTACTCCGTTTTCATCTTTATATCCTAAATCGCCAGTATGAAGCCACAATTTATTATCTTCATGTTTAACTAAAGTATGAGATGTTTCTTCTGGTTCATTTAAGTAACCTAACATTACAGTTGGTCCACTTATACATATTTCTCCAGTTCGATTATTTTTACATTCTTTTCTAGTTCCAGGTTTTACAATTTTAACATAAGTATCAGGAAAAGGAATTCCTAAAGCACCCATTTTAAAATAATAGTTAGGAGTTAAAATACAAGCTGCTGTACTTTCAGTTAGGCCATAACCTACTCTTATTTGGGCATTAGAACCATGCTCTTTCAAATAATTATTTACTTTTGTTCTTAATTCCGGTTGAAGAATATCACCACCACAAATACAATTATGAACACATTTTAAATAGTTTGAATTATCTTGGTTTTGGGTTAACGCTTCATACATAGTTGGCACACCAGTTAAGAAATAAGGCTTATACCTTTTGATTAATTTAGCAAAATCTGCTGGCTTAAACTGAGGAATTAATACACATTTCATTCCATTTATAAGCTCAGTATGAATACTTACACCTAAACCGAAACCATGAAAAATTGGTAAAATAACAAGTACTGATTTTCCAGGAGCACCATCGGCCATTAAAAATGATTGCATTCCTAAGGCATTAAAATTTAAGTTAGATAATCTAACTCCTTTAGGTTTACCAGTAGTTCCACCACTATAAAGAATAACAGCTTCGTCTCTACCTTTACCTTTTACTTTATAATTTCCTTCATACTTAGTCGCTAAATTAAGAAAATCTGTCCAACTAATTACCACATCATCATAAATGATTGGCTCCTTTTCTTTTTTATTTATATAATTATTTACTTTTTCATATATATTTAAAGCTTGTTTCATTATTCCATACATACCATCAGATATCTCCGAAACAATTATTTTTTTGGCATTAACTAGTTTAGCTGCTTCAATTACTTTATCAGCAAACATACTGACAGTCAGGATATATTTACTATCCGCTGCGTCCATATAAAATTCAATTTCATTTACACTTGATAATGGATGAATCATTGATGCAACTGCCCCAATCATATTTATACCATAAAATAAAATTATAGCTTCGGGGGTGTTAGGCATACAAATAGTTACGCGATCATGTTCTTTTACACCTATTTCCTTTAAGGCTTTTGCCGCCTTTTCCACTTTTTCGTAAAACTTTTTATATGTTAAAGTTTTATGAAAATACTCTAATGCTATATAATGAGGGTATTTTTGACAAGCTTCATACAGCATCTCATGTAAAGATATATCAGGATAATCCAAATGGGTTGGAACATTACCATACATATCTAAATATGAACTTGGGACATCCTTATTTTTATTTAATATTTTCTTGATAAAATTCATTATTCATCACCTATCTTTTTTAGTAAAGCTATTACTTTATCTTCTAAAATTTCAATTTCTTTTTCAGGATCCTCACTTTTAGGATAATACGGCTTACCAAATATTATTATTAATTTTCCTTTTTTATACTTCCCATTTATAGCAAAAGGTACAATTGGACAGTTAGCTTTTTTTGCCATTACAACCGCGCCTTTTTTAAATGGCATTATTATATCATTGGTTCTATTTATTGTACCTTCAGGAAATATTCCCACAATTGCTTCTTTATTTAAATATTTAACACACGTTGGTATAACACTTTTATCATGAATCTTACGATTAACCGGAATAATACCCATCATTTTAAAAAAATGACCAGCAAATCCAGAGGCTAATTCACTTTTTGCGACAAACCTTACACATCTTTTAGTGCCGTACCCTAAAGAAAAGCAATCTAGATTATTGGTATGATTACCCGCCAAGATACACCTGCCTTTTCTAGGAATATTTTCCTTTCCTATAACAGTCGGATTTATTTTAATTTTAAACCAAACATATAAAATTGGTCTAATTATTTTATAAAACAGTGGTTCCTTCACTTTTTCACTTCCTCAATTATTCTTATTTTAACATACTTGCTAATTCAAAAAATGATTATGATTTTTGGCTTTTTAATATATCCCTTATTTCTTCTAAAATAATTATATTTTCATCTTTTACAGGTTTAGGTTCTGATGCAGTTTCTTGATTTTGAATATTTTTCTTTTTAAAATTTAATTTATTTATAATTTTAACAAAAACAAATATACAAAAGGCAACGATTAAAAAATCAATAATATTTTGGAGAAACATTCCATAATTTATGCTAGCATTTTTAAAATTAATAGCTAAATTACTAAAATCTACTCCTCCAATTATAATTCCAATAATCGGCATAAATATATCATTTACTAGGCTTGTTACAATCTTCCCAAATGCACTACCAATAATAACCCCGATTGCCATATCTACAATATTTCCTTTTGAGATAAACGTTTTAAATTCACCTATAAAATTTTTAATATTTTCTTTATTACTTTTTTTATTTTCTTTTTTCATACTTACCTACTTCCATAAAAAAATTATATCATGGTTTAAAACATATTAAAATAATTAAATATTTATGTTATACTATTTAGGACATGTCTCTGTAGCTCAGCTGGATAGAGCAACCCCCTCCTAAGGGGTAGGTCAGCAGTTCGAATCTGCTCAGGGACACCATTGTTAATAGTCCTCGCTTGCGAGAAATAATAAATGCGGCTTATGTAAAGTCGTTTTTTATTATTTAATTATTTTATTTAAAAAGCAAAAAATACGGTTACATTAAATTAATCGTATTTTTCTTCTAAGTATTTTATTACTTGATTGGCAGCTAATGCTCCATCATTTACAGCCGTTGTAAGTTGTCTAACTTTTTTTTCTCTAACATCTCCCGCAACAAATATACCAGAAACATTAGTTTCACAATCATTTGAAATAATATAGTTTTGAGCATTTAATTGTAAAATATTTTCGGCAACACTACTTTGAGCATCTAATCCAATTGATACAAATAAAGCTTTTATTACTAGGTTACGCTTTTCACCACTATTTTGAATTACATCAATGTTTTCTAATTCTTTATCACCATTTATTTTATCTATTATTGAATTATAGATAATCTCAATATTATTAATTGCCTTAATATCATTTATAAGTTTATCTTCCGATTTTAATTTATCCTTACGACAAATAAGATAAACTTTATGACATAAATTAGCTAAATAAATCGCGTTTGTAACAGCCGTATTACCGCCACCAATAACAGCAACATCTTGATTTTTATAAAATGCTCCATCACAACTTACACAGAAATGAATACCTTTACCAATTAATTCTTTTTCATTAGCTAATCCTAATAACCGATATTTAGCTCCGGTCGCAATTATTACTGAACTACATTCATAAGTGTTATATTCAGTTATAACTCTTTTAACTTTGCTATCCTCTATTTTTAAAACTTCTTCAAGTTCAATTGGTATTTGTAATTTTTCTGCTTGTTCATACAAATTACTGGCTAGTTCAGCTCCTGATATTGATACAAAACCAGGATAATTTTCTATTAATGGACTGGATGATATTTGCCCACCTATATTTTCTTTTTCTAGTATAAGAATTTTTTTATTCGCTCTAGCAAGGTAAATACCGGCAGTAAGTCCTGCCGGCCCTCCTCCTATAATAATACAATCATACATACTACTTTTTTTCTTCCACATATTTTTTAATATTTGATAAATTAGCAATAGTTTGAACTTTACCTTTTTCAATTATAGCTAAAGTTGGTGCCTGTTTTATTTCTAACGCTTTCGTAAATTCAACTTCCTCTTCGGCATCAACAAATGTGTATTTAATTTTTTTCTTTTCTAAAAGTTTTTTGGCCATTGAGCAGTTTGGACAAGTTTTAGTTCCAAATAAGTAAATACCATCTTTTTTATCACAATTGCAGTTTTCACATTCACAAACATTATTTTCACATTGACATTTTTCATGATGAGCAGATACTGTCAAATTATATTCTTTTCGCATTTTATATTCTTTGCTTTTTCCATCATTCCAATTTTTAACAGGTCTATAATAGCCCGTAATTCTCGAATATACTTCGGTTTCTTCCCCGCAAGTTGGACATTTCCACACTTCACCAGTAATATATCCATGATTTTTACAAATTGAATAAGTTGGACTCATTGTATAGTAAGGAAGCTTATAATTTTCAGCAATTTTTCTAACCAAATTAGCAGCCGCACTCCAGTCTTCCAATCTTTCTCCTAAAAAAGCATGGAAAACAGTACCTGATGTATATAGAGTTTGTAATTCATCTTGGATATCTAAAGCCGTAAATAAATCATCTGTATAACCAACTGGTAAATGCGAACTATTAGTATAAAATGGGGTTTCATCATCTGATGCCGTAATAATATCAGGGTATAAAGATTTATCTTTTTTTGCTAAACGATAAGATGTACTTTCAGCTGGAGTTGCTTCTAAATTATATAAATCTCCATATTCTTCTTGATAATCCGATAATTTTTCTCGCATAAAGTTTAGTACTTCTTTAGTAAATTTTTGAGCTTTTTCTTTAGTTAAATCTTCTTTAATCCAATTTGCATTTAAACAAGCTTCATTCATTCCTACAAGACCGATTGTACTGAAATGATTATTAAAAGTTCCTAAATACCTCTTTGTATATGGATATAATCCTTCATTTAAAAGTTTGCTTATAACATTTCTTTTAACTTTTAAGCTTCGAGCTGATACATTCATTAACTTTTCTAATCTTTCATAGAACTCTTTTTCATTTGCTGATAAGTAGGCAATTCTTGGCATATTTATTGTTACAACGCCAACAGAACCTGTAGATTCTCCAGAGCCAAAATAACCACCAGATTTTTTTCTTAATTCTCTTAAGTCTAATCTTAAACGGCAGCACATACTTCTAACATCAGATGGTTCCATATCACTGTTAATATAATTTGAAAAGTATGGTGTCCCGTATTTTGCAGTCATCTCAAATAACAATTTATTATTTTCTGTTTCTGACCAATCAAAATCTTTTGTGATTGAGTAAGTTGGGATTGGGTACTGGAAGCCTCTGCCATTTGCATCGCCTTCAATCATAATTTCAATGAAAGCTTTATTAATTAAATCCATTTCTTTTTTACAATCTTTATATTTAAAATCTTGCTCAACTCCCCCAATTATAGCGTTTAATTCTGCTAAATCATTAGGTACAACCCAATCTAAAGTAATATTTGTAAATGGTGCTTGAGTTCCCCAACGTGATGGTGTATTTACGCCATATACAAATGATTGAATACATTGTTTTACTTCTTTATAAGTTAAATTATCTTTTTTTACAAAAGGCGCTAAATAAGTGTCAAAAGAAGAGAAAGCTTGAGCTCCTGCCCATTCGTTTTGCATTATACCAAGAAAGTTTACCATTTGATTACAAAGTGTCGACAAATGTTTTGCAGGACTACTAGTTATTTTTCCTGGTACTCCCCCAAGACCTTCCGTTATAAGCTGTTTTAAACTCCAACCAGCACAATAACCAGTTAACATCGATAAATCATGAATATGAATATCACAATTACGGTGAGCATTACTTATTTCTTCATCATAAACCTCAGATAGCCAATAATTAGCTGTAATAGCCCCAGAATTACTTAAAATCAAACCACCAACTGAATAAGTAACAGTTGAATTTTCTTTTACTCTCCAATCAGTAACATTAATATAACTATTTACAACATTTTTATAGTCTAAGACAGTTGACTCTAATGCTCTTTGTTTTTCATGCAATTTACGATATAAAATATACGCTTTTGCCACTCCAGTATAATCTGCTTTAATTAGTACATTTTCAACGCTGTCTTGAATATCTTCAACGCCAATAATATCATTTTTTACTTTATCAGCAAAATCCGCTGTAACTTTTAAAACTAAGAAATCAATAACATTATCATCATATGTTACTTCTTCAGCTTCAAAAGCCTTTTTAATTGCATCTCCAATTTTACTTAAATCAAATGCAACAACCTTACCATCCCTTTTTCTTACCTTATACATACATTTCCTCCCACTTTCTTTGTATATATTTTTATAATCCTCTAATCTTAAGATTAGGGTAATTTTGCTTAAATTCATTTTGCCATAATTCTAACTCTTCATGAGAAAATGATCTCAGCGCTTTATCTAAAACTCCATCACTATCGCGAAAATTTTGTAAATAATATTTAGCATTCTTAGGGATATAGTTTAAAATATTTTCTATATCTTTTATACTGTGATAATCTTTAATTATTGTTGTCCTAAATTCATAATCAATCCCGCTTTTTGTAATAAGTTCGATACTTTTTTGCAAGCTATGAACATTAACTGTACATTTTGTTATTTCTTCATACTTTGAAAAATCTTCCTTTATATCCATCGCAATATAATCAACTAATTTTTCTTCAATTATTTTTTTTAAAACAGTCGGATTACTACCATTTGTATCTAATTTAATTAACATTCCAGTATTTTTTATCTTTCTTAAAAATGGGATAAGTCCTTCTTGCATAGTTGGTTCTCCCCCACTAATAACTATACCATCTAAAATGTTTTGCCTTTTTATTAAATAAGAAATTATTTCATCTTCATCAATCATATTTTCTTTATTAAACTTTGTTAATGCCGAATTTTGGCAATAAGCACAACAATAATTACAACCTTGCGTAAAAATTATACAAGCTACTTTGTTAGGAAAATCTAATAAAGTCAATTTATTAAATCCACTTATATTCATATTTTACCTACATTTATTTTAACTAAACCAATTTTTAATTTTTGCATAATTTTTATCATGTCATATATTTTTTTATTTGAAATATTTGCCGGCAAGGAAGTTTCATATAGTATTCCACCATCAAATAATTTTTCTATTTCCTTATACTTTGTTAAATCAGTAACGTACTTATCAATTTTTTCATAATAAGTTTTATTGGTTATATTTTTATTTATTCCATAAATAGATTTATCAATTTTAATCAAGTATTCTCGAGGCTTTAAGTCTGAAGGCTCAAACATTGCAAACTTAATTTTATTTTCTTCACTATATAATTGGCATTTAGTTTTAATTCTTTGCAAAATCTTAATAAGAAGTTTGAATTTTTTTTCTTCATTTTCTTCTAAAAGGTTTACACATTGAGCTATTCCAATTACTCCAATATTTAAGGT
Organism: uncultured Clostridium sp.; assembly: GCA_964589375.1. GTDB lineage: Bacteria > Bacillota_I > Bacilli_A > RF39 > UBA660 > CAG-533. The sequence goes on from CAZPSA010000008.1 coordinate 10,160, forward strand.
TCCACTTTTAATTACTTTTCTTATTTTCTGGTTACCATCTAATTTTTCATCATCATAAACATTACCTTTAAATAAAACTTTATAATTATCTCTAGTTTTATTACCAATACTTTCAAAAGTAATAAGTAATTGATTTTTTATTAAATCTAAGGTACTATCTAATTCTTTGTAAAAGTCATCTATATTTTTATTACGGTATTTAAAACCTAGTCTAGCTAAATTAATACTTGTTTCTCCAATTGCTAGTTTTCCCTCTGATGAAGAATTTTCTTGATTAATATTTTCGTATACTTTTAAGCCATCAGCAAAATATTCAACGTTTAGACCTTCTTCTGAAGAAATGAATAATATTTTAATATTCTTATGATTTGCGATTAGAGAAACAATGTTATTAATTTCTTCTTCCGCAGTTTTTTCGGTTATTTTAAAAATTACAGTTACTTTTTCTAGGAAAATATTATCTTTTAAGTAATTAATTATTTCTTGTTTTATTTTTATTCCTAATGGTTCGTTATTAAAACCAATACTAATATTAAATTTAGTAGTTCTTTGACCATCATAATTTAATATTTTAAATATTTTTTCCACAGTATTTTTTATATAGTCATTTATTTCTTCTTTTGAAAACTGAGTTAACATTGTAATAACATTATCTAATGTATTATTAATTTTTATATTAATTAAAATTTCATCAATTTCTTCTACACTTAAGGCTTTATTAATTAATTCTTCATATTTTTTTATGTTAATAAAATTGTGAAATCCGAATATCTTTAAATATTTATTTAAGCTATTAATAACTATCTTTTTATATTTCGAAATAATATAAGGAATTAATATATAATCTAACATCCCTAAATTTATAATACTGTTTATCTCAATTTCTGCATTTTTAGCATCATATATTTGTTCATTTAAATTATTTTTAGCATTAAACATATAATTAAAATGTGAAAATATTCCTAAGGAAAAATAATCAAGATTATGAATATATATATTTCCTTCTTCTAACGCTCTAACAAATTTAGTATCTAATACATAAGATTTTGCATATTCGGAAAATATTATTTTACCTAAATTATTAATCTTTTCACTAGAAGTTAATTGGTATTCATTATTACTTTGTTCTTGAATTTTTTCAATTGCTTTAACAAATTTGTGTTGTTGTTTTTCCGCAAAGGCCTTTCTAGAAGCTGCTCTACGATGACGATATTCTTGAAAAGATATATATACTTTTTGTTCTTCGTCTTGTAATATTTTTTCAATAATATCTTGGATGTCTTCAACACTTATTGTTTTCCGATCATGATAATTTAAATTTATGTAGGCTAGTACTTTTTCAAATAATTTATATATCTTTTTTTCATCTATATTATTATAAGTGCTTTCATAGGCTTTTTTGATTGCGATCGCAATTTTTGAAGCATTAAATTCAACCCTTTGACCACTTCTTTTAACAACTATTAACTCATCTAATACTTCATTCCACATCTGTTAACCTCTGCACTTTCTATTGCCAAAATAATAATAACAAATAAGAATATTATATGCAATGTTTTTTTTAATACTTTTTTTACTTTTTTGATTTTTTGTTTTTTTATTTTTTTGAGTTTTTGTCTCAAAAAAACATTTAATTTTTTTGCAAAGATTAGCTTGATATTAACTTAAGTTCAATTTTTTATTTGTGAATTTTAACCCTTTAAACAAAAATATTTTTTACTTTTACTTTACATCCACTAAAACATATAAACTATTAAAATCTAAAATGTTTTTTAGGAATTAATTTGTTTATAAAGATTATGTTAATTCTTAGAAAAATTTAACAAAAAAAATTAACTTTTTCTTTTATTAAATCCATATTACTTAACTTAATTTAGATAGATACGTTATTTAGCCAAACAAAAAAATAACCCTCAAAATTTTAAAATGTCTTATCTTAAACATGATAAAAAACAAGGCAATATAAAAATGATAATGAATAATCACTATCACTTTTTTGCATTAGTAGCTTAATTTATCAACTCTTTTAATTTTTATATTAAACCATTTTACCTAATAAATAAAAAGCCTTTGTTTAAAAGCTTTAAAATTATATGGCTGCCCAAATAGGATTCGAACCTATGAAATGTCAGGGTCAGAGCCTGATGCCTTACCGCTTGGCTATTGGGCAATAAAAAAATGGTGCCCACGGAGGGACTTGAACCCTCACGGTATTGCTACCATTGGATTTTGAGTCCAACGCGTCTACCAATTCCACCACATGGGCATAAATAGATTATAACATCTTTTAATTATAAAATCTATTCATTTTCTTTAAAAATTGTCGTATAAAGTTCGGCATCTGCCATATCTTCATTTTTGACTAATTTTGGCAAATCGTTTATAGTCGCCAACCCGAAGTAATCTAAAAATTCATTTGTAACAACATACAAATTAGGTCTTCCCGCCAATTCTGATTTTCCTGAAACTTTAATTAAATCCTTTGCCAGCAATCTTTTTATTGTATATGAGCTTGACACTCCACGTATTTCATCAATTTCCGCTCGCGTAATTGGGCCATTATAAGCTATAATTGCTAAAGTTTCTAAACTAGAATTACTAAGAGTATTATTTTCTGAGGTTACCACTAGCTTTTGATAATAACTTTTATGTTCTGGTTTTGTAGTCAATTTAAAAGTTTCAGCTAAATAACTAATGGTAATACCTCTTTCATCACTTTCATAAGCACTTTTTAAGGCTTTTAAAATATTTTTAGCTTCTGTTTCACTTATTTCCATTATCTCACAGATTGATTGTAAGGTAATGCCTTCATCTCCTACAACAAATAAAAGGCCCTCTAAAATTCCTAACTGTTTCATACTACATTCTTCCTTCTATATTTATTTGACCAAAATTACGTTCTTGAGTAATAATTATTTCTTTGTTTTTACTCATATCTAAAATTCCTAAAAATGTTACAATTACATAAGGTTTACTAAAATCATCAAATAAATCGACAAAATTAATTTTGCCTCTCTTTTTTAGAATATCCCGAATACTACTAATTCTTTCTTCCACACTAAGCTCTCTTTTAGCAATTTTCGTATTAATAGGCTGCTTCATTTTCTGTCTTTTCAAAAGTTCTTCAAACGCATTAATTAAATCAGCTAAGCTTACATCTCCACTTAATTTTTGATTTTCGGTTTTGAATTCAGCTAAATTAGCTGGAATTTTGGTATACACATTACTTCTTTTAGCCTCTAATTTTCTAAAGTCATCTGATTTTTCTTTAATGCTTTGATATTCTAAAAGACGCATTCTTAATTCTTCTTCATTGTTAATGTCATATAGAGTATCTTCCTCTTCATCAACTTTATTATTTAAAAGTAGTTTGCTCTTTAAATGAATAAGTTCAGAAGCCATAACTAAATATTCACTATATGCATCAATCGATAAATCACTATTATTATTTATAAAATCTAAATATTCTTTAGTGATAACGGCAATATTTATATTATATATATCCATCTTGTTTGCTTTTATAAGATGTAACAGCAAATCAAGCGGACCATTAAAATCATTTATTGTAAAATTCATTGGCAATCAAAACCTTTGGCTTTTTGTAAGGAAACTAGTGTTTCTTTGTTAGTATCTAAGTCATAATAATTGCCGTTTTTATTTGTTTCAAAACTTGAGGGAGTAACTTTGCTCAAGTCCATTGCATTTTCGAATGTAAATCCTTCATCATTTTCAGTTAAAGATGTTGAAAGAGCCAAAGTATTATAATACGCGTTTATAATTTTATACTCCTCATATTTAGTACTATAATCAATTTGATTTTTAGCATAACTAAATGAATGATTTATTTTTTTTAATTTCAAATTTTCAAAATGATAAACATATTGATCTCCCCCACTAGCACATGTAATATCGCTTATGTCATCACTAGAAGATATATCATTAGACGATTTTTGCGTAGTAGTTGTCTGCGGTATGTAATAATAATCATCTGATGTATCATTTTCTAAAAAAGATTTTAAATAATTATTATAAAATCTCGTAATGGTATTATCATTAGTTGCCATATATTTTTTTATATTAGGAAGCATAAAAACAGTAGCAATGAGTAAAGCAAATACAATTAAAACAAATATTGGCTTACTAGATTTTTCTTTTTTTAAAGTTCCTAAAACAATTGCGTCATTTGGTTTAGCACTTGAATTATTACTATTATTATTTTCCATTTTGCCTCCAATTCTTTCATTTATTATATCAAATCATTATTAAAAATAAAAGGAATTATTCCGCAATAATCCCATCTAAACTAAAGCTTTTTGCTTCAATAATTTTTACATCTATAATCTTTCCGATCGTATCTTCAGACGCTTCAACATTGACTAGTTTCATATTTTCAGTATAACCACATACTTTCGAGTTATCTTTTTCGGATTTTCCTATAACTAAAACTTTAACATTTTGATTTAATAATTTTTCGTTACTTTCTTTTGAATAATTATTTATCATCGCATTTAATCTTTGTAATCTACTTTCTTTCTCTTCTAAAGTTATATTATCTTCCATTTTCGCAGCAGGCGTATTTTCTCTCGGAGAAAAAATGAATGTAAATGCTCCATCATACTGGCATTTTTCAACTACTTTTAATGTTTCTTTAAAATCATCTTCTGTTTCACCCGGAAATCCCACTATAATATCAGTTGTTATACTGGCATTTTTAACTTTTTGCCTTATTTTTTCATATAAAGTTATATATTCTTCTTGTGTATATCTTCTGCCCATTAATTTCAAAATTCGATTAGAACCACTTTGTAAAGGAAGATGAATATATGGCATAATATTATCTTTTGAAGCAATAACATCAATCATTTTATCAGTAAAATCCCATGGATGAGATGTAACAAATCTAATTCTCTCTATCCCAATATCACTTACTAATTCTAATAGTCTGCTGAATTCAATTTCATCATCAAGATCTTTTCCATAAGCATTAACATTTTGCCCTAATAAAGTTATTTCTTTATAGCCCTGTTCTTTTAATTCTTGAACTTCCTTTAAAATATCTTCACTTTTACGGCTTCTTTGTTTTCCTCTTGTATAAGGTACTATGCAATATGTACAGAATTTATCACACCCATACATAATATTTACCCAAGCAGATATTTTTGAGTCTCTTTTATATAAATTACCAAACTCAATAACATCTCCCTCTTTACTGTATACTTCAATAGATTGTTTTCCATAATAATTTTTTAATATATCAGGTAATTCATTCATATTATGAGTACCAAATACTATATCAATGTATGGATGCTTTTCTCTTATTTCATTAACAACGCTTTCTTCTTGAGCCATACAACCACATAAACCTAAGATTAAGTCTTTGTTATTTTTCTTTAAATGCTTGCATCTTCCTAAAAAGCCAAAAACTTTGTCATGAGCATTTTCTCTTATTGCACAAGTATTTAAAATAATCAAATCACTTTTTTCATAATCAAGAGTTTCTTCATACCCTAGATTTTCTAAGATTTTTCTTATTTCCTCTGAGTCATGAACATTCATTTGACAACCATATGTTTTTATAAAATATTTTTTACCAGCAAAGATATTTTCATTTTTTCGTTCTTCATATATATAGTTAACTTTACTTTGATTTCTAATTTTTGCATCTTTCATATTTGGCAAATGCATATATACCACCACCAGAAATAGATTATATCACGGAAAGGTTTTATTAGCAAAAATATTTAATCATATTTCATATTTAAATGATGATATTTCGCTAGTTGAAATCATTTTTTGCTTATCAATCATCTTATTTCGCTCAGCAACACAAATAATAGTCAAAGCAAGGAGCAAATAAAAAATAATCACTCCTTTATAGTTATTAATTTTTGCAATCATCATAACCACACTCCTTCTTTTTAATCGCAAAATTAATATATCACGAACATTTATTCTATGTCAAGAGAAAAATTAAACAAATGTTTGACTTTTTTAATTTGGTATGTTAGTATGTTAGTTAAGGAGGAATATATGCAAGAAAAATTAACAAAAAAACAAAAAGAAGTTTTAATTTTTATCAAAAAGTACATAGTTTCATATGGTTATCCACCATCTGTTAGAGAAATCTGTACAGGATTGGGACTTTCAAGTCCTGCTACCGTTCATACGCATTTAAAACAATTAGAGAAAAAAGGAGCTATTTCAAAGACAAAATCTAAGTTTAGAACAATTGAGGTTGTTGGCGAAAATGAATTTAAACCAAAAGATGAAGAACTAGTTAAAGTACCATTACTAGGAAAAGTAACTGCCGGTTCACCAATAGAAGCAATTGAAAACCCAAACGAGTATTTTACACTCCCGGCCAATTTAATACCACCAAAAGAAACAATTTTTACCTTAAAAGTTTCTGGTGAAAGTATGATTAATGCTGGTATATTAGATGGAGATATTGTAATTGTCCAAAAACAAAAAATCGCCCACAACGGCGATATTGTAGTAGCAATGACCCTTGAAAATGAAGTTACTTTAAAACGTTTTTTTAAAGAAGATGATCATATAAGACTTCAACCAGAAAATGATACAATGGCTCCAATTATTTTAAATAATTGCCAAATTGTTGGTAAAGCAATTGGTCTTTATCGTAAATTTTAATTCCAAACATTAAAACCGCCTCAAAAGCGGTTTTTTATTAATTAAAAATTAGAAAATTTCCTAAGAAATAATAATTAGTTTAAAATTATTTATCTAAAGACTAAATAAATTAGAAATCCAATATATAACAAGCTTACAATTAAACCGTTTACGCGGTTTGATTTGTCTTTACTAGTTACTCCTAGAGCCATTGAAATAAATATACCACCTACTAGTCCCCCAATATGTCCAGCATTACTAATATTTGGTAGTATAAAACCAATAAATAAATTTAATACTATAACGGGAACAATTTGACTTAATAACACAGTTCCTAAATACAAACGATAATAATATCCAAAGTATAATAAAGCTCCCATAAGACCAAAAATAGCTCCGCTCGCGCCAACTGCCCCAATATTTCCAACACAGACTAAAAGTGATGATGTTAATAAACTAAACAAATATATAACTAAAAACTTCCATTTACCTATAAATGTTTCAACTTGAGTACCTATAATTTTTAAAGCATAAACGTTCATTAATAAATGAAGCAAATTAGCGTGTAAAAAAGCTCCAGTTAAAAGTCTATAGTATTCTCCATCTTTTATTAGCTCGGGACTAACATAAAAATAATAATCTAAACTAGGTATTCCCAGTGATAAAAGATACGCTATTATATTTATAACAATTAACACATTTGTAACGACAATCTTCTTTTGTTTAAACACAGCTTCATATTCCTTATTATTATCTTCATTTTTCTTACTAATATCATTAGTAATATTTAAAATCATATCAAAGTCACTAGCATCATCATTTGATGTTATAGTTTTTAATTTAGGAAACAATCCCCCTAAATTATCATCTTGTCTAATATCTTTAATCGTTTGAACTTTATAATTATCAACATCTTTTGAAGACTCTAAATTTACTCCATCATTTAAATCTAATAATATATTTAAAGTTTTTATGTTTAAAGAAAATGTTTTTTTCTTTATTTGCTTAGTAATATTTTTTATTTTAAATATATCAAATTTTAATTGCTCGTTATTATGAATATAGTTTGAATTAATTCTAATAACTTTATATGGTGCCTCTAAATTTTCTAGCCAAATTTCATTTTTTACACCATTCACTATAATAGGTTGATAATCTTCTTCCGTTACAAAGTAATGAACTAATTTCATTACAATTTCATCTTTTTTATTTACTATCTCACTCATAATTATCCTGCCTTTTTCATATATATTTTATAACAATTAAATTGTTTAGTAAAGAAGGTCATATGTTAAAAAAAATTATTCTATATCTTGTAATTTTATTAACTTGGTTTATAGGTTTTACTTTTTTTCCGATTGACATAAGCTATTACAATACTTTAAAACACCCATTATTTGACCTTAATTTCAATATATTTTATTTCTTTTCCATTTTAAGTTATATATTTATTAATTACTCCTTCATTAAAGTATTACTTAATAATGAAAAAATAACTAATTATTCATATCATTATATTTTAACTTATATTTTTGCTCAAGCATTTCCATTATTTTTCTTCCTATTAGAAAATATTTGGTTTTCTTCCTTTATATATTTATTATATTTTTACAACTTACTTATTATCTATAAAGAAAACAAAAATTATAATGAAAAAAATTATTTAGCTTTAATCCCCATTGTTTTAGGAACATCTTTTTATCTTCTCTATTTTATATTTCTTCTAGTTGTTAACTGATATTATTTTTCTATAGGAATAAGTTCAGTTAAAAATTCGGCAAATTCAGTTGGAAGAGGAACTTCAAAATGTAAGTGTTTCTTCGTAATAGGTTCTTCAAAATCTATCAGATAAGAATGCAAGAATTGACCAAATGAACTTGCCATAGCGTTTGTATATACCGGATCATTATATACTGGATAACCAATGTATTTCATATGAACTCTTATTTGATGAGTACGACCCGTTTCTAATTTTAATTCTACTAAAGTATATCCTTTGTATCTTTTTAATACTTTAAAATGAGTAACTGCTCTTTTGGAATTAATATCTGTTACACACATTCTTTTACGTTCATTTTTATCTCTGCCGATTGGGGCATCAATCAGTCCCGTATCGGTTTTTATTTCCCCAACTACTAAAGCAATATATTTACGCGTAATAGTTTTATTTTTAAATGCCTCTGCCAATAATTCGTGACTTTTATTATTCTTCGCCACAACAATTAATCCCGATGTATCTTTATCTATACGATGAACTATTCCTGGCCTTAAACTACCATTTTCATCACTTAAATTATTAGTATATCCTAATAAAGCATTTACCATAGTGTGAGAATTATTCCCATTACCAGGATGGACAACCATTCCTGATGGTTTATTTATAATCATTAAATTATCATCTTCATAAACAATATCTAAGTCGATTTTTTCAGCAACAATATTTAAAGGTTTTACATAACCATCTTTAATTTGAATTAAATCGCCTTCTTTTAAACGATAATTAGCCTTCTCTTTTTTACCATTAACTAATACAAAATCATCATCAATCATTTTTTGAATTAACGCTCTTGAATAATCCGTATTTTGACTTAAATACTTATCTAATCTTTCATTATTATTTACTACTTCTATTTCCATTGTCTTCACCTTTAACTACTGCTATTATCAACAGCACAATCCCACAAAAAATAAATATATCAGCAAAATTAAAAATTGGATAATTATAATTAAATATTTTAAAATCCAAAAAATCTCTAACATAACCATATATGATACGATCATATAAATTTCCAAATAATCCACCAATTAAAAGCGAAAAGGCAAACCGATTTTTAATATTATCTTTAAATTCTCTAATACATTTAATTATTATGACTAAAGCTCCAACACTAATTAAAATTAAAAATAATCTCTTATCTTTAAACATACTCCATGCCGCCCCAGAATTATGAACATAAGTAAGATTAAAAAAATTCTTTATTATAACAATACTATCATTTAATTTGATTAGATTAGATAGTATAAACTTACTTATAATATCAACAATAAAAAATATCATTCCATATAAAAGAATTTTCTTTTGCATCAGCCACCTCTAGTAGGTAATTATATTATATTTTAGCTCATATTTCAAATTTATATCCTAAATTTCTACTAATATCACATCAGAACCTATTGTCTTTATTTGTTTAAACGTTATTTTATATTCACCAGCACCTATTCTTCTCATCATCTTTATTTCTCCAATTATTAAGTAATTAATCGTGCCCTCACTACTTACTTCAATATCAATTATTTTGCCAATTTTTGTACCATTAGTTATGTTAATTATATCTTTCCCTTGTAAATCACTCATCAACATCTTTTTCACCTATTAATTATATGCATTATTCTAGCGCATTAATCTTTTAATATTTTTTATCGCATTTTTTTCAATGCGAGATACTTGAGCTTGGGATACTCCTAAATCATCGGCAATTTCAATTTGGGTCTTACCATAAATATATCTAGCGTATAAAACATTTGCTTCTCTATTATTAATAGTTTTTAAAGCATTATGCAAACTAATAACATCATCTTTATTACTTTTTTCCTTCTTGTCTGCCAATTGGTCTAACAAATATATTGTATCGCCGCCATCATTATATATAGGATCAAATATACTCACAGGAGCAATTAAACTTTCTAAACTGGTCGCAAGTTCATATTCTGTAAGATTTAAATGTTCACATATTTCTCTATTAGTAGGTTCAATTCCATATTTTAATAAATATTCGTCTTTATATTTTAATATTTGATAAGCGTTATCTCTAATACTTCGACTAATTCTTACTGTACTAGAATCTCTAATAAAGCGTTTTACCTCACCAATAATTAAAGGTACTGCGTAAGTTGAAAAAACTACATTATATTCTAAAGAAAAATTATCTACTGCTTTAATTAAGCCAATACAACCAATTTGAAATAGATCATTCATATCATATTTACCATTATTATATTTATTAATAATGCTTAAAACAAGTTTTAAATTACCATTAATTATTTCTTCTTTAGCTTGCAAATCTCCACTTTGATATTTTTTAAATAATTCAAATATTTCGGCCGGCTTTAATACTTTTAATTTATTAGTATCAATTCCAGGTATTTCTACTTTATATTTTGCCATGCTTAACTCCTTTCACCAAATATATTGGTTTAAGGAGATATTTTTTATTCAACCTTTTTAAATAATTACTTACATTCCATCAATACTTTTAATTTTTTGATAACTTTCTTTTCTATTCTAGAAATATAAGACTGACTAATTCCTAACATTTCAGCTACCTCTTTTTGAGTATATTCCTCAGTTTCATTTAAACCATATCTTAAAGTCATAATTAGTTTTTCCCGTTCATTTAACCTTGTTAATTCTTTTGATAATAATTCTTTATCTATTTTAAAAGAAAACTCATCAAAAATAATATTTTCATTAGTACCTAAAATATCTTCTAAATGAAGTTCATTACCATCTGCATCATAATTTAAAGCATCTTCTAAACTTATTTCCGTCTTTCTTTTTTTATTTTTTCTTATATACATAAGTATTTCATTAGCAATGCAGCGACTAGCATACGTTGCTAGTTTTATATTCTTATCTGGTTTGTAAGTTTCAATTCCTTTAATTAATCCAATCGAACCAATACTTACTAAATCTTCTAAATCATAACCAGTACTTTCATACTTTTTAGCTAAAAATACAACTAAACGTAGATTATGTTCTATTAATTTATTTCGAGCAGCAATATCATTATTCTTAGCTTTCAAGACAAGACTTAGTTCCTCTTCTTTTGATAAAGGCGGTGGTAAAATATCTGTACTACCAATAAATAAAACACTGTGATCAATTTTTAATACTTTACATATAAATAACCATATCTTTTTCATAATGCCTCCTTATTTAATATTATCTTTACCCCATCTATATTTACATCAGATAAACCAATTAATACGTTTCTTATCCCTTTTTTATCAACCACTATCTTTTTAGGTTTAAACACTTCTAAAAGTCCTTCATTATTAACCGTATGATACGGAACCAAAAAAGTTTTTACTCTATGTTTAATGAGACTTTTATTAACTAAAATGATAGGCCGATTAAAATAAGGATCTTTTAAATTATTACCTGTATCTAAAAAACCAGTACCATTTAATACAACATCATCATAATATATGCTTATATGATAATAATTAGAATAAGTAGTTTTAAAATTTTGTTGCGATTTTAAATATTTATATAAAATTAGCGGAGTTAAGGCTACTAAAATAATTAAATTGATTTTTAACCCATTCGCTGAAAATGCATAATTACTATTAGACATAGTATAATGATCATTAATTAAATAGAAACTACCGCCTAAAATAATGCTTAATATATATAACCAAACTAAATTATCTTTAAAATAAGAAAAACTTTGATATTTAAATGTTACTATGACCATTATTACACTTGTAAATAATTTATAAATTAAAAGTAAAGTATTATTGTCAATATAAAATAATATAATTGTCGATAAAGACCCCAGAAGTGCCCCAATTATTATCTTATATATTTTAACATTTCTTTTTAATAAAAGATTTACTCCCATAAGTAAAACAAAATCAATAATCATATTAATTATAATAATTAGATCAATGTATATAATCATAGTTTCACCAGAAATATTATAAAAGAAAAAGACTAATTTTTTTGTCGAATTTAGTCTTTAGGGTTAAAAAATAATGTCAAGAAAAAGGAAAATATTATTACAGAAGAAATTCCTAGTGATACTTCACCTAAAATATTAGTAAAAATACCAATAAATCCTCCTGCTTTAAATCCTTCATATACGCCTTTTGTTAGAAGATTACCAAAACTCATAATAGGTAAACTAGCCCCAATCCCAACAATTTTTACTATTTTATCATATAAACTAAATGTACAAAGAATAGAGCCAACAACCACTAATATACTAGTAATATGTCCAAAGGTAAACTTAGTATTATCTAATATAATTTGACCAATTAAGCAAATTAATCCACAAAATAAAAACGAATATATTATTGTCATCTTACCACCTCAATAGTTAAAGCATGACAAATCGCAGGAATGGTATTTTTTTGATTTACTAATAAAGGACTATGTAAAGAACCGGTTGCTAAGTATATAATTTTTTTATATTTTTTGTTTGAAACAATATTATTAAAGAAAACAAGCGGCAAAGTTACTGGACCACTCCCACCAGAATATTTAATATTTTTATATATTAAAGTCCCAGCGTCAACATAATTTTTTAATTTTATATTTTGTTTTTTTAATAATTCTTTGAATATTTTTTCACCAACTAATCCTAGATCACCAGTTACTACCAAATCATAATCATCTATAACACTCTTTGTTAATTCTAAATGTCTAATTAAAGTATCAGCAGCCGCTGGTGCCATAACTGCTCCCATATTATAAGCATCTTTAACAAAAGAATCTACAACTTTGCCAACTGTTCCACTTACAACTTTAATATCAGATGGCTTTTTAGATACTAATACACCAATTGCACCTGTAACCGTAAAGGTACTTCTTTTCGGTTTGGGCGCACCATATTCAATTGGAAAACGAAATTCTTTTTCCGCATTTAAATTATGAGAACTTGTTATAAACATTCCTTCTTTAATTTTCTTACTATCTAATAAATTAGCAAGTACGATTAAAGAACTTCCACTAGTTGCACAAGCACTATACATTCCTAAATATGGTAAATTTGAATTTGTTAAGGCCATATTCGTAGTAACCAATTGATTAGATAAATCCCCACCAATAACTATTTCGGGTTTAGAAATTTTGTTTAAATAATTTATTACAACTTTTTGCATCTTTACTTCCGCTTTTTCTATCGTAGGCTCATTATAGTAATAGTCATTCATTGCAATATCATAATTTTTCAAATTTGAAGCTTTCTCTAATGGTCCTACAACACTAAACCAATTATTAATATATACATCCTTATAGCTAAACATTAATTATCACCTTTATTATTCCAAATATAAATGCACTTACAATACCATATAATAAAACACAACCGGCAAGTTTAAAAATATTAGACCCTAATCCAGTTATAAGCCCATCTTTTTTGTAATCTAAAGCACAACTCATAATTGAATGGGCAAAACCAGAAATAGGTACTATAACCCCACATTTAAATTTGCTAGCCAAATTATCAAAAACTCCTAACGAAGTCAAAAAACAAGATCCAAAGATGATAATTAATAAAACCATGCTTACGGCATCATCTAATTTAAAATGACAAAACTTAATCAAAAATAATTTTATTGCTTCTCCCAAAGCCCCGATACTTCCACCTATTAAAAAAGCAAGCAAGTAATTTTTTTGCTTATCTTCTTTGGGAGTTAATTTTTTTACCAAATTTAAATATTCATTTTTATTCATAATATCACTACTAGTATTATGAACAAATTATGCCGCAATATACTCTTTAATTTTAGCTTTTCCCTTTTGTTCTAGCCTTGAAACTTTAACTTGACTAATACCTAAGACTTTAGCGGTCTCAGATTGAGTTAAATCCTCAAAATATCTTATCCTAATGACATCTTGTTCAAGTGGTTCTAAATTTTCTAAAGAGTCATTAATTAATATCTGACTATCTAAATCTTCACTGGTTCCAATACACTCCTTTAACGGAAGAGCATCTCCCTTAATCGTTTGATATTCTTCCTCAAGACTTAACATACTTGTAGTTAGGATTGTTATCTCATTAATAAGAGATTCTTCAATTCCCGTATACTCACTTATTTCCGCTAATGATGGCAGCCGTTCGAGTTTAAAAAGTAATTCCCTTTTAGCAAGATTAATCTTTTTATAAAGACTTAAATAAAATTTACTTAACTTTATATCCCTACTTTTATTTACTAACTCATACATTCGGCCAAAAATATACTTATAAGCAAATGACTGAAATGATACATCATAACCTTGTCTAAAATTCCTTTTAGCTTCAATAAGACCAATAACTCCCGCCTGAAATAAATCTAATAATTCGACGTTATAAAACTTTTTAGCGATTTTATAAATAAATGGCGTATATTTTTCCACTATTTCTTCTTCACTTAAAGATAAAATGTCTTCCATAATTTCATTCCCTTCTTATTATTTAAATTGAAATAATCTTTAGAGCGGCTAACTCATTATCAATTATTTGAAATTTATTGTTTATATTAAATTTGTTATTACAAATAAGAGTCATTCCTCCATTATTAGATGTATCTTGAACTTTCTTTTCTAAGGCTTTTATCCCATATTTATCTAAAACATTTAAATAATCAACATTTACTACCAAATATTTAATTCCTTGATCTTCAATAATTGGAGCTAATGACTTATCTAGACCTTCATAAGTATATTTATTTAATTCACCCTTTAACCTCACAAACAAAATACCTTTTCTATATTCCATATTTATTTTTAACATTTTTCCCTCTTCCCTATCAATATAGGAACATTTTTCATTTTTTTAAACAACTTCGACAAAATTATCTTTTATTTTTAAAAATGAGAATGTAAAACAAAAGTAAAAGCGAAAATAAGCCTGCCCCAATTATAATTTGTTGATAATTATAAGATTTAGATTTTTTAGAAGTTTTTTCAGTCAGTTTCTCTATCTTTTTACTACTGGTTGTTATATTTTTCTTAGTAGTAATTTCTTTTTCTTCTAAGTCATTTCTTTTTTTAGTAGTCACTTTAACACTAGAATTATTACTAATTAACTTTTTTTCCTCACTTACTTGATTGGAAATTGTCTCCTTATTAATAATACTTTCAGCAGTTTTTTCTTCATTTTTTACTACTGGTATACTAGGTTGTTCAATCTTTATTTCCATCTTTTTATTAGTTTTATCTTCTTCTAAATTGCTTTTAATTATATTAACTTTTTGATTAAATGAATAATTTAAATAATTAATTAGTATATTATTTCCCGTTAATTTTATACTAATTTTATCTTTATCTAAAGTTGTACTATTTATTATATTAGATAATGGTTCTCCTTCTTTTAAAGTATCATTAGTAATTATTTTGTCTCTTTTATAATAATTATAATTAACTTTCTTCTTACTATAATCTAAGTGATAGTTTGGTTTAGCTTCTTTACTATAAAAATCAATATATTCTTTTTCTAAATCATAATACTTATATAATTTATACTGTTTTTTATAATAATTAAAATGATTAACCTTGTCATGTTTAACCCAACTCAGCTTATCAGTTATTTCAACAAATTTATCATTTGAAATTACATTAAAAATATAATTGTTAGTATGATTTATAAAATTTATTTGATATGTTGCAATATCACCTCCACCTTTATATCTGGCATCTGAAATCCATAAATCAAACTTAATATTAGTATTTTTTGCCATATCAAAAACAAACTCAAAACGCATTCTTTTAATATCATAGAAATCATCTAAATAAAAATACACAAAATCATCTGGACCTAAAGTACCAGAAAAATCCTTACTATCTCTACTATCATAAGTACAATTCAATAATTTATCATCATAATAAATACTTAGCTTTTTAATTTTAGTATTTTCTGCAAAATTATATAATCTAACATATTTATAATTTTTATCAAAAAATACTTTTCCCAAACCATAAGTATTTGAAGTATTATTATAATCTTTTTCATAATCCTTATATTCATAAATATAGTCATTCTTATCAATATATGGAGCTCCTACTATATTACTATTTTCTAAATAATAGTTTTCATTAACTTTTTTTAGTTGATAATTTTGATATAAAGTATTATCCTCCCTTTTTAATAAATCACT
The DNA here is from genome assembly GCA_964589375.1 of uncultured Clostridium sp. Lineage (GTDB taxonomy): Bacteria > Bacillota_I > Bacilli_A > RF39 > UBA660 > CAG-533. The sequence continues at coordinate 26,651 of CAZPSA010000008.1, forward strand.
TTCTTCATAAAATTGAGTTGTATTTTTTAAAAATAACTCATAATCAGTATAAAAAACACTAGCCCAAGTCTTTTTTGGTACTAATAATAACATTAGTAATAAAAAATATTTTTTCTTCATTCTTGCCTCCTTATTAAACTTTTTGTAAGAACATACTTAATTCCCTTTTAAATTTTTTATTGTTGTTTATAACTAGGCTTTTTTGTGGAAAACCGTTTGTTTTTTTACTTCAATTTTTGAAAATCGCAGATTTTTTAGACATTATATTCATTTAACTTTCTTTTAAAAATCTTGATTATCCGCAGTAGACAAAATAAAAAAATTATTATATAATTAAATAACCAAAAGAACTTTATCAATTATTTTAAGGAGGAAATTAAATGAATAATAATGAAAAAGTTACATCTATTTTTGCGCTTGGTGGTTTAGGCGAAGTCGGTAAAAATATGTATGTGGTAAGCTACGATAATGAAATAATAATAATAGATGCAGGAGTAATGTTCCCTGAAACAGAACTTCTAGGAATAGATTATGTTATTCAAGATGTATCTTACTTAAAAAATAACGAACACAAAATCAAAGCTTTATTTATCACTCATGGTCATGAAGATCATATTGGAGGAATAACCTTTCTTTTACAAAATATCAACATACCAGTAATATATGCACCTAAAATTGCTTGCGATTTAATTGAAAAAAAATTAATAGACCGCAACATTAGTTATAAAGATTTAAAAGATTATAATAAAGATAGTGTATTTAAATATAGACATTTTGAAATATCCTTTGTTCAAACTACCCATTCTATTCCCGATAGCTATGCGGTAATTATTAAAACCCCAAACGGAACAATATTTGAAACGGGCGATTTTAAATTTGATTTAACCCCAATTGGGCCAATGGCTGATATTCATAAAATGGCCGCTTTAGCCGATGAAGGAGTTAAAATCTTACTAAGTGATAGTACGAATGCTATGAGTCCTGGTTCATCAAACAGTGAAAGTTTAGTTGATGAAGCTCTAGGAGATGTTTTTTCAAGACACTCTTCAAGAATAATTATTGCTACATTTGCTTCAAACATATATCGAATTAAACATATCGTCGAAACTTGTCGCAAAAATAACCGTAAAATTATTACTTTTGGTCGTTCAATGGAAAATGCCAAGGAAATTGCTCTAAAAAATAATCTTATCGTTGATAAAACCATATTTATAGAGCCAAATGAAGCGAAAGATTTAAAGAAAAGCGAAATATGTATTTTATGTACTGGTTCACAAGGAGAACCACTAGCAGCTCTTTCCAGAATTGCAAATGGAACTCATAAACAAATATCATTAATGCCAGATGACATAGTAGTTTTCTCTTCTAGTCCAATTCCAGGAAATAAAGCATCAATAAATCAAATTATAAATAAATTATATTTAAAAGGTGTTAAAGTCTATACTAATTCTCAATTATCTGATATTCACACCTCTGGTCACGCTAAACAAGAAGAACTAAAATGGATGCTTAGAATTATTAAACCAGAATATTTTATGCCAGTACATGGTGAATATCGAATGCTTAAAACCCATGCTGATTTAGCCATAGATTGTGATATTCCAAAAGAAAATATCTTTATTTGTAAAAATGGCGATGTAGTAGAACTTACAAAAGATAGTGCTAGAATGGGCAAAAAAGTACAATCTGGAGATGTTTATGTTGATGGTTCTCGAATTGGAGATATTGGTTCAATCGTTATAAAAGATCGTAAATTAATGAGCCATGATGGAATTCTAGTTACAATAATTAATATTAATCCCCTAACAAGAGAATTACTAATTAAACCAAATATTACAACCCGTGGTTTTGTACTAGTTAATGAAAATGCCGGACTTATATATAAAATTGAACAAAAAGTTCAAGAAATTGTTATTAAAAGTTTAAAAACTAATTATAATTACATAGATTTAAAGAACCAAATTATTTTAGAACTAAGTCCATACATTAATGACTTAACAGGTAGAAGACCTATAATATTACCTGTAATCATGGAAGTAAAAGAATATTTAAAATAACTTATCATGCAAATGATGAGTTTTTTTAGCCATTATTTAATTCTTATTTTATAACTAATAAAACTTTATCAATAATTTTACGATAACTAAATATAAAGGAACCCTTAAAAAAATTTGTCATACAATACAATATGATGAGTTTTTTTATTAAATTAAATCCAATTTTTCAATCATTTATAGCCGCAATGATAACATTTCTAATTACCGCTCTTGGTTCATCATGTATTTTTTTATCTAAAAAGATTAGCAAAAAACATATGGATATCATGCTTAGTTTATCGGCAGGAATTATGCTAGCATCAGCCTTTTTTTCTTTGATAAATCCCGCCCTTGAAAATGCCGAAAGTTTAAATATGCCACCTTGGATTGTGTGCTCAGTTGGAATTTTATTAGGAATACTTTTATTATTCTTAGGAGATAAATTATATAAAAAAAGAAAAAATATGAAAGGAATTAATAACCTTATCCTCTCTATTACCCTCCATAACATTCCCGAAGGAATGGCCATCGGAGTTGCTTTCGGTTCGATTGCTTATGGTCTATCAGATACCACAATAATAAGTGCCATTGCTCTTGCAATTGGCATTGGTATTCAAAATTTTCCTGAAGGTGCCGCCATTAGTTTTCCCTTATACCGAGAAGGATACAGCAAAAAGAAAGCATTTTTAATTGGAAGTTTATCAGCAATTGTAGAACCAATTGGCGCTATTCTAGGGGCATTTCTAGCTTTGGAAATGCAAGTTATAATGCCATTTTTACTAGCCTTTGCGGCCGGTGCTATGCTCTATGTTATCGCAACAGAATTAATTCCTGAAAGCATGACAAACGAAAAAAAAGAGCTTATGGCTCTATACTTTGGAATTGGATTTATTATTATGATGATTTTAGATATTGCCCTAGGGTAATATTTTTTATTCTAATAAAGATGCTACCTTATCTTTATACTCATCTAATTTAGCTTTATAATTATCTATTTCTAATTTAAGCCCATCGATTTCAGCTTTTTGATTTTGAATTATATTATTTAGCTCTTCATTTTCTTTATAAAGACTATCATTTAAATAATTTTCACTATTAAAGCCCTCATTATTAATAAATTTCTCCCTATTTTCTTTCATAATTTCAATATTATTTTCACTAGTTATAATATCTATCCTAATATAATTTAACCTACTATAATCATAGAATTTATTCTCTTTTAAATTACTTAAAACAATTTTTAATAAATACTTAAATTCCTTTACATCTTTATACATATAAGATAAATAAAACTCACTATTATTCTTAATTAAATCAACATCATTAAAATTTTGATAATACCAAAGTTTAACATTTACCTTTTTATTTAACGTATCATCACCTATATAATTAAGAACAACGTAATAATTCTCATCAAGGAAAAACATATCTTCGTTAAAATCATAAGAATACTCTTTTAACTTTATTTCCGCTTTTGGAGCATCATCTAAAATATTAACCCGACTAACTTCAATCACAATTAAACCTGAAGATAATCCCACTCCCAAAATACCAACAATTAAAGTAATAAACATTCTCTTATAATTATTATGCTTATTATTTAAAACATTATATAAATATTCAATAACCAAGATATCCAACACTATTAAAAAATTAATAAGTAAGAATATCCCAAAAAAACTTATACTATTAAATAATAAATAAAAATCAACTGCTAAAGCAAATCCCAATATAATTAGAAATATTATGAAAGGTATAATCATAAATACTAAACCTATCTTAATAAAAAACATTATAACACTACCTAAAAATTTAAATAAAGGACTAATTACTTTCGGTTTATAAGTAAAATTCTTAGTATCATTAACTTCATTTTTATCTTCAACTATATTCTTATCTTCTTTATTACTTTCATTTTCTTCTTTAACTATATTCTCTTGAAAAGTATCCTTTTTATCCAAAAAACCAATTTTAAAAATATATAATACAAGAAAAATACTTAAAACATAATAAACTACATTACTAATTATAATAACTAATATCGTAATAAAATTCATTATCTTTGATTTATCTAAAAATAAATAATTGAACTGATCAAAAAATGATAACATTAACATCTTAATTGCCTTTAAGAAAATAAAAAGAACAAATCCCGTTAATAATAACTTTACAAAATCTTTAAAATTAATCCTAGTAAAATAATTATATGTCTTATTAATATAGTCTAAAAAACTATCAAGTAATACTGCCGTATAATTTTTCTTTTCACTTTTATTAAGATTAACCTTTAAGTTATCATTAGTTAATTCTTCTAAGGTACAATTAAATATTTTACATATTCCCAAAAGTTTATCCATCTCTGGATATGTTTGCCCACTTTCCCATTTTGATACTGACTGCCTAGTAACTGCTAGTAAATCAGCAAGCTGTTCTTGAGACATTTTACTATCTTTTCTCAATTTTTGAAGTTTTTCATTAAAACTCATTTTTCCACCTCTTTCACGAAGAAATATACATTGAAACCAAGTTGCAATCTACCAAATTTAAGTTTATTATTGTTAATTATTAGTTGCATTTAGGAAAAATATTATTAAATTCTTTAGGAACATTAGTTTTTAAAACTATTTTATCATTAGTAACTGGATGATTAAATTCTAAATAATAAGCATGAAGACCTAATCTATTTATCGGATTTTTGATACTACCATATTTTTTGTCACCAATAATAGGATGATTAATACTACTTAATTGAATTCTAATTTGATTTTTTCGCCCAGTTTTAATTTCAATATCAAGTAATGAATAATTCTTATTTGCTATTAATGGAACATACATAGTAATTGCTAACTTAGCTCCCTTCTCATCCTTACTTATATACGTTAAATTAGTACTTGTTTCTTTCAAATAAGAACGTATTACTCCCTCCCTCTTTACTTCTTTTTCCACCACCGCATAATATTTCCTAATAACATTTTCCCAATTATCCTGGAAAGCAATTTTAACATCTTGATTTTTAGCAAGAATAATAAGACCACTAGTATCTTTATCTAATCTATGAACTATAAAACACCTTTGATTTTTCTTATGCAAGTAATCATAAACCATTGAATATAAGTTTTTATCATTATCTAAAGACTTAATGGTTAAAAGTTTACATGGCTTATTAATAATAATAAAATACTTATCTTCATAAACTATATCTAATCTATTTTGTTTCTTTTTCATTAAATATCATATTTCAGAACTTAAAATGTCCATAATACTATTTTCTCTTAAGTTCCATTTTCTCCTTTACTAAAATATAAAAGCAGCTTAACACTGCCTATCCTTCAAATTTCGCATCTATATAATAAATTGGTCTTCCCTCTTTAAAATATTGCTTTTCATAATTTGTCATTACATTTTTAATATTTCTTTCATCATTATTAAGATCTAAACTAACCTTATTAAAAACATACCAATAATTAGATAAAGTCTCAATTGAATAAGCAAATAACCCCTTATTATCAGTTTTAAGAATAATATGCTTATGTTTCTTAAAAATTTTATCATATAATCTTAAATAACTTTCATGAGTAAAACGCTTATTTTCATCAATTCTTTTTGGCCATGGTTCAGAAAAAGTCAAATAAATTGTATCTATTTCTTTACCAAATATCTTATCAATTTCTCTAGCATCAATATTTATAAGTTTTAGATTATTTAATTTCAAACTTTTTAAATTATTAACAGCCATTACCATTTGAGAACTATTTATTTCTAAACCAATAAAATTTTGATTAGGATTTTGTTTTGCCATTTCAATAATAAAATCCCCACGTCCCATTCCTAATTCTAAGTTGATAGGATTTTTATTACCAAACAAATCATGCCACTTATTTTTATATTTCATGGCGTTATTAACAACATAAGGCGAGTTTTCCACAATAAAATCTGCATCTTTAATTTTAATATATTCCATAAATTTCACTCCTTCTTCATTATAACATGGAAACTACTTTAGATAAAGTCCGCTTAACAGCATATCAATACAATTGATTATTACTAAAAAAACTACTAATTAAAGTAGTTTAACTTCATCGCCTTCTTTACCTCATTTAAAGTCTCTTGAGCTACCTTTTTAGCTTTAATAGTTCCTTCTTTCAATATTTCATAAACCTTTTCAGGATTTTGCGCTAGAATAATTCTTCTTTCTCTTATTGGCTTTAACTCATCTTCTAAAACTTCATAAAGAAATTTTTTAATCTTAACATCGCCTAATCCACCTCTAGTATAATGAGCCTTTAATTCATCCAAATTATTATATTCTGGTAAAAACTTAGCAAATGAGTTTGATTTAACAAAAACATCTAAATAAGTAAAAACCACATTTCCTTCCACTTTGCCTGGATCATCTACCTTAATATGATTAGGATCAGTATACATACTAAATACTTTCTTTTTTAATTCTTCACTACTATCTTTTAAATAAATACAATTTTGAAGAGATTTACTCATTTTAGAATTACCATCAATCCCAATAAGGCGACTTTCAGCTTTATTTTTAGGAATTACAGCTTCTGGTAAAGTTAAAGTTTCACCATAAATACTATTAAATTTACGAACTATCTCCCTAGTTTGTTCAATCATTGGAAGTTGATCATCACCAACTGGTACTACAGTAGCATTAAATGCCGTTATATCAGCAGCTTGACTTACAGGATAAATTAAAAATCCGGCCGGTATACTATCTTCCATTTTTTTCTGACTAATTTCCGCTTTAACAGTTGGATTACGATATAATCTTGATACAGTAACTAAATTCATGTAATAGTATGTTAATTCAGTTAATTCTGAGATTTCTGATTGAATAAAAAATGTAACTTTATTAGGATCTAAACCAATTGCTAAATAATCAAGCGCCACTTCTAAAATATTTTCCTTAACTTTTTGAGGATTTTCAAAATTATCAGTTAACGCTTGTGCATCAGCTAAGAATATATACATTTCATCATAATTTCCTTCATTTTGTAATTTTAAACGATTTCTCAATGTGCCTACATAGTGTCCAATATGAAGTGGACCAGTTGGTCGATCTCCACTTAGTATAACTTTTTTCATATTTTTCTCCTCCATCTTATTTAAATTATTTAAAAAACCCTTATTCCATTTAGGATAAGAGTTATTTTCTTATTTTTTATGCCACCTACAATGTACAATCATACATTTGTTATTTGATAACGGTTAACTACCGAAGCAGCCTACTTTAATAATAATTTCAGTGCTCATTCATAAGCCCATTTCTGTAAAACTCTTTTATGATATTTCCATCAGCAATCACTTTCTTTAAAAATCATTTTACATACTTTTCTTAATCAACAATTTAAATAAGTATACTTGTATTATATAGTAATGAAAAGACCTTGTCAACTTATTACAAATGGAGTATGATTAATTTGTGATAATGTCTTAAGTATTAACTTGCGAAAATGTCTCAAT
>CAZPSA010000009.1:0-30368 GCA_964589375.1 uncultured Clostridium sp.
TATGCTTCAAGAAGCTGTTGATACATTATTTGATAATGGTAGAAGAGGAAGAAGTGTAGCTGGAGCTGGTAATCGTCCTTTAAAATCACTTTCTAGTATGCTTAAAGGAAAACAAGGTCGTTTCCGTCAAAACCTTTTAGGTAAGAGAGTAGACTATTCTGGACGTTCTGTTATCGTAGTTGGTCCATCACTTAAGATGTATCAATGTGGTCTTCCTAAAGATATGGCTTTAGAACTATTTAAACCTCATGTAATAAATGGTTTAGTTGAAAGAGGATTAGCACACAATATTAAAGGTGCTAAGAAATTAATTGATAATAAAGATGATTGTGTTTGGGATATTGTTGAAGATGTAATAACTGAACATCCAGTTATGTTAAATCGTGCCCCAACACTACACAGATTAGGAATTCAGGCATTTGAACCAAAACTAGTTGGTGGTAAAGCAATAAGACTACATCCTTTAGTTTGTGCCGCATTTAACGCGGATTTCGACGGAGATCAAATGGCTGTCCATGTTCCTCTTTCGGAAGAAGCTAAAGCAGAAGCTAGAGTGTTAATGCTAGGTGCCAATAATATCTTAAAACCATCTGATGGTAAACCAATCGTTACTCCATCACAAGATATGGTTTTAGGAAATTACTATATAACATTAGAATATGCTGGGGAAGATAACGAAGGTAAAGTATATAAAAACTCAAATGAAGCAATTATGGCTTATGAAAGAAGAGAAATAACTTTACATACTAGAATTGCTCTTCCTGTATCATCATTCAAACATAAAATATTTACTGATGATGTCAAAGATAAATACTTGGTAACTACTGCTGGTAAATTAATCTTTAATGAAATATTACCGGATACTTATCCTTATATTAACGAACCAAGTAAGGAAAATATTGAAGGTTTTACACCGGATAAATTCTTCTTACCAATGGGAACAGATATTAAAAAGGTAATTAGTGAGATGCCAATTACTGCTGCATTCTCTAAGAAAACATTACAACAAATAATTGCTCAAATATTTAGAAGATATAAAACAACTGAAACATCTATGATGCTAGATAGATTAAAAGATTTAGGATTTAAATATTCAACTATTTCTGGTATTACATTTAGTATCATGGATATTATGACTAGTGAACATAAAGATGAATTTATAAAAATTGGCCAAGAAAAAGTTGATAAAATTAATAAACAATTCTCTCGTGGATTGATAACAAATTTAGAACGTTATACATCGGTTGTAGATGTTTGGAATGGAGTAAGAAGCCAAGTTGAAGGCGAACTTAAAGAAATCGCGGCGGCTAATCCTAAAAACCCAATATTTATTATGATGACATCTGGGGCTCGTGGTTCATTAAATCAGTTTACCCAAATGGCTGGTATGCGTGGACTTATGGCAAAGCCAACTGGTGAAGCTGTAGAAATTCCAATTACAACATCACTATATGAAGGCCACTCAGTAAACGAATTCTTCTTAAATACCCATGGGGCTCGTAAAGGTTCTGCTGATACAGCCTTAAAAACAGCTGATTCTGGTTACTTAACAAGAAGACTTGTAGATGTTGGCCAAGACATTATTATTAAAGAAGCTGATTGCGGCGCAACTAGTGGACTAATTGTTTCTGATTTTATAGATGATAAAGATGGTTCAGTAATTGAATCAATGCAAGAAAGATTAATTGGTAGATATACTGCTAAAAAAGTTATAAATCCGGAAACCAAAGAAGTTATTGTAGATAAAAACGAGGCCATAACCGAAACAATTGCATCTAAAATTGCTAAAGCTGGTATTAAATCAGTTGAAATTAGAAGTGTATTAACTTGTAAATGTGCTAATGGCATTTGCCAAAAATGTTATGGTAATAACTTAGCTACTGGTAATCTAGTAGAAACTGGTGAAGCTGTTGGTATTATGGCAGCTCAATCAATTGGTGAACCAGGAACTCAGCTTACTCTACGTACGTTCCATGCTGGTGGTGTTGCTTCAGAAGAAGATATTACTCAAGGTTTACCAAGAGTTGAAGAAGTATTTGAAGCAAGAACTCCAAAAGGCAAAGCAACAATATCTGAGCTTACTGGTAAAGTAACAAAGATTGATGATGCTAACGGCAAATGGAAGATTGTAGTTACTAATGATGTAGAAGCAAGAGAACATATAACAAATTATGGTGCTAAGTTAAGAGTAGAAATTGGCTCTCAAGTTAATGCAGGAGATAAGCTAACAGAAGGTATTATTTCACCTAAAGAATTATTAGCTGTTACCGACCCAATTACAACTCAAGAATATATTTTAAGAGAAATTCAAAAAGTATATAAATCTCAAGGCGTTGATATTGCCGATAAACATGTAGAGGTAATCGCAAGCCGTATGATTAATCGTATGCGTATTACTGACTCTGGAGATACTGACTTAGTAAATGGTTTAACTGTATCAATAAGAGAATTTGCTAACAAAAATAAGCCTGTTATTTTAGCCGGCAAAAATCCCGCTAAAGGATATCCTATAATTTTAGGTATTACTAAATCAAGTTTAGAAACTGACTCTTTCTTATCAGCAGCATCATTCCAAGAAACAACTAAGATATTAACTGATGCGGCGATTAAAGGCAAAGTTGACAACTTAACTGGTTTAAAAGAAAACGTTATTTTAGGTAAATTAATTCCAGCAGGTACTGGTTCAAAACAATATTCAGATATCGAAATAATGTTAGATAAAGAATATTTATCAGATGAACCAAGCGAAATACTTGAAGAAGAATTTATTGATAATGACGATTTAGCGAATACTAAAGAGACAACAGAAACTAAGGAAGAAACAACTGATAATGACAAAAAAGAAGAAACAAACGTTGAATAGTTTCTTCTTTTTTTATATAATGAAAAAGATGGGTATGATAAAAGCAAAAAAAATATTTCTAATTATTTTAGCTGGGTTAATTATTATATTAATAATGCTAATGTTATTTATTCATATTTTTAATTACGAAGCAGTAAATAGTGATGATATAACTTTAATAAATAAAACAAGTAGTCTAACTACGCAAAGTTCAGATAAACCGAATTTATTAACAACAAATAAAATTATTAAAAAAAGCCGGAAATAACCGCAAAAACCATTTACAAACAAATGTTCATATGTTATAATTTTTGTTAAAGATTGCTTATCATACAAGGAGGTAAAAATGTTTGGTTATATAATTGGTAAAGTAAAATACATCGCAAGTAACTATATTATTATAGATAATAACGGAATTGGATATATTATATTTGTATCAAATCCTTATGCTTATGAAGAGGATAAAGAGTATACAGTTTATACTTATAATTTTATAAATGAAACGGAAAATTCTTTATACGGTTTTAAAAGTATGGAAGAAAAAGAATTGTTTTTAAAACTGATTAATGTAAAAGGATTAGGTCCCAAAACTGCTAACGGAATGATGGCGACGGGATCAATTTCTGGAATAATTGATGCGATTGATAGAGAAAATATATTATATTTAAAGAAGTTTCCTAAAGTTGGAGAAAAACTAGCTCGCCAAATTATTTTAGATTTAAAAGGTAAACTAAATAATTTTGAAATTGAAAAATCATTTGATGATGAACTTGTAGAAGTCTTAGAAAACTTAGGCTACAAACCAGCTGATATTAAAAAGGTAATTCCTTTAGTTGATAAGAGTAGAAAGTTAGAAGAGCAAATAAAAGAGGCTTTAAAATTAATGTTAAAGTAGGTGAAATATGGACAGAATTATTACAAGTGAAGAACTAGCAACCGATGTCTTTGAAGAAAATATTAGACCTAGTTTATTAGATGAATATATCGGTCAAGATGAAGTTAAAGAAAATATTAGAGTATTTGTAGAAGCTGCAAAAATGCGAAAAGAATCTTTGGATCATGTTTTACTTTATGGTCCACCAGGATTAGGTAAAACCACATTAGCGCACATTATTGCCAACGAGCTTGGAACAAATATTAAAACAACAACTGGCCCAGCTTTAGAAAAAAGTGGCGATTTAGCAGCAGTATTATCTTCTTTAGAACCGGGCGACGTTTTATTTATTGATGAAATCCACCGTATTCCGAAATTTATTGAAGAAATATTATATCCTGCGATGGAAGACTTTGAGCTAGATATTATTGTTGGCGGTGAAGGTTCAAGTCGGAGCATTAAAATAGACTTACCACCATTTACTTTAGTTGGAGCGACAACTAGAGCGGGGGACATATCTGCCCCATTACGAGATCGTTTTGGAATTGTATCAAAATTAAACTACTATTCCATTGAAGAACTTAAATGCATCATAGAAAGAACCAGCCGCGTACTAGGAATGAAAATTGGGGAAGAAGCCGCTGTAGAACTTGCCAAAAGGAGCCGTAAAACTCCCAGAATAGCCAACCGTTTATTTAAAAGAGTACGTGATTTTGCTCAAGTTAGTAGAGAAACGGAAATAAGCCTAGAAACTACAAAGCTTGCTTTAGAAAGACTTAAAGTTGATGAGTATGGCTTAGATCAAATTGATATAGAATATTTAGAAAGTTTAATAACCAAGTTTAATGGAGGTCCTGTGGGAGTTGAAACAATTGCCTCTTCAATAGGCGAAGAAGTATCAACGTTAGAAGATGTGGTTGAGCCATATTTAATGCAGGAAGGTTTTATTAAAAGAACCCAAAGAGGAAGGATTGCAACTGATAAAAGTTATAGTCATATAAAAAAAGGAGGAGGACTGTTTAATGAATAAAAAGTTAGCAAAAGCCTTAAAAAGCGAGGCAATAAGACAAGAGGAGAACATAGAATTAATCGCTAGTGAAAATTATGTCTCAAAAGATATCTTGAAATTACAAGGAAGCATTTTAACAAATAAATATGCTGAAGGGTATCCTGGGAAAAAATACTATGGCGGTTGTGAATTTATAGATCAAATTGAAAATATGGCAATTGATTATGCTTGCAAATTATTTAAATGCAAATACGCTAATGTTCAACCCCATTCTGGCTCTAATGCCAATATGGCAGTATATAAAGCTTTGTTAAATATTGGTGATACCGTGTTAGGAATGGATTTATCAAATGGCGGGCATCTAACCCATGGCCACCCTATGAATTTTAGTGGGAAAGAATATAATATAATTAGTTATACCGTAGATAAAGATACTGAAATGATCGACTATGAAGAAGTAAGAAGACTAGCAATTGAAAATAAGCCAAAAATGATTATTGCTGGGGCAAGTGCCTATTCAAGAATAATTGACTTTAAAAAATTTAGAGAAATCGCTGACGAAGTGAATGCATATTTAATGGTTGATATGGCTCATATTGCTGGATTAGTAGCAGCTGGAGCTCATCCTTCACCAATTCCATATGCCGACGTGGTAACTACCACAACTCATAAAACTTTAAGAGGCCCAAGAGGGGGATTGATACTTTGTAACGATGAAGAAATTGCCAAAAAAATAGATAAGACTATATTCCCAGGAACTCAAGGAGGACCATTAATGCATGTTATTGCCGCCAAATTACAATGTTTTACAGAAGCTCTAGAACCGGAATTTACAACATATATTACTGATGTTATTCTAAATGCCAAAGCCTTAGCTGCTTCTCTAGCCGATGAAGGTGTCCATGTTATTTCTGGTGGAACTGATAATCACTTATTATTAATTGATGTTAAGTCTAAATATGGCATTACCGGAAAAGAGGCAGAAGCCGTTTTAGATAAAATCCATATAACAACTAATAAAAATACTATTCCAAATGAAACAGAAAGTCCTTTTAAAACATCTGGCTTGAGGTTAGGAAGTGCCGCAATGACAACTAGAGGTTTAAATGAAGGTGACTTCAAGTTAATTGGTAAAATAATATCTAAAGCCCTAGCAAATAAAGATAATGAAGAGGTACTTGAACAATTAAAAAATGATGTATTAAATCTAACTAAAAAGTATCCAATTTATAAATAAAGGTAATCATGGGTAAACTAATTATTGTTGAAGGTACTGATTGTTCAGGAAAAGAGACCCAAACAAGGAAACTAGCAGAACGATTAACTAAAGAAAATAAAAGAGTTGTAAGATTATCTTTCCCAATGTACGATACACCGACTGGACAAATAATTGCTGCCTGCCTTTTAGGCAAACCGATATATGCTAGTAAACTTCTAGGGCAAGATCATGGCGTATTTCCGGAAGGTAGCGGGAACATTGATCCTTTAACGGCCTGTGATTTTTATGCCGCAGACAGAAGATATAATCTTCCAATAATCGAAAAATATTTAAATGATGATTACATTGTTTTAATTGATAGATATGTTTCAAGTAATATGGCTCACCGTGGAGGATTGATTAAAGAACAAGCTGAAAGATTAAAAATGTATCAAAAGATTGATGATTTAGAGTATAAAATAAACGAATTGCCTAGGCCAGATAAACAAATTCTTCTATATTTACCATATGAATATGCTCTAGAACTAAAAAAGAACCGAGAAGAGGCTCCAGATGAGGCAGAAAAAAATGAAGCTTATTTAAGACAAGGCGAAGCAGCATATTTAGAACTTGCCGATATTTATGAATATGATGTTATTAATTGTGTAAAAGATGGCAAAATTAAAACGATTGATGAAATAAATGAAGAATTATACCAAATAGTAAAAACCATGCTCTAAGCATTGTTTTTTGCGTTTTTACTTTAATATTATATAAATGCTAAGTAGAAAACGTCGTTTCTAAAAAATTTTATGCGGTAAAATAAATTATTTAGAGAGTAATTTTAAATTAGCTCCTAACTGACTAAAATGACTATAAAAATATTATTTTTTTTGGTATACTTTTTTAGGCGATTAAGTATGGCACAAACATTTAAACAAAAAGATAGAGAATAATCAATTGAAATGGTTGGAGAATATTTTGTCAAAACTTGTGCAAGTTATAGACAGATAAGTAAAGAATTTAGCATTAGTCTTCCAACTGTTAAAGATAATATATATAAATATAAAAGCCTTCACCCCTTAGAAACAAAAAACAATTATGAATACAATTAAGAAAAGAACTGCAAATACTCAAAGTATTAATAATAAAGATATTTTAAATCGAATAGCGGACGTTTATGAATATATTTTAGAAAGAAAAACGATTAATGAGATTGCCACTATTTTAGGTGAAAGCGAACAAACTATTTATAATGATATAAATATAAGATTAAAAAGCATAGGCGAAGCTCGTTTTTTAGAAATTAAACGAGTATTTGCCCAAAGACGCATGGATAATTTATCTTAGAAAAAGAAAGTAGGGATAATATGAAAACAGAAGATTTTAATTACAATTTACCACCAGAGTTAATCGCTCAAGTTCCCTTAGCAAAACGTTCTGAGTCTAGATTGTTAGTTATGGACAGAATAACAGGAGAACTAAACCATCAATACTTTTATAATGTAATTGACTATTTAAATGAAAATGATGCTTTAGTTATCAATGATACAAAGGTTATACCAGCTAGAATAATTGGAATAAAAGAAGCAACCGGAGCCATTATTGAATTACTACTCTTAAAGGATATAGATGGAAATACCTGGGAATGTTTAGCTAAGCCGCAAAAAAGATTGAAAGTTGGAACTATTATAAGTTTCGGCGATGGTATTTTAAAAGCGGAGGTAATAAAGATAAAAGAAGAAGGCGTAACAGTAGTTAAACTAATATATGATGGTATTCTTATGGAAATACTAGATCAATTAGGAACTATGCCACTGCCACCATACATTCATGAAACCTTAAAAGAAAAAGACCGTTATCAAACCGTTTATGCTAGGGAATATGGCTCTGCCGCCGCTCCCACAGCAGGATTACATTTTACTGAGGAACTATTAGCTAAAATAGCCACTAAAGGAATAAAAATTGTTCATATTACCCTTCATGTTGGATTGGGCACATTTAGGCCGGTAAATGTCGAAGATGTAACGAAACATACTATGCATACTGAACATTACATGGTGGACAAAAAAGCCGCGGATACGTTAAATGAAGTTAAAAATAATGGGGGTAAAATCGTTGCCGTAGGTACTACTAGCGTTAGAACTTTAGAAACAATTATGATACATCATGATAGATTTGTTCCAGAAATTGGCGATACAAATATCTTTATATATCCTGGCTTTAAATTTAAAGCAGTTGATGCCTTAATTACTAATTTTCACCTACCAAAAAGCACTTTAATTATGCTTGTATCAGCCTTTTCTAAAAAAGAATATATTCTAAATGCCTATAATGTAGCTGTTCAAAATAAATATCGTTTCTTTAGTTTTGGAGATGCCATGCTAATTAAGTAATATGCTGTTATTTATCTAAATTTGATTATCTTAGAAGGTAAATACTTACTATTAACTAAAAAATTTAAAAAAATTGCAATTTTTTGCAAAAAAATAAAGGAAATTGGGCACCCTTGGTTAATAAATAATAATTAGAGGGTGTTTTTATATGGCATTAATACCAAATGAAACAATAAATGAAATCCGCAACAGAGCTAATATAGTAGATATTATTTCCGGATATATTAGTCTTGTTCCTAAAGGCAAAAACTATTTTGGGGTTTGCCCATTTCATGATGACCACTCACCAAGTTTGAGTGTTTCCCCAGAAAAACAAATTTATACTTGCTTTGTGTGTGGAGCTTCTGGGAACGTGTTTACCTTTGTTCAAAACTATGAAAACATAGATTTTGCTAATGCCGTAAAAGTTGTTGCCGATAAGGTAAATTATCCATTAAATATTACGGCCAAAGCAAATAACCCGTATAAAAAATATTATGATATGCTTGATGTTGCCAATAAATATTTCATTAATAACTTAAATAGCAAACAAGGTGATTTAGCCAAAAAATATTTAACTACCGAAAGAAAACTATCTGATGAAATAATAAAAGAATTTAATATAGGTTTGGCATTAAATGATAATAATTTAAGCAAGATTTTAACCAGCAAAGGTTATAGTGATAACGAAATTATAAATTATTCACTTGCAATAAAAAAAGACACCGTACAAGACCTATTTAGAAATCGAATTACATTTCCAATTAATAATGATAAAGGTGAAGTGGTTGCTTTCTCAGCACGTATTTTTAATAATGAAAATACCAATAAATATATAAATTCTAGAGAAAGCACAATATTTAAAAAAGGCGCCATTTTATATAACTATGATAAATGTAAGTTAGAGGTAGCCAAAAGAAAATTTGTTATTCTAGTTGAAGGTCAAATTGACGCAATTAGAGTGTACTCAATTGGATTTAAAAATGTCGTCGCTACCATGGGAACTGCTTTAACTAAGGAACATATTAACTTATTAAAGAGACTAAACGCCAAAGTTATCTTGATGATGGATAATGATGAAGCAGGGGAAAATAGTACGCTCGCAAACGGAGAAGAGCTTACTAAAGCTGGTATAACCGTATCTGTTGTAAGGCTCTCTACTTATAAAGATCCTGACTCATATATCTTAAATAACGGAGAAGAAAATTTTAAATCTGCTGTTTCTGGCGCAATATCCTTCTTTGATTTTAAACTTAATGTTTATAAAAAAAGCAAAAACTTGGACAAGGCTGATGATTTAGCCGAGTATATTAATAAAATAATAAGCGAATTAAATGCTAGTGATGATGATATTTTAAAAGAAGTAACTATAACTAAATTAAGTGAAGAATATCACATTGATAAAGGTATTTTGGAAAGTAAACTAATCAAAAAAGAAAATGTTCCAGTAAAAATATATGCTGCACCGCCGCCAAAGAAAAAATTAGGAAAATATAAAAAAGCGGCCGAAGCAATCCTTTACGCGATGATGGATAATCCAAAGTATATTAGATTATATCAATTAGACTTAAATTATTTTCCAGATAAAGAATATAAACAAATCGCCAATGATATTTTAGCTTTTAGTACTATTAATAAAGAATTTGTTTTAGCTGATTTTATTACATACATTAGTGAGTTTCCTTATAAAGACACAATATTAAGAATTATAAATGATAATGAAAATCAGAGTAATATTGATGAGGATTTTGCAAAATATATTTTAATAATTAAAAAGTGGATTAATGAAAAACAGATTGAAAAATTAAAAGAAGAATTAAAAAACGAAAATGATATCAATAAAAAAGAAGAAATAAATGATATAATAATCAAATTAAAACGAGGGAGTGATGAATAATGGCAAAAGCTGTTAAAGAAATTAAAACATTAGATGAAAGAAAAGAAGAATTATTAGCAAAGGGTAGAAAAGATGGTTTTATTACATTCGAAGAACTAGCAAATGCACTTAAAGGCCTAGATATAGATAGCGATGCCTTAGATGAACTTTATAACCTATTTGTAGAAAATGAAATTGCGGTAGTTTCCAACGAAAGTGATTCTAACGGGGGCAATAAAACTAAAACGATTGAAGAAGAAGAAGTTGTAGTTTTAAACGATGAAGAACTAACTAAGGATATTAATATTAATGATCCTGTACGTATGTATTTAAAAGAGATAGGTCGTATAAGTTTGCTTAGTCCTGAAGAAGAAATGAGCTTATCAATAAGAGTTGCTGAAGGCGACGAAGAAGCCAAAAATATACTAGCGGAGTCAAACTTGCGTCTTGTAGTATCTATTGCTAAAAGATATGTTGGCCGTGGTCTACTATTTCTCGATTTAATCCAAGAAGGTAATATTGGCTTAATGAAAGCCGTTGAAAAATTTGACTATGATAAAGGGTATAAATTTTCAACTTATGCAACATGGTGGATTAGACAAGCTATTACAAGAGCACTAGCAGATCAAGCGAGAACAATTCGTGTACCAGTTCATATGGTAGAAACAATTAACAAGATGACCAGAATTCAACGTCAGCTAACCTTAGAGCTTAATCGTGAGCCTAGCGAAGAAGAACTTGCTAAAAAGATGGGTATCACTGTAGAAAAAGTTCGAGAAGTTATTAAAATTAGTCAAGACCCAGTAAGTTTAGAAACCCCAATTGGGGAAGAAGATGACTCTCATTTAGGCGATTTTGTTCCTGATGAAAGAAGTATGAGACCAGAAGATTATGCTACAAATGAAATCCTAAAAGAAGAGATTAAAGCTGTATTATCTACATTACAACCTCGTGAACAGCAAGTATTAGAATTAAGATTTGGCTTAATTGATGGCACAAGTTATACTCTTGAAGAAGTCGGTAAAAGATTTAATGTTACACGTGAAAGAATAAGACAAATTGAAGCAAAAGCCCTAAGAAAATTAAGACACCCATCTCGTGCAAAAAAACTTAAAGACTTTATGGTGGATTAATGGATTTGTCGTTAAGATTAAATTCATTAGTTAAATACGTAAGTGAAAATGATATAATTTGTGATGTTGGATGTGATCATGCTTACTTAAGCATCTACTTAATAAAAAATAAATTAGTAAAAAAAGCCTATATTAGTGATATAAATGAAAAAGCTCTTCAAAATGGTATTAACAACTTAAAAAAACACAATTTAACTAGCCAAATTGAAGCGAAAGTATCAGATGGGATTAAAGATATTAGTCCAGATGTAAATACGCTTATAATCAGCGGTATGGGGGCAAATACTATTCTTAAAATATTGCATAGTGAAAAAATAAAGCAAATTAATAAAATTATAATTCAATCAAATAATGATTATGATTTGTTAAGAGATAACATTACAAAGAATGGATTTTATATTCTAGGGGAAGATATCGTATTTGAAAATAATAAGTATTATGTAAATATTTGCTTTTATAAAGGATATGAAAGATACACACCTAAAGAAATAAAATATGGACCATATATTATAAAGAATAAAGAAAGTATTAATTATTTACAAAATCTTCTAATGCTAGAAAATGATATATATAGCCAAGTTCCTAGAAAAAAAATTAAGCTGAAATTTATTCATAAAAAAGAAATAAAAAATATTACTAAAATTATTACTAAAATTCATAAAAACATCTAGTTAATTGATGTTTTTTTTGCTATACTTTCGGTAGAATTTAATATAAGAGGTTGAGTTATGAAGAAGTTTTTAATTATTTTTGTTTCTATATTCGGAGTTTTATTTATTGGTTTAGGAAGTCTATTCATTTATAAGGAATATAATAATCTAGAAATTGCTAATATAAAACTTATTAACTATAACAAAGAAGATAATACAATTACTTTAAAAATAGAAAAAGTTATTAACGTTGTAAATAAATCATTTTCTTGCCATGCCAAAGGGTTAAAAGATGAAATAACAAGCTTAAGCAGTGACGGAAGTTGCATTATAACTTTGCCTAAGGAAGATAACTATGAAATATACCTATCTAGTGATAACAACCAAAAAACGGAGATTATAAAATTAAATGATGTTTTAAATGAAGTATTACATTTCAGCTTTAATGATGACAAAATTTATTTAATTCCCGAAGAAACCAAAGAAATTGCTTATACTGATATTACTATTGGTAAAAAAATAAATTATGAGTTTGTTAGTTCTAATGATAAAATAGCTAAAGTAGTTGATAATAAAATTGTGGGAGTATCTTCTGGAACCGTAACAATAACTGAGAAGAAATCTAAAAGTAAACTTGAAGTTGTAGTTACTGATTTAATTACTAAGCCGTATGCAATCAAAGATAAAAAAGAAATTTTAGCCTGTCATGCTTATACGGTCGATGAAGCTAAACTGCTAGATGAGATATTAGCCTACAAAGTAAAAGAAGGTGGCTATTTAACAAGAGGCGGTGCTGTGGCAGCTGCTCGATTTTTAACTTTAGAATTTGCTTACCGCGTTCCTTATTTTTATGAAAATGGTAGGGTTCCTTTATCAGATGGTGGAACTAGTAATATTAATACTCATATTGCCGATGGTGAGGGGCGTTATTATAAACAAGGTTTATATTTATCAGATGACAAAAAAGATTTAATTACTGCTTCTTGGCGAGGACCTGCTATTTGGGGCTGTGACTTAAAAAATTTAGAAAGAAATGAAAGATATGGATATATCATGGGTAAAATGATGCCTAATGGCTTAAATTGTTCTGGTTTTGTTACTTGGGCATTAAAGCAAGCAGGTTTTGATCCAGGAGATGTGGGCGCCGGTGAAAGCCCAGAGAGAGATGGCCAATGCACTGATTTAGGTAAATTTGTAAGTTTAAAGTCTGATATAGTTGATGGCCTAAAAGTTGGTGACTTACTTAATTGGTGGGGGCATATTGCAATGTTAATCGGAATAGATGAAAAAACTGATACTTATTATGTAGCAGAAAGTTTATCATATATCGGCGGAGTTAGAGCTATGATTTATTCTAAAAATGAATTACTAAATACTTTTACTCACGCAGTACTGATGGATAGCTATTACCAAAAAGAAGGCAACTATCAAAAATTTTGGGACATTTAAAAAGTGTTTCATTTCTTGTGAACCTTTAATTCATAAGAAAAAGCAAACACTTTTTTTGTTTGCTTATAACTTAAATTTAGTAAAATGCTATTTAATTACTTAATGGCTTTAATAAATTACATACTCAATAAATAATAAATTAACGTGCCGGCAAAGCTAGCAATCATGGCGATTATTAAAAACCATACAAATATTTTGCTTCCAACATTTTTCTTTTTTGCTCTATATGCCACCTTAATCACCTCGTTAATATAATTATACCTAAATAATCATAAAAATAAAAGTATATAATATATTTAATTAGGTGATAAATTGAAAATTTATATTAATGAACGCAGCAAAAAAACCATAAAATTTTTAGTAATGCTTTTAATTATTGGTATTTTAGTCGGAACATACATATATTTAATTCAAAATAAAACAACTAAAAATGCGATTAATTTAGAACTATCAACTTTAAGTAAAAATATGGTTAGTACGAAGCAAAATACTATACTTACTCACTTTATAATAATGTCTATCACAATTATTCTATCTTTAACTATTATCTCCTTACCAATAGTGTTATTTTATTATTTTTATGAAGGTATATCTATTGGTTTTCTTATTACAGCCTTTATCAAATATAAAAAAGGCCTGGGTTTATTATATTCAACTTGGTTTTGTCTAATTACTAAGGGAGTATACTTATTAATCTTTACATATTTTTTGGTTCAATCGTTAAATTATAGCAAAAAAATTATTCAAAATATAAAAAATGATAAGAAAGAAATAATATACCGGCAAATTATAAAATGCGCTTTTACATTAGGTATATGCTTAATTAATGATTTATTACTTTATTTTATTGGTAATAAACTGACATCTTTGTTTGTATTTCTTTTAAAGTAGCTACAAAACTCTTTCATTCCACTTTAACTTTAAAGAAAATATTGATATAATTAATTAGTGATTTTTATGAAAAAAGTAGTAATTGGAATGAGTGGGGGAGTTGATTCTTCAGTTGCCGCCTATCTTTTATTAAAACAAGGCTATGAAGTTATTGGCCTTTTTATGCGTAACTGGGATTCTATGGTTAATAATGATATTGAAGGTAATCCTAATTTAAATAACAATATCTGTCCTCAAGAGCAAGACTATAATGATGCATTAAAAGTATGTGAAAAATTAAATATTCCTTTATATCGAGTTGATTTTGTAAAAGAATATTGGGATTATGTTTTTAAATATTTCCTTGAAGAATTAGAAAAAGGCCGCACACCTAATCCTGATTTAATGTGTAATAAATATATTAAATTTGATCTTTTTAAAAAAGAAGCTCAAAAGCTTGGTGCTGATTATGTAGCAACTGGCCATTATGCTCGAATAGTTGGCAATAGATTATGTCGTGCTCATGATTTAAATAAAGATCAAACTTATTTTTTAGCTCAAGTATCAGAGGATAATTTAAAGAATGTTTTATTTCCAATTGGAGAACTTACTAAACCGGAAGTAAGAAAGATTGCCGAAGAACAAGGCTTAATAACCGCGAAGAAAAAAGACTCTACTGGCATTTGTTTTATTGGGGAAAGAAATTATCAAAAATTTGTATCTAATTATCTAAAACCTAATCCAGGAGATATTATTGACATAAAAACTATGAAAGTTATTGGCACTCATAATGGTCTTATGAACTATACTATTGGTCAGCGCCGTAATGTTGGAATATCTGGAAATCTAGAAAAACACTTTGTTGTAGGCAAAGATGTCAAAAAAAATATTTTATATGTAGCTTTTGGGGAAGATCCCGAGTATTTATATTCTGATGCTTGCATTGTTGATAATATTAATTTCTTAGCTCAAACAAGACATACTTTTTGTACTGCTAAATTTAGGTATCGTGGTGAGGATCATGAAGTTATTTTAGAATACTTAGAAAATAATGAAATTCTTGTCAAATATCCCAATAAAGCTAAAGCAGTAACTCCCGGCCAAGCATGTGTATTTTATTTGGGTGAACAATGTCTAGGATCTGGAATAATCAAAACTGTTATGAAAGATAATCAAAAGCTTTGGTATTTATAATAATTTATATATATATTAGTTTATTTTTTAATCTTATACGCTTGACAACAAAATGTAAAATGAGATAAGATATAAGTGTAAAGAAAGTAGGGAATTAATTAAATGAATATATTAAATGAATTATTACAAGAATTAGGTATTTCCAAAGTTAGACTTGCCAAATATTTAGGTGTATCTAGACAGATGGTATATAATTATTTAGAATTACCTAG
The DNA here is from genome assembly GCA_964589375.1 of uncultured Clostridium sp. Classification (GTDB taxonomy): domain Bacteria; phylum Bacillota_I; class Bacilli_A; order RF39; family UBA660; genus CAG-533. The sequence continues at coordinate 15,683 of CAZPSA010000009.1, forward strand.
TTTATCAAAATGGCCAAAAGAAAAGAAAATCGCCTTATTAAGGCTTTTAGATATCGAAGATGGTGATGAAGAAACATTAAAAAATATAAAAGTTACAACTGATTACTTATTAGCAGTTGAAGATAGATTAAGCAGTTCATTAAAAGAAAGCATGCAAGGGGAATTTTTAGATTTAAAGGGACTAAAAAAAGAAGAACAACAGTTAGTAGGGGATATATCCTATTTAATAAAAGATAAACTTGTTGATGGAACCAATCATGAGGAAAATTATTATGCTCTACTATATATTTATCATTTATTACAAGCTATAGATAATGTACCAGAAATTAAATACACCTTAGCATACTTAAGTAAATTAAATGGATTTACTAATCCTAATATTTATAAATTTAATGAAGATAAACAATTTATGTTTGAAGGAATTATTCATTCTGCCTTTAGTTTATATTCAAGTGGAAATGGTTCAAAAAGTAAAATTATTGAGTCTCACAATCGTTTTGTTAAAGAAATTGAAGCCCGCAACGAAGAAAAATTATCTCGTACCCAGCAGCTTAATACCATTAGAATTCAAGCTTTAAAAGAATTGGGTTATACAAGCGTTACAAGTGAAAATTTTTCGGAATTTCTTGAAAAAATGGCAGAAATTGAAACACGGGGAGTTTAATTAGTTACAAAGTAGGGTGTAGTAGTAGAAAAATAATTTATCTTTTTTGATAAATTAGTCTGCTTTACACCCTCTTCTAATAAATTAGATAAAAATATTAGTATTTAAATTTATCAATTGAGATATTAATATGAAGTTTTTAATTTATTTTATAATTAAACTACAATAATAAAATTTAACTTAACCCCCCTACTTGTTAATTTTATAAATAGTAGGGGAAGAAAATTAACTATCAATGGGTAATATATTATCAAAAATGATTTAGAATGTACTTTTATTAATTACTAAATAATAATATTAATAATTATCAATTACCAATAATTAATTAATTGGATATATAATTATTAGATAGATTTAAAAATATTATTTGAATGCCAATTATTTAAATCACAGATAAGTAACAACATTTTCAAAAAATATAAGATTAATAAATTACTCATTATTTTAAGAATATTTAATACTTCCTATAATCAATATTATGTTAACTAGCAATAAAAATAAAAAGAACTATAATTTTTCTTCTATATTTAATTAGATTAATTATAGTTCTTTTATTTATATATTATGCTCTATACATTTAAATTTTCTTCTAACCCATTATATTACGTATTTTTTATAACTAATAAAGAAATATTATTAATTATTAATACCTTTAAATAATTAACCAATTAAAATTAAATAGTTAACATAATATTTTTAATTTAATTCTTTAAGAAGACTTGAAAGCTGCTTACTAGTAATATACTTACCATAATTTATTCCTTCATGCGTTGGGTGTAATACTGGATATAAAGAATGATTAGTCTTTAGAATGTAATGGTTGCTTATTAGCCATTCAATTATTACACGTAAATCATCACGACTTATCATTTTAAGTTTTCCATACCATGTGATTTTATCAAGACAACCCTCAATGATTTTTTTCCCTTGTGCACCCCTTAATACATCAATTAAGACATTTATACCATAATATTTTCTATTACTAATACTTAGCAAACAACTAAGAATAATATAAACTATTTCATTTAAATCAATATCTTTATATTTTATCACTTTATCTAATTTTGCCTTTAAGACTTGATTATCATAATTTAATTCGTCTTTTTTGATATAACACTTATCAGTCTTTTCCCCTTCCCTCTTTGAAATTTCTTCTCCATTTTTATTTTCTCCATCATCACCAGCTAGTTTATATAGCTCATAAAACTTTTTCTTGGATAAGTTATTATCACAGCCAGTACCATCTTTTTTATAATTTGTACAACCTAAAAAGTATTCATTATGATTTCCCACCTTAACAATAAGATAACCATCTCGGCATTTATCACATTTTAAAATAAACAATTTTCCCGCACTACAATTATTAGTCATAAAACCACATAGTTCTGGCTCATTTGTACAAATATAAAGTCGCAAACCATAAGAATTTTTATATCTTAATTGCAGAGGATATCCACATATTGGACAATAATTCTTTTTATTCTTACTATTATCAACAGTTTCATTCCAATTACCTTTCAATACAACATTTTTATAATTTTGTTTAATTTCCAATAAAAACTCTGAAGGCTTTTGTTGAGGTGCTACGATAAATACTCTATTTTTTGTTCTAGTCATAGCGACATAGAAAAGCCTTCTTTCCTCAGCATAGTCAATACTGCGATCTTCCTTGACAACTAAAGAAAGAACTGGATCATCTTCAATTTTTGCTGGAAAACCATAAGTATCATTACATCCGTTAATAATAATAACATTATCATATCCTAGACCTTTTGATGAATGTGCTGTCATAAAAGTTATATTTAACATAGGATACTTCACGCATCTTAGACGATTATAACGTTTATTATATTCAAATAGACCACTTTTTTCCAACTTATCACCATCAAAAGTAAATCTACCTAATAATAAAATTGGCGATTTTAATGGTTTATTTTCCTTTTGATTATATTCCATAATCTTTTCTAAAGCTATTTCAACTGCCTTTGCCATTTCATAATTAGCCCCACTTTTATTATCGTCACCATTCTTTTTTCGACTTCCATCATAAGTATAAATTATTATTGGCTCTTTAATATGTTTAGGAGAAACTAAAGCTTTTGTAATTTGTGCTTTGTTCTTCTGAATAAAATCTCCGGCAATATCTATAATTTCCTGCGAATTACGATATGTATTTATAATTTTCAATTCTTTCGCGTATCCCATTTTTTCTTCAAACTTAGTAAATAATGTTATATCAGAACCACTAAAAGCATAAATAGATTGCCAATCATCACCAACTGCGATTATTTTAGCATTGGTAACTTCAGATAACGCTGTTACCATATCAAATCTTTGTTTAGAAATATCTTGATATTCATCAACTATAATATATTTAAAATCAAGCTGATATTTCATCTCTTTAATCTCGCGTAAAATATTAGCCGAATTATTAATCATATCCTCAAAATCAACTGCATTATTTTGTTTTAAATAACGATCATATTCTAAGTAACAATCGTGACAAATATCTAAAAACAATCTTGAACGAACGTTTTTAGTCCGATTATACATTCGATCAAACTCATCAACCGTATATCCATTAGTTTTAAAATTAGTAATAAAACGGCATACTAAAGAAACTAACTTACGAATATAACGATTTTCTTCTAAAGCAATAATTTTCTCCATGACTTCCCTATTACTGCGGGGATTTAATACAAAACCATTCCTAATAAGTTCTTCTTTCAAATGGCCAATGAGTGGAGAATTATCTTTATATTTAGAAAAAGTATAAATTAGTTTTGTTCCATGTTTACGATGTAATATTATTTTGTCATTAATAGCTTTTTTATAATAGGCAAGTTCATCATCACTAAAACGCGAATTTTTACCATCTTCACTTATACCAAAATGCTCAATATATGCCAAATTTTTACCTTGCTTTATAATGAAATCAGGTGTATATGGCTTTCTTGAAAAAGTTATATCATACTTATATAAAGGTTCATACTCATATTCAATGTTATTCAAATAAAGAAAATTTGCTATTTCAACCTCTTGATATGACTTCATAATTTCATTTTGAATAGTAATAGTTCTTTTTGAATAAGAGTCAATTATCTTTTTTTCATATTCACTAAAATCACTTTTAAATGTTGTATAATTAGCCTTGGATAAAGTAGCTAAAAATGTACTTAGTTCTTCTTCATTAAATGGAGTATCAATATAAGAGGAAAAAAATAAAATTAAGTTATTTACTAGTCTTTCATTTTTTAAAACTGATGTTTTAAAATACTCCTGTAAAACAAAATAAAGTTTAGATGCATCAACAATATTTAATTTTTCCTGAGAATTTTTACGTAAAATTGCGTTACCAGTAGCATGAAATGTTGCAATTGGGCAATCAATCTTTAAATCACGATTAATTTTATCTTGTAACTCTGCTACCGCTTTATTAGTAAAAGATATAATTAATATTTCTTTAGGGTTAATATTATTTTTATCTACTAAGTATTTCACTTTAGCGGCCACCGTAGTTGTTTTACCAGCTCCAGCTCCCGCAATAACCAAACTGTAATCTTCATCAGAAAGTACAACTCTTCTTTGATTTTCATCAAGACTTATATTAGGATCTACTTCTTTTAAAATATTATCTAAATACCCTTTTTCAGAAATTAGCTTTTCTTTAATAAACTCTTCATTATAAGTATTTACTATTTCATTAAAATTTTCATATTTACCTATTATTTTTGCAACATCCTGAGATGAAATATTATTTTTTTCACAATAAGGCTCAATTAACTCACTATCAATAAGAACTTTAAAGTATTTAATTGTATCTTCATAGTCATTTAAAGTAGTTAAATATTCTCGTTTAGAAATATAATGGTTACCACTTAATAATTTAGTCATGAATTCATCTAAATTATTAAGTGATTGAGTTTCTAAAGAAATGATATTATTACTTTTAAGTTCCTTACTTATTTTAGCATTAGAATTTTTTTTGAATAATTTTAAAAAATAACCCATTACAACAACTCCATTATATAAGCAAAAAGCTTAAATACTTATACACTATTTATATCATAAATTGATAAATTAAACTAGTTACTTTTTCAAAATCTAAAGTTAAATAAGTTTATAAAATAAACTCGGTTAAAATAATCATAAATAAGCCTAAAATAAAACCTAAAAGCAAATTTTTTTTCTCATATTTTGCCGCTTCTTTAAAAATATCATTAATACTTATAGATACCATAATACCAGCAACAAATAATAAAATTAAACTAATAAGGGTATTGGACATATATTTATATAAGAATAAATAGGCAAACAAAGCACCAATTGGTTCAGAAAATCCACTTATCAAAGTATATAAGAATGCTTTCTTTTTTGATTTTCCCCCATAATAGATTGGTACAGCAATCGCAATTCCTTCTGGTATATTATGTAGCATAATAGCAATTCCCATTTTTATTCCTAGCTTAATATCAACACTAGTACTTAAAAAAGTTAATATCCCTTCTGGAAGATTATGTATCATAAGTGCTACCATACTTAAAATACCAACTTTATATAAATTTTTTGAATTTAACTTGTTTTTAGCAATTTTCTTATTTATGTAGGTATTTATACCATTCCCAACAAAAAACATTACCAAAACGGCTAAAATAGCTATAATAAAGCCATATTCTTTTTCCATATATATAAATCCTTCCGGAATTAACTCTAATATAGAAATAAGTAACATAATTGTCATAGAAAATGCTAAACTAATCCCAATAAATTTATCAGTATTCTTAGGCTTAACAAAAATAAAAAAACAACCAATAGTCGTAGATAAACCTGCTAATAAACTTACAATAAATGGTATTAAAAAACTATTCATATTAAAATATATTATTTTTTATTAAAAAAAGAACTATCACCACTTAATAACCATTATTTTCCAAATAAATTAGGTAATAAAAAGCATGATAATATAAAACATTTCCATAATAATATTAGGAGGTACAAATGAAATCAAAAGCAAGAAATACAGAAAATGCAAGAAATAGCGCACGTAATAGTTCTAAATGTCATAATTCAAATAGCGTTAAAAATAATACAAGATGTAAATAAATTATTAATTATTAAGCTAAATAATATAAAAATATAGGATAAAAATATTACCCTATATTTTTAATTGCGTGGAAAATATTCTTCATATTCTTTCTTTAACCCATCATTACTCATATGGGTATATATCTGAGTAGTAGCTAGATTTTCATGTCCTAAAAGTTCTTGAATTATTCGTAAATCAGCCCCATTTTTTAATAAATGAGTGGCAAAAGTATGTCTTAAAGTATGAGGAGATACATTCTTATGAATATTTTTCTTAACACATTCTTTTTTTATTATTTTAAAAATAAACTGCCTAGTTAATATCCCGCCACGATTATTTAAAAATACATACGTTGAATTACATTTATTTAAAAGAGGCCGATAATATTTAATATACGTATTTAAAGCGTCTATGGCAAAATCTCCTAAAGGTATTATTCTTTCCTTACTACCCTTACCCATTACTCTAATAATACATTCATCTAAATCTATATTAGCAAGTTCCATATTAGTAAGCTCACTTATTCTAATTCCACTTGAATAAAGTAGTTCGATAATAGCTTTATTTCGAGCATCAAATTCATTTTCAATATTTATATCCAATAATCTTGTAACTTCTTCAAGAGTTAAATAATCTGGCATTTTCTTTGCTAATTTAGGGTAATCAACTTTATCAATTGGATTAGATTTAATCATGTTTAATCTTTCATAATAATTATAAAAACATCTTAACGAACTAAGTAAACGAGAAATACTTCTTGCTGAACGTTCTTTGCAAGCTTTAATATACGCCCTAATATCTTCGGCACTTACATCTAATAAATCTTTTTTTATATATATACTAAATAAATTAAGGTCTTTAACATATGCTAAAATAGTATTTAAACTATAATTTCGTTCTAATTTTAAATAATCAGAAAAGCGATTAATATACTCGTTATTTTTGATGTTTTCCTTATCTTCACTTATCATTTACTTCACCATAACAATTATACATTGCCCTTTAAAATTTAGCAAACATAAGATATAATATTAATATATTTTTAATAATAATTTAAAAAGGAAGGTAATAATATGGAGTTACTGGCAAATAAATTAAGACCCACTAAATTAAGTGATATTGTTGGTGAAGACCATTTGATTGGAGAAAACAAAGTATTATCAAATTTAGTTAATAATAATGTTATTTTTTCCTTTATTTTATATGGTCCACCTGGTACCGGCAAAACCTCTATCGCGAATGCGATTATAAGTGAACTTAGTATTAAATCTAGATTTTTAAATGCCGTAGTTAATAATAAAAATGATTTTGATATTGCCATTGAAGAAGCTAAAATGTATGGAGAGATGATTTTAGTTATTGATGAAATTCATAGGATGAATAAAGATAAACAAGATATACTTCTGCCCTACTTAGAAAGTGGACTTATTAAGATGATTGGTCTAACTACTGCTAACCCTTATCATGCAATTAATCCCGCTATTCGTAGTAGATGTCAAATATTTGAAGTAAAAATTCCTAAAAAAGATGATATTAAAAAAATAATTAAAAGAGGAATTGAAACTTTAGATGATATTAAAATAGATGATGATGCTATAGAAAAAATTGTAATAGCGTCAGGTGGGGATGTAAGATCTGCTTTAAATTTACTAGAAGTTTCTTATTTTAGTGCTAATAACCATGAAGTTACTATCGAAACATTAAAAACAATTAATTCTAAACCAATTATTTACATTGATAAAAACGATAGTAATTATTATGATGCAATAAGTGCTTTTCAAAAGTCAATTCGAGGAAGTGATCCCGATGCAGCCGTATATTATCTAGCAGTATTATTAGAAGGTGGCGAATTAGATATCATCTTTAGGAGGCTATCAGTCATTGCTTATGAAGATATTGGCTTAGCAAATCCATCAATTGGTCCCAAGGTTGATGCCGCAATTAACGCGGCTAACCGCGTAGGTTATCCTGAATGTATTATTCCTTTATCAGCAATTGTTATTGAAATGACACTTTCTCCTAAAAGCAACAGTGCATATTTAGCTATTGATGCTGCTCTTACTGCAGTTAGAACAAAATCGCCAGGAAAGGTTCCTAATCATCTTAAGACTAATAGTAAAGACTATAAATACCCTCACAGTTATAAAAATAGTTATGTCAAACAACAATATTTGCCGGATAACATTAAAGATATGCGATTTTATCATGCTAAAAATAATGCATATGAAAATAATATTAATAAAATAAATAAAGAAATGAGGAATGAAAAATGAACGTAACAGTTGTTGGTTCCGGGGTTTTTGGGTTAGGTATTGCTTTAAATTTAAACAAAAATGGCTGTAAAGTAACACTACTTTGTAGTTCAAAAGAAAAGTGTGAAAAATTAAAAAATAAAGAAATTAGTGTAATTGATAATATAGATATCCCATCAGATATATATATTACTTCAAGTTATGAAAAAGCAATAAAAGACGCTAATATAGTTTTTATTATGACAAGTGCTAAATATATTGCTTCTGTTTGTCAAAAGATAAGTAAATATTTTAATGACAAGCAAGTCTTCTGCATTGGTAGTAAAGGGATTGAACAAAATACTCACCGTTTTGTCCATGAAGTATTCAAAGAAAACTTAAAAAGTAAAAATTATGCAATATTATCTGGACCTTCTTTTGCCGTTGATTTAGCCAATTTCGAACCGATTGCTTTTTCCTTAGCTGCTAGTAATAGCAAAAGTTTTGAAACTATTAAAAAAGCTCTTTGCTCAAATAACGTTAAAGTTCGTAAGTGTCGTGATATGGTTGGTCTTGAACTTTGTGGTTCGATTAAAAACGTTATCGCGATCGCATCAGGTATAATTGGTGGTCTTGGTTATCATGAAAGCACACGTAGCTTCTTAATTGTAGAGGCTATGCATGATATAAAAAATTTAACTAAATCACTAAACGGTCATAAAAAAACCATTTTAACTTATGGAGGAATTGGCGATTTAATGTTAACTTGCACTAGTGAAAAATCCAGAAACTACTCATATGGTTATTTGATTGGCCAAAAAGATTATGTAAAAGCCAAAGAATATTTAAAAAATAATACCGTAGAAGGTTACTATACCTTAAACTCAATATATGGTCTTATAAATGAGAAAAAAATTGAAATGCCCGTAATAGACTTAATTTATCAAATAATAACCAAAAATGAAAATCCTGAATTATTAATCGATTTCTTAATTAACAAAAAATAGCCTTCACATTCAAAAGCTATTTTTTTATTATATCGTTTATTACATAACTAGCACATAATAAGCCCGAAATACCCGGAATATAACTATTTGTTCCTAGAACATTTTTATCCTTACTAATTTTCATCACAACTTCACTACTACTAACGACCTTAAACTTATGATGTATTTTAGCATCTTTAACTTTTTTTCTTAATATTCTTGCTAGTGGATCATTTATAGTTTTATCAAGCGTTGTAATACTTAAAGCAGCTGGATTAAATTTATTGGCAGTTCCCATACTAGAGATTAATTTATATTTATTCGCATTTTTAATTATTAAAAATTTAATTTTAACATCATCACAAGCATCAATTACATAATCATACTCATCTTGCTTAAAAACCATTTCAAAATTTTCTTCTGTAATAAATTTGTTTATAGTTTTAATTTCAACATTAGGATTAATCTTCAAAGCTCTTTCTTTTGCCACTTCAACTTTAGGCATTCCAACAACATCTATCGTTGCTAATATTTGCCTATTTAAATTAGTTTCTTCAATCATATCACCATCAATAATAGTAAAACTTTGAATACCACTTCTTACTAGAGCTTCAAAAGCATAACCACCTACTCCCCCTAAGCCAATTATTAAAACTTTAACCGCCCTTATTTTTTTAAAATTATCATCATTAATTAACGCTACTAATCTATCAAACATATCCTCACCTACATCTCATATAAAAAGTCATTAAAAAACCCAGAAAGTATTTAATGTGATAAAATCCCGCTCTCTCACAGGTGGGCATCACATGACAAATCTTAGGATCCTAAGCGGCGGAGCTTAGTATTCAACACAATCTATCAATTAGATTCCCAATCATCACCATTGTCGGTTTTATATAAAAACACCTTCTAGGTAATTTAATTATATCATATCTATTTTAAAAATAAATACAAACGACATAATTTTACATATTTTATGTCAATTAATTTTAATTACTCATCTTTTTTATCATCTTCACCAAAAACAAAATGCTTTTCTTTATCAATATATCCTAGGACCGTATTTAAATTCACATTTACTGATGATTTAAAAATATTTTTATCTACATCTTTATAAACTAATCTTAACTTACTAATTAGTTCTTTAATTTCAGCCCTTTTTCCAGTATTTGAACGCTCAGTTACCCGGCAAGCGCAATTTATAAATTCTAAATTATTTAGCTTAACCCACTTTTTAATATCATATTCTTTAACTAAGTACAAGGGCCTAATTAATTCCATACCTTCATAATGATCTGCTTTTAACTTTGGCAACATACTACCAAATTGACCAGCATATAAAATATTTAACATAATAGTTTCAATTACATCATCAAAATGATGCCCTAAAGCTATTTTATTACAGCCAAGTTCTTTAGCTTTATTATATAAATGACCTCGGCGCATACGAGCACAAACATAACAAGGATTATCTTCATTTTTAATTGTTTCAAATATATTAGTATTAAATATTTCCAAATCAATATCAAGTCTTTTAGCATTATCAACCATTTTAGCAAGGATTTCATCACTATAACCTGGATTCATACATATATATTTTAAGTTAAATTTAACTTTATAATGACGCTGAATTTCCTTTAGAACTAATGCACATAAAAATGAATCTTTACCTCCGGAAATACAAACAGCTATATTATCATTTTCCTTAATTAGATTATATTCATCAATGGCTTTAATAGTTTGTTTCCATATACTTTTTCGATATGTTTTAATAATAGATTTTGTTTCTTCGTTAATTTGCATTGCCTTTCCATCTTTCTAAAACATTACAGTTACTTGAATAAGGTAAAGGTGAAGGCATATCCATCTTTACTAATAATGGTATTTTAAAAGCACTACCAAATGATATTAAAGTACCTGGCTGTAATGAATTTAATTTTTCTATTATATCAGAAGATACGTTAGGTAGCATCTTTTCAATATATTCTAAGTCTTTAGGATGTGTCATTTTTAATATCATAAAATTACTCATCTGTGCTACGACAGTTTCCGAAATATCAACTGGTCTTTGACTTATTAAGTCTATTATAACACCATATTTACGTCCTTCTTTACTAATTCTTTCAAAAATATTATATCCAAGCAAATATTTATCATTATCAGTAACAATATATCTATGGGCTTCTTCAATTATTAAGTGAAATGGTATGGAAGCACGATCTTTTCTCGATTTAGCAAAATCAAATATCATCCTAGAAATAATCTTTACCATAACTTTAGCTAGATTATCATCAATATCTTCTAAATTAATATTTATAATTTGACATCTTTTACTTCCTTTTAAAATAATACTTGATATGTACTGTTCTAAATTTAAATTAGCTTTAACATCAAAATAATCTTTACTTTTACTATTAATAATTGAACTTAAACGAACCTTTAATATAATAGCAGAATCTTGCATTAAACTATTATTTAAAAATCCTTCACCAATTAAAGTGAACTCTAAAGCACTATAAACATCATTTAAAGTAAAAAATACATTCTTAGGAATTTCTATTTGACTTTCAATTGTATCATCAAGGTATTTAGCAATAAATTCATTAATCATCATACTTTCGCTAAATTCACCTTTAGAATCAATTTTAAAACAATCAGTTAATCTTCTAGTATAACCTATTCCCTGTAAAACAGTATTTAAATTAACTTCAGGTGTAGTACATACTGACAATATTTTAAATATACTATTTTTTTTAGAACTAGCAGTTTCACTACTAAATAAGATTGATTGAATAGCTTTAACAATTAAATGGTTCTTTAATTTATTTACTTTATCATCATTTAAACTAAATATTTTAGTAAGTTTTAACATTCGATCAATAATTGATATTTGACTATGATTATCAGCGTTTAAAAGCAAAGCAAAATCGTCATTCGTTAAAAGATATGGTGGTATTTGTAATAGAACATCATCACTTTCAGTTGGGTGAGTAGTCATAAACTTATATTCGTAATTTGGATTTATTTGGTTTAAATTTTTAAATGCATTTTTATATTCACCATAAGCATCAAATATTAATAAATTAGCATTATAAGCTAAAAAGTTATTATTTAAAAATATATTCTGAATTATTCTTGAAACTGAGCAAGATTTACCTGAGCCGGAATTACCAAATATAGCAAGATGATTAGAAAATAAATCATTAATTTTAGCATACACTTTTCTCTCTTCATAAATAGGACTTTTCCCAATATAAAGACTTTCTAAGTTATTTTGTCCCATTATAATATCTAATTCTTCATTATTAATAACTCTAATTAAACTATCTAAAGCTGGTTTTTTTATAGTACCAACGATAAATCTCCCGTTAATAAATTCGCCTAAAAGCGTAATATGAACCACATCTTCATCAATGGTCTTAACTTCTCCTAATATCCTAGTATTTATAGCTTCAAAAACAACGTGTAAATTCATTAAATTTGCAATGACATTTCCTTCTTTATTGTAAGTTACAACTGCTTCATTATCACTTATATATTTTATTTTACCAAACATATTATCAATCCCTTTTACTATATAAATAGTATATCACATAGATAAAAAAAGATAAACTGAAAATCTTTTATCTTAACTAGCTTTTCTTTTACATAAGTCTATCTTTTCTAAACCTATTATTCAAGTGCTACATCATATTTTCACTTTATCATTACATATATATTTTTATATTTTATTTATAAATTCACTAGCCTAAATAAGTAAATATTTATCTTATCATCTACTAATGTATAAACAACTGTTCCAACTTATTTTTCATATATCGCTTCAATTTTTGTTTTATAATACTTTTCTTGAAATTCTATGGCATCAGCAATTTCATTTTGATAAAAGATCATACCTTCGGGAGCTGCTATGAGTTTATCTTCAACATCATCTTCCCTATGCGCAATCCCAATTATTTTAGCTTTATAGCTAGTTACTGGTTCATTAACACCAAGCAAATAAACATCAAGTTCTTCTCCATCACCACCTAAAACATTAGGTATGTAGCCATAATTAATAGGATAAATAAGATCATTATGTTTAGGGTGCACACTACCAATTGGTCTATCTATTTTTATTTCAACAATTTTGCCAAGATAAGAAGTAACAAGTGCTTTTCTTAAAGTATAAACAATAAAGTCATTTTTCCCTTTAGTATACTTCTCTCGTCCTTTATCAAGAGGTGCCTGCATCACAAGAGATACTTTTAAATCTTCATATTCTTTTGCCACAGATGGATTACCATTTAAATAATCTTTAAAGTTAACATAATTTATCCATTCCATACTATTTGTTTTAACAACATGAATAAAGTGAGTTTGTAAATCACCAGTACCATCGTAATAGCTTCCAGCTGCAAATAAAAGTTGATTTCCAAGTGTATCTTTCTGTCTATAATAAAAACCTTCTTCTTTTAATTCTTTTTCAAAAGCTAGAATTTCTTTAAAATCATCAACTGCTAAGGCAATATCAATTATAGGCTTTGCCTTTATAGATAATATTGAAGTGCTACCCACATGTTCTATATTCTTAATTACATCTCCTAAAACATTTTTTAACCTAGAAATTGTATTTTGGGCATCTATTTCCCATGATTTTTCATGTTCACATAATTTTATAGTACCATGTTTTAATCCAATCATATTTTATCCTCCAGTAACACTTTAATCTACAGCCTATCTTTTTGTCAAGGAAATTTAATTTAAGATAAGATTTAAACAGAAATTTTGTATGGACTTAAATAAGTTCCTTCACCAGATAAAATTTGAATGGTTGGAATTAGGGATACCATAGGTCTTATGTAATATGAATTATCACCTTTTATTTCCATTGCATAACCATTTTGAGCATCATAAACACAAACCATATGCTGATAAGCTAGTCTGGATGGTGTCATTGTCCACCATGTTAAAGTTGCGTTCGTATATAAGTAAAAAGTTTTATTTAAATTAGCAGCATTGTTTCCATATAGTAGTCCTGCATAAATTAATTCTTTCAAGGTAATTAGCCCGATTTTATACTCTAAGTTTCCTACTCCGTTGGCACCACGCAGTTTTCCATTACCATTTATTAAGTCACTAGCAGTGAATTTTGAAGCTTTAACATCTTTGCCAGAAACATTGACATTTGGACAGATTAAACTTGCTGTACTATTTGCACTTGATAAGGTTTTATCATTACACCAAATTGTGTCTGCGAGTATATCATTATAAGTTCTAAGTTTTAAATCATACCATGTTTTTAATTTAGTTAAGATTGCATTGTCCACAGTATTATCATATAAATCAGTTCCATACATATATCCTAAATATAAATTCGATATACCGCCAGGACCCCAAGTTGTGGTCATATTAGAACCATCATATTTAGCAAATGCCAAATCAGTGCCCGTTTCATTACATGGGTTTTCTAAATTATTATCATTTCGATTGTATAAAATTAACTTTATTGCCCCATTTCCCGTTACTCTGACTATTCTCCAGCACATATTGGCAAATACCACATAGTTATTTTGGACATTACCTCTAAAATAGAAAGACGTTCCATAATCATCAGCTGCACTTGCTAAGACGGCTTCTGTTGCTGTACTAACTTCAGAGCCAGGCGTTGTTGCTGGTGACCCTAAAATATTATCTCTTCTAATTGCGGCAAGAAGGGTCCCTTCTTCGGCTTGAT
>CAZPSA010000010.1:0-29921 GCA_964589375.1 uncultured Clostridium sp.
AATTAATGTTACCTTTAATTAATACTAAATCAGTTACTTAACAGAGGTCAGCAGACGGTGATGAAGATTATTTAAATAGATGCTTAAACTACTATCGTTCTCACAATTTAAAAGCATATGGTAAAGTAGTAAATGAACAAGAACTTCCTCAAAAAATCATGAAATACCTAAATGATTATAACCCGGATATTGTAATTATTACTGGCCATGATGCTTACTATAAAAAGAAAGGAAATAAAACCGACATAAATAACTATCGCAATTCCAAATATTTTTGTGAAAGCGTCAAAAAAGCGCGAATGTATGAGAAAGACCATGATAAACTAGTAATTATTGCGGGTGCATGTCAAAGTGATTATGAAGAACTAATCAAATGTGGAGCTAATTATGCTTCAAGCCCTAAAAGAGTAAATATTCATGCTTTAGACCCTGCTATCATCGCATCAACAATTGCCTTAACAAGCAAGATGGAAACAATAAATCTAATTGAACTCTTAAATAAAACCAAATATGGTTCTGACGGAATGGGAGGCGTAGTCGGTAATGGACTTATGTATGTGGGGTATCCAAGATGATTGAAAGCATCAAAAATAATATTCGCAGTCACTTAAACCGTGAAGTAAAAATAATTGCAAAAGAAAACCGAAATCGAAACGAAGTATTCTATGGTTATGTATCAGAAATATATAGTCACGTTTTTGTTATAACCAATGGAATTGAAAAGAAAAGCTATTCATACTCAGACATTTTAAGCAAAGACATTTCTATTACATTTCTATAAAAAATATTGCATTTTTTAAAATAATAGATTAAAATTAAAATAGGTTAGAGATTAACTTAGAAGGAGTGGAAATATGCAAATAACATCTGTAAGCGTACGTAAAATTGAAAAAGAAGGATCACGCATGAAAGGAATAGCATCAGTATTGTTAGATGATGCGTTCGCTGTACATGACATCAGAATTATTGAAGGTGACAACGGTTTATTTATCGCAATGCCTAGTAGAAAAACTGCAACTGGCGGATATAGAGATATAGCACATCCAATTAATCCAGACGTTCGTAAGCAATTTGAAGACGCTATTATTACTGAATTTAATAAAGAAGAAACAGCAGAAGAATAAAATCCTAATTTCTTCATAAAAAAAATAATTTCTCATAATATTTATTAGGAGGAATTTTTTTATGGATAAAATGATTGACGTACCATCTTTTACACATGTTATAAAACTAAATGATCGTAAAAACATAATTATAAGCGGCATTAAAAAAATAAATAATTTTGATGATCATGAATTTAATCTAGACTCCATTATGGGAAATATTATAATTAAAGGAGAAGACTTAGAAATGGTAAAACTCGATACGATTGAAGGCAACGTATCAATTAAAGGCAAAATAAATAGTTTTACATACAATGATGGAATGACTAAAGAAAACAGTCTTTTAGTAAAATTATTTAAATAATGCTACAATTATTACTAATAGTAATATCAATAATATATGGATATGTTTTTACTTTAATATTTAAACACTTAAAAAACCACTACTTCGTTAGCTTTATCTTTTCAATCATAAGCACCATGATATATATTTTTATAATGTATAAATTAAATAGTGGAATTATAAATTATATCCTAAAAATATCCATCATAGCTGGTAGCATAATTAATATTAAAATGTCAAAAAATCAAAAAAAATGTAAACTTTAATCAAAGCTATTTACTTAATTAAAATTTAATGCTAATACTTATATGATGGAGTGTGCATAATATGGGAAAAGTAACCCAAAAAGATAAAAGACGAATGCTTATATGGTCTTTATTAATTATAATAATTGCTTCGTATATTTCGGTATTTTCAATAGATTACTGGTCAAAAATTTTAGCAAACAAAAAAGAAAAAGAGACACTTGAACAAAAATATAATGACTTATTAAAACAAGAAAAAATATTAACAGATGAAATGAATAAACTTCAAGATCCCGAGTATGTTGCTAAATATGCTCGTGAAAAATTTTCCTATTCTAAAGAAGGCGAAATAAAAATTATTATTCCTGATAGTGATAATTAAGATTGATAAACAGCCCCAAATATATTATAATTATAACGTATTTGGGGCCGTTTTTGGTTTCGACAGAATATATTTGGTATTGTTTGCAGGTGGTCGCTGTCCTAAACAGCAAAAAGTTAAAATAACTGACAATACAAAATTTAATACTGCTCTAGCATTCGCGTAGTTAGCGAAGGAGCACTGAATTATAACTAGTTCTACAAAGTTATAATATCGGTTCATAATAGTAGAATATATTTACTTAAAAGCCTATATAAGTAAATGAATATAATAGGCTTAGTTGGAAATATCTTTAGATAGTTTTATGTATTCCAATGAAATAATAAACTATCTAAACCTGTAGATAACATTATTAAAGTATTTTGGACAGCGGTTCAAATCCGCTCGGCTCCACCAATTATGATTTTAAACCTTTTATAGGTTTTTTTATATTGTAAAATCATTAACGACACTTATAACCAAATACTACCATAATTAAAATTATGACATATATTTCCGACTATTCTTGAAATAATATCAGGCTATATCAGCTCACTTTTTATTCACACTAGTCATAGATTTATCAAGATATTATTGATTATTTCCTCAAAAAAATGTAAAATAATCAATAAGGAGGTATATATATGAATGGTAAACTAAAATCTTGGTTAACAACTATATTAATAGTAATAGTATTAATGATACCAATTGTAGTAAATATTATAAAATCTAAAACTCTAGAAGTTATAACATATGATGAATTTACATCAAATATGGCTACATCATCATTTTCATTAACTTACGTTGGCGACATTAACGCATCAAGTTATGAAAATATTAAAAACAACCTTATAGAATTAAGAAATAAATATGATGCTGATATAACTGCAATTGATAAAAATAAACTACTAACTAGTAATTGGAGTGCAATTCAAAATATTAACAAAGAAAATATTCAAAATGGTGCATATGTTTTTGTTAAAGATGGCGAAATAGTCTATGCTGAAGAAAATCTAACTCCAGAAAAATTAGAAATATTAATAGACAAGTACTTAAATAATGTTATCCCAGAAGATGAAATTTATTATAAAACATTTAAAACTTACGACGAATTTATGAAACTAGTTAAGAGTAAAAAAGTCGCAATGATAGTATTCGGTAGAAATACTTGCTCATGGTGTAATAAATACAAACCAACATATAATGATGTTGCTAAAGAATATAACGTGGATATTTACTATCTTGACTCTGATTCATTTGAATCAGCAGAATATAGTAAAATTATGAAATCTGACTTGAAAATCTTGGCAAAATGTTCTGACACCGGAACCGACCAACCATTATCAACAGGTTTTGGCACACCACTAACACTATTTACCAAGAGTGGAAAAACTATTGACTGCATTTCAGGCTACACAAATAAAAGCGGCCTACTATCACATTTAAAAGATGTTGGTATGATAGATTAGAAAGTAGAGGAGTATCAATATGGTTTCAACCTATGATTATGTAATTGATTTTAAAAAAAGACATTCCAAAACAATTGCATGGCGAACAAAAAAACACGCAAAATTAGTTGATCAAAGTTTAAATCCTAATGAAAAAGTTATTTTTGCCTTTGCTGCTCAAAACGACTTATCTCATAGAAGTATTTTCAACACTGCTGTTTTGGCCCTCACAAATGAAAGAATAATTATTTCTCAAGACCGTATCCTAGTTGGTTATAAAGTTTCAACTATAACCCCAGATCAATATAACGATATGCAAGTAAATGCTGGCATCATATGGGGAACAATTACAATTGATACTTTAAAAGAAACGGTTTGCTTCTCAAACATAGACAAATCGGCACTTGCTGAAATCCAGCGAACCATATCATCTTTTATGATAGATACCAAGAAAAAATATTATAGTCAAAAAAAGGATTCTAACTGAATTCTTTTTTTAAAAGGAGTATTTAATGAAAAAATTTTATTTGTTTATAACTATGATAATATCAACATTTATTTTATACTTAATAATTATTAATCTACCACACAACTATCAACTAGAATATAAAATTAATGATATAACTATAACCGAAGAATACCTCAAATCAAATCAAGGATATCTCTATAGCCTAAAATATAATGACTTAAATTATCCTTTATTTGTTGAAAATAAATACTCTAAAAAGCGAAAATTAATTAAAAATATAGAAATTCTAAAATTAGAGAACGAAACTTGCTTAAAGTTTTATTTCTCTAATCAACCAATATACCTTTGTTCAAAAGAAAATGCTTTAATTGATAAAAACCTAATGAGTAAAGAATTTAAAGAAAAATATAATATTTCTATTTCCAATGAAGAATTAAAACTAACTCATGAAAACATAGAAATATATGATAATTCCTTAAACTATTATCTTTGGAACTACAAAGGATTTATTAATATTAACCAAAATAATGTTACGAATTTAAATATTTTTACCCGCGATAACTACGATAACCCACTAACATATCAATTTGCCGAATACTTAATTATACCGGATTATAATTCAAACTACTTTTTTAAAAACATTTATATATACAATACTAAGAAAAATGAATTAAAAACAAAAAGTATAAATTACGAAATATCATTTGATATGTATTATTTAGGTGCGATAAAAGATACTATCTATTTTGTTGATAAAAAAATAAAAAAGAATACTCCCTAAATCTCAAAAATTTAAAATTTAAACAAATCGGAAATCTCCAAAAAGGATTTTTAATCTATAATGGTGAAGAATTTAAACTAGAGACAGCAAATAAAATTATTGCTAACGAAACCACGTTTAAAACCCCAGAATATCCCATGTATTACCAAACTGATGATAATAATGCCCTATATTTAATAACTAATAATCAAAAAATTAAAGTATCATCTAAAAAAATAACCAAAATAATAAAACAAGAAAAAGAAACTATATATTATCTAGTAGATGATACCCTATACTCCTACAACAATTTTAACGGTGAGAAAAAACTATTAACTAATAAAGACTTTTCTTTTAATAACTATAATCGAATATTTATATTTCATTAACAAAAAAAGCAAAAAAGAATACCTTATAGTAGGAGTGATAAAAATGTTTAATATGTACAATGTTAATGATGAGGCAGTTCACAATTCAACAGAATACTTTGAATACTATACAATTAAAAAGGGCGACAACCTCTATCAAATCGCCAAAAAATACAATGTAAATCCAACCTTACTTGCTATTCTAAATGGACTAAATGCCAATGACTACATATATCCAGAACAAGTTATAATGATTCCTAAACAAGGATATTCTTACTACATAACTAAAGAAGGTGACACTTTAAATCTAGTTGCCAATACTTTTAATACCACACCAAGCAACTTATTAAAATACAATCAAACAATTTACTTAAAAGAAGGTCAGTTACTAGTCAATCAAATAAAATAAATCAAATCATTTATTTTATTTTTTTGCCGTGATATAATAAAAACAAGATAGAAAGGGAATTATTATGATTCTAAAAAAACCATATGCTTTTTTAATAAAATATTTTAAATTAATCCACTTAATTTGTCTTTTATTTATTGTAACCATAACTTACAATTTTCAAAAAATAGTGAATTTTTTTGGCGATTATAATAATACCTTAAATATTCAAGAAAAAGCCGCTTCAAATTATATTTCTATTATATTTTTTATAATATGCATAATAGTATCATCATTTTTTATTCTAATGTTTCTTCTTATGAAGAAAAAAGACAAACCATCAAAATTTTACCTATTTGGAGCCTTCTATTATATAATTATCTTTTTTTCTCTAATATTTGCCTATAATGAAATTAATAGTCTTTATACCATAAGCATGGACATTAAAATATTTAGAGCTATTCGCGATATATACTTAATGCTTTATCTCCCCAATTTCTATTTTGCTATCATGAGTTTTATTCGCGGCTTTGGCTTCGATATTAAAAAATTCAACTTTAATAAAGATTTAGCTGAACTTGAAATAAAAAGTGAAGACAACGAAGAGTTTGAATTTGTTTTAGGTGCGGACACTTATAAAATAAAAAGAAAGCTGCGCCGTTTCTTACGCGAACTAAAATATTACTTTATTGAAAACAAAATTCTAGTAAGTCTAATTTTAGGTATACTTTCTATTATATTTATTATTTATTCTTTATTAAATCATACGGTGGTTAATAAAACATATTCTATTGGAGACACTATTAACAATTATGAATACTCATTTACTATAAATAGTGCCATTATAACTAGCAAAGATTCCCGTGGTCACGTAATCAAAGAAGACAAAAGATATGTTATTATAAATGGAACAATTAAGTCGAACATCAACACAACAAAAATCCTCCCACCCGAATATATTTATATATCTTTTAAAAATCACCGAATTTCTAATATTAAAACAACGCTTGCCTCATCTTTTAAAGATATAGGTATTAGTTATCAAAATTTTAAAATTACTCCTAATGCTAGCAACTACATTTTCATCTTTGAAGTAGAAAAAACAAAATCATTAAAAACATACGAATTAAACTTCTTTGATACAATCACATATGAAGATGATGGCACAACAACCTACAACTATAAAAAAGCAAAAATAAAACCCAAAGATATCGATATAGAATTGAAAGAAATCTCAAAATCATATAATGAAATTTTACCCTTAGGAAACGAAATATATGGTAACAGTGCCTTAACAATTAATAATGCTTTAATCTCTTCTAAATATGAATACCAATATGAAAAATGTGAAAACAATACCTGTCAAACTCTTACTGATATCGAATTTCCTACAAACTCAATTTCAAATACATTACTTATTTTAGACTATAATTTTAATAACGATGAAAAAGAAGGAATTACCCAAGATGTTAGTAACTCTATTTTAAAAAATATCATGCAAATAAAATCAATATCAAATCAAAATCAACAAACCCAAAGTATCGTTCCTATCTTAAATACCAATATTTCCGATAAATTAATAATAGAAATTCCTAAAACAATTACTACCAGCGAAGAACTCTATTTAATAATTACTACCCGCCAAAACATCTATTCTCTCAAAATTAAATAAATAATCTCAATTAAAAACCAAGCTGTTAACTTGGTTTTTATCTAGCTTCTTTTTTAATAAGCTTTGCATGTAAGACAACCTTATCATTGCTATTATAACAAGTTGAAAGAGTTAGAACATTATCATTTTCATTTACGGTAGTGTTAAAATTATAAGAACTTCTATTAGTTAACATTTCAGCCCAACTAAGAAAATCATCATTTGAAGTAAAATTTACATTAATATAATCACTAGTCGTTGGAATTTGATATACACTAAAAACCTGCCACAGCGTATTTTCCTTTTCAGTTGAAAGTTTAACAACATAATTATCCGAATTTTCCAACCACCCATTTTTTAAAATATTTTTAAGTGTTCCAAACATAGCTGTATCTGATCTTCCATGGGCGTATAAAATAGTATTCTTAGAAAGATCAAGAATATTATTTCTATAATCCATAAATACCCACCCAGCACCATTATAAGACTTATCAAAAGAGTGGGTTAAGTAAAACTTATTATCGCTAGTTTGAACAAAAGGGTAATTAATATTAGTTCCATTTACTTGAAGCCATCCTTTAGTCTCATTATTAATTTCCTTTAATTTTCCTAAATCAACATCTATCAAATTCATTTTTGTATAATCCCAATAAGAACTCTCTTCTGGCTTTTGCTCTTCCTGATTAATTATATAAGTATTATCGCTATCTATAACTTCCCGAATTACCACAACATTTTGAATTGTTTTTACTTGTATATCAGTATTCTTTGTATCAATATTCCACTTAATAATATTAACTATAGATATTATCAAAACTGCAAAGCAAATAATTAACATCAAAAGTAAAATAATATTTTTCCACTTTAATCTGACCTTCTTTTTTTTCACATTTTCACCTAATCTTATAATACCATTATTTCACTATAAATATCAAAAAAACAATTGCAAATATTTTCTGCTATCCGAAATAATAAATCAATATTATTAAAATTATAAAACGAACAATAACACTCTTTAAAACTTAATAAATTTTCTATCTTCGCTATTCAAAATACCTATATATGTACTATAATACTAGCAACTATTATAAGTAATATTTACCCCAAACTATGTTTTAAAAAAATAAACAATAAAAAACGAACTATCTCTAGTTCGAAAAAATCTAATGGAGGGGCCTACCGGATTTGAACCGGTGCTCAGGGAGTTGCAGTCCCTTGCCTTACCACTTGGCTAAAGCCCCACTTCCAATACAAACAATATTTTACCCCAAACTTATATCAATGTCAATTATCAAGAAACTATAATTACAACTTCATTTTCATATTTATAATAAAGTATGCATATTTCAATATTTGTATGATAAAAAAACTCAATAAATTGACAAAAAAGAAAAATCTTAGTTATAATTAATATGGTGATTAAATTGAAAACTTGCGTTGTAATATACAATCCCAACAGTGGGCATATTTTTAATAAAAATTATTTAAAAGAATACAAAAAAATCCTAATAAAAAATGATTATTCTCCTAAATTTATCGGAACTGAATATCGTGGTCATGCCAAAGAAATAGTAAATCACTTAGATAAAGTTGATTTAGTTATATCAATGGGTGGAGACGGAACTTTCAATGAAGTAATGGCCGGCAATCTCGAAAGAAAAAACCAATTAATTCTGGCCCATATTCCAGTTGGAACAACTAATGATATTGGAGTAATGTTCGGCTATGGCAAAGACATCAAGAAAAACCTCCGTTTATTATTATCTGGTACAGTTAAAGAAATGGACATTTGTTTAATTAATGGCAGACCATTTGTTTACGTTGCCGGTTTTGGAAAATTTATGCAAATTCCTTATAATACCCCACGTAAATTAAAGAAAAAATACGGTTATATTGCCTATCTAATGGAAGGAGTAAAAGACTTTTTTAGTCCAACCAAACTATACAATATAACCTATCATGTAAACGGTATTGAAAAAACTGGCTTATATTCATTTATGCTTATTTCTAACGCCAATCGTATTGCCGGTATTAACAACTTTTATAAAAATGTAAAATTAGATGATGACCAATTTGAAGTATTACTATGCAATTTTCGTAAAAGAACCGACATAATAAAAACTTTTGCAAAATTAATGACTACAGATATTGAAAAAGTATCTGGTATTGAATTTTACAAAACTAACAAAATAGACATAAAATTTGAAGATTATCCTAAAAAAGCATGGTGTATTGATGGTGAAAAACTAGATAGAGCGGTCCTAAAATACGAAGTAAGTAACACTCGCAACGTAAAAGTAATGCTCCCTCGCAAAAATATAGACAAAATCTTCCTAAACAAATAATAACAAATAAAAAAACTTAGAATGCTTACTCATCTTCTAAGTTTTTATTTTTTCTTTTAAACCCTAGCTTCCAACTATTACTATTTATTAAAAAAACTCCTCCCAGCGATAACAAAGATACCACCACACTAATTCCTATATTCGGAATACTATATTTCAAAACAATATTATGAACACCACTATCTAGATCAAAACCCAAAAGCGCATTTCCAATCATATAAGTTTCAATCTTTTCCCCATCAACATAAACATCCCAACCTTTATCATAAGGAATAGAAGTATAACAAATTAAATCCTCATTAAAATTAGAAATAGCTTCAATATAATCTTCTTCATAATTAACAATCGAAACCTTATTATTTAAATAATAATTATATACTTCACTTAATTTATTATCATCAATAGTGTAAATCTCAAACTCATCATTAACATAATTATCATATCCTACATAAAATGTAATTTCCTCATCATAACTACATTCACTTATAATAAACTTTTCATTATAATTAATACTATTAAATATACTAATTTCCTCATCAATAACGCTTCTATAACTAACGTCCTCACTCAAATAATAATAATTATGATTACTATAAACGAAAGAAACATTCGCGCTACTTATATAATAATAGTAAGTTTTTCCGGGATTATTTATAGTGTATTTTACAATTGCATTTCCATCTTGTTCATAAATTAAATCCTTACTAATAAAATTCTCATTATTAAATATTTTACTTACTTTACTTGTTTTATAAACAAAATCACTCTGATTTTTAAAAGGACTAACAAAATTATAATTCCAATTAAGCACATCTTTATCTACCCCAAACATTAAGCCCAAAGCATAATTACTCTTATAAATATTGTTATTACCTTCATAATATAATGAATAGTAATTATCATCTAAGTCCCCTAAAATATACTTTAAATTAAACATCATATTATATATAGGTGTATTATTTTTAAAATAGAAACTATTAATTTCATTTCCTGGCATTCCTAAATTATTAACTAAAACAGCTAAATTCTCATATTCCATTGAGCTAAACGCCACCACGCCAGAATATCCATACCAAGAATTATCATTAAAAGAAAGCATTTCATTTTTTTCCGTTCTATAAAAATCTGAATTATTATCTTCTAAAAAGTTAAGATCCTCTTTTACTTCATCATAATCATAATAAAAACTCCTTAAATCATGGCTTATATCCCAATTATTATTAATGCCTATAATACATTCAAAACAAACTGCCATAATCATAAAACCCACCGCTAAATTTTTAACTCTCTTATAATATTTACCTAAAATATATGATAAGTACATAATTGTTAAAATAATAAAATTTAAAACAAACATCTTTTTAGAAATATTTTCAAAGCCAAAAGTATACGCTGATAAAACAAATACCATTGAAAGAATATATCCAATTGTAACCCAAATAGGTTTTATATCTTTAATATTTTTAATTCCATAAGCCCCAATAACAATCAAGATAAACGAATATATAAACGAATAACGATACGGTAAATCATTCGGAACATGAAAAGCATGCCAAACAAAATCTAATGGTGCCCAAAAATAGGAAATTACTAAAAAAACTAATAAGAAAAGATATCCTAGCTTAGTTCTACCATCAACCTTAGGACTAATTATAAAAATAAATAATAAAGCAATCGCTAAAACCCCACATGAAACATTAGGTGCAGATGTAATACCAGATTTTAAAACGGTACTTCCCACTGCACTCAAATGGTTATAAATAAATTCCTTAAAAGTAAAACTATAATATTGAGTAAAAGGCACACTATCACTTGTCGCACTTATTCCCTTGATTGCTCCATACAAAGGAATTAAAGCCACCGCGCATATTCCCCCAGCTAGTAAAGAGCTTATTGCAAATTTACCCATTTTCTTTAAAATCTTTTTTCCATCAAACTTTTTTTCCCTTATAAACAAATAAGAACAAAAATATAAAACACTAAAAATACATAACATGTAACCAATAAAATAATTAGCAAAAAGCATTAAACTCAAACTTACTATATATAATAATGGTTTCTTACCCTTAACAATATTTTCAATCCCCAAAGCTATAAGTGGCAAAAAAACCATTCCGTCCAACCACATCATATTCCAATAATAAGCCGTAAAATATGCTGAAAATCCATACATCAACGAAAGACCAACAAAACAAAAATTATTGCTTTTAAATTTAGTTCTTAAATAATAACACATACTCACGCAGGACATAACCGCCTTAAGTCCAATAATAAATGAATAAGACATTAATAAATTATCATGACTAAAAAACCAAATAATTATATTAAAAGGACTAGCCAAATAATTAAAAAAATTTCTAAAAAAAGGTAATCCCATCCCCATACTAAATGAATATAGCAAACTTGAATGTCCCTTAATCCGATCAAAAAGTTCGCCCATCATCGGCCCATATTGATGAAAAAAGTCAATGGTTAAAAGTGATTTATCACCAAATGGTGCTACCCCCTGTAAATAATAAACTACACCAATAATTCCTATCGCTAAAAAAAAGGTCGTTAATAAAATAATATAATTTTTTTTCAGTAATTTATTCTTTTTCACGTGTTCATCACCTATCTAAATTATAACAATTAATATCTCAAAATTATATCTTTTTCTTGCAAATCTCTTTCAATTGTTGTATTATTAATCGAGTTTGAAAGAAGTGATTGTATGGATAAAATTATAAATATTGCCGTAGTAGCTCACGTTGATGCTGGAAAAAGTACTTTAGTAGACGCTTTGCTTGAACAAAATGGAGCTTTTAATTCTCGTGAAGAACAACAAGAATGTGTTATGGATAGTAACGACTTAGAAAGAGAAAGAGGAATAACTATCTACTCTAAAAATTGTTCTATCCGCTATAAAGATTACAAAATAAATATTGTTGATACTCCCGGCCACGCCGACTTTTCATCAGAAGTAGAAAGGGTTATTAAAACCGTAGATACCGTAATTCTTTTAGTTGACTCATCAGAAGGACCTATGCCCCAAACTAGATTTGTCCTAAAAAAAGCCTTAGAACATAACTTAAGACCAATTCTTTTTATCAATAAAATAGATAAAAAAGATGCTCGTGCCGAAGAAGTTGTTAATATGACATTTGATCTTTTCTGTGAACTTAATGCTAGTGATGAACAATTAGATTTTCCAATCATTTATGGTATAGCTCGTGACGGCATTGCCAAGTATTCTTTAGAAGAAGAAAGTACTACCATCGAACCATTACTTGAAACTATCTTAAAACAATGCAGTCCTTATGAAGGAAGTGAAAATGATAATCTTCAACTTCAAATTTCCAATCTAGCATATGACGAATATATTGGCCGTCTAGGAATTGGCCGTATTACCAAGGGAGTTATTAAAAGTGGTGAAACTGTAACTCTTATTAAAAATGATGGGGCAATTGAAAACTTTAAAATTAGCAAATTATATGTTAATGAAGGAATTAAAAAAATAGAAAAAAAAGAAGCCTTTTATGGCGATATTGTAACTATTGCCGGTTGTGCCGATATTTCAATTGGTGATACGATCTGTCAGTTAAATGTTAATGATCCATTACCACCAATTGAAATTGAAAAACCAACTTTAAGTATGAATTTCTTAGTTAATAATGGACCATTTTCAGGTCAAAGTGGTAAATTCCTAACCACTAGACACATTAAAGAAAGACTAGAAAGAGAACTTCAAACAAACGTAGGTTTAGAAATTGAAGAATTACCATCAAGCGATGGTTACAAAGTAAGTGGTAGAGGAGAACTACATCTTTCAATCTTACTAGAAAATATGCGTAGGGAAGGTTACGAACTATGTGTAAGTAAACCAGAAGTTTTATTCAAAGATATTGATGGTGAAAAATGTGAACCATATGAAACCGTAAATATTAATACGCCAAATGAATATGCCAGCACCGTAATTAATGCACTTCAAGAAAGAAAAGCACTTCTTCAAAAAATGGAACAAGAAGATAACTATACCCATCTAGAATTCAGTGCTCCGACCAGAGGTTTAATTGGTTACCGCAGCGCTTTTATAACTGACACTAAAGGTGAAGGAATTATGGTTAGAAGTTTCTCTGATTATAAGCCATATGCTGGTAAAATCCAAACTCGTAAAAACGGAGTTCTAGTAAGTATGGAAACCGGTAAATCACTTGGCTATTCACTATACAATCTTCAAGAAAGAGGAACATTAATAATTAATCCTGCAGTAGATGTCTATATTGGAATGATAGTTGGAATTAACAATCGTGAAAATGACTTAAATGTAAATCCATGTAAAAACAAAGAAATGTCAAATACTCGTAGTAAAAGCAGCGACGAAGCCATCAATTTAGTACCACCTAAAACATTCTCACTAGAAGAAGCTTTAGAATTTATTGAAGATGATGAACTAGTTGAAGTAACACCTGCTGTAATAAGATTAAGAAAAAAGATATTAGACCCAAAAGAAAGATATCGCGAAAATAGATAGATGGAATTATAATGTATACCAATTGGTAGCAATCATTAAAACCGTCTTTTTATTTTATCAATTTCATCACTCATAATTTTAATCATCTTTTCTAATCGTTCAATATCCATATTTTCAAAATCAAAACTATTATTTATAAAATCATCATTAATTCTACCAGATATAATTGGTCCATTATTTGAATTATTAGCTTTTCTATTTTCGTTCAACTGTAAAAAAGCTGCATTAGTTTCTAAAATCTGTCCCACTAACATAAACCAGTTACCAATCGCATTTTGCTCTACGGCATTAAAATTACCAATTAAAGCATAACCAATTATAACCCCAGTAAGCGTATCAATTTTTGGATCCATTTCCGGTGGAAATCTTTTCATAATTAATTATATACTTAATTGCCAAAAACTATCATTATTTGTTATAATAATTAAAGAAAGAAGGTATAAAAATGGAATTAAAAGGAAGCAAAACCGAACAAAACTTAATGACCGCATTTGCTGGTGAAAGTCAAGCTCGAAATAAATATACTTATTATGCCTCACAGGCTCGAAAAGATGGTTATGAACAAATTGCCTCTATATTTGAAGAAACAGCAAACAACGAAAAAGAACACGCAAAAATGTGGTTTAAACAATTGAATGGTGGCAAAATACCTACAACCATAGACAATCTAAAAGATGCTGCTGGTGGCGAAAATTACGAATGGACACAAATGTACAAAGAATTTGCTGAAACAGCTAAAGCCGAAGGCTTTAACGAAATAGCATTCTTATTTGAAAAAGTTGGAGAAATTGAAAAACATCACGAAGAAAGATATCTAAAACTAGTTGCCAATATTGATGACAATTTAGTTTTCTCTCGCGGTGAAGAAAAAATGTGGATTTGTCGTAACTGTGGGCACATAACTTATGCCAAAGAAGCACCTGCAATTTGTCCGGTTTGCAAACATCCTCAAAGCTTTATGGAATTAAAAGCCGAAAATTATTAAGATTTATGGTTAACACCATAGATTTTTTTTGCCAAAAATTAACAAAAAAATAATAATCAAGTTTTTAACCTCAACTATTATTCTTCATTTTCATCTTCAAACTTATGAGATGGTACAAATTCCTTCGCTAACAAATTCCTTGCTTGCAATCTCTTGAAATTAAAATCATTCAATATCAAATCAAATTCGCCAATAAACTCATAAAGAGTAGGACTAAAATCCAACTTTTCTTCATTAAAAGTCGCATAAACACTATCCGGTTCAAAATTACTAGCCGCGCCACCTAAATCCAAAAAATCAAACTCATCTTTATACTTATTAATCAAATAATTATAAATAAAATAATTTGGACTAAGTTCACCACAAGACTTATCATAGCCGTTTAAAACAACGCTAACTCTATTTTTATACTTTATAACTAACGCCCCACCGATATACTTAAACTTATTTTTTCTAAGCCCTTCAGTCGCACTCACAATTTCATCTTTAAGCATCAACAAATCTCGATCAGATTTCATTTTCGCATTAAGATTTTCTTCAGTATTCTTAGTTTGAATTAACTCATTATAATAATTATTATTCTCTAATTCTTTTTCATAATCTTTTCTCGCACTTATTAAATAATCTTCATAATTAACTCGAAGCAAATATAAATCCGCATCATCTCCAAATGTGTTTAATATATTACGATAATAATTAACGCTCTCATACGTCTCATTTTTAACTATATTATAAAGGACCCCTATATCTTTATTAGTTGCTTTCTCCATAAAAAGGCCTTTTTTCTCTGAAGACTTTATTTTATTCTTAGTGCTATCACTTAAATCCTCTAATCTAAACTTACTTAAATTAATGTAAGGATTTATTCTTGGCATGATAAAGTCTAATGGTTTAATTTCTCTTCTTCTTTTAAAACCCAAATCTTTTAATACATCAATTATTTTAACATTCTGATTGTATGCTGGCATATATCCATTACTAGGAACTAATTGTCCAATTATTATTTCTGGATTAATCTTTAAAAAAGCACAATCTTTTTTCTTATAATACTCAGCCAAGTCTTTAAAAAACATCTCAGTTAATTCTGTGTTATAGTAATCAACTAATACTCCTTTTGGGGCATAAGCAAATTTATATATTGCCATCATTTTCTTTGTCAAAATTAAAGAAGCCGCTACTAAGTTATTACTATCATCTTTGTAACCAATATAGTCATAATTATAGCCTTTTTCTCCCATTAACTTAGCATATACTGTTGTTTGGCAATAATTTCTAAGCGGGTGATTAGAAGCAAAATCATTAAATTCCTGCATATTAAGTTCTACCACTCTCATACAAAACACCTCTAAAATATTATATCATAATCTGTAAACATCTGTTAAGCACCTTGCCTTAAATTGACAATTATTTTATAATTTTAGTATAAAATAGGAGGAAAAATGAAAATAAAAGATATTTATGCTCGTGAAATATTAGACTCTCGAGGTAATCCCACAATTGAAACCGAATTAACTCTCGAAAACAATGTTAAAGTTACCGCATCAGTTCCATCTGGGGCATCAACTGGTTCCAATGAAGCTCTAGAATTAAGAGACAAAGATAATAGATATCACGGCCAAGGTGTTCAAAAAGCAGTTCAAAACGTCAATACAATTATTAAACCAGCTTTAATAAACCGAGAAATAAATCAGCAAAAAATTGATAAAATTTTAATTGACTTAGATGGTACTCCCTTTAAAACTAATTTAGGCGCTAACGCTATTCTAAGTGTATCATTATGTGTAATGAAAGCTATCTCTTCTATCCAAAATAAGGAATTATACGCAATATATAAAGGACCATATACTATGCCTTATCCAATGATGAATATTATAAATGGTGGTGTTCACGCTTCAAGTGGTTTAGAAATCCAAGAATTTATGATTGTACCACACCAAGAAACATTTAAAGAACGTCTTCGTTGTGGCTCAGAAGTCTTTCATGCCCTAAAAAACATTCTAAAAAAGGAAGGATACTCTACTGCGGTCGGAGATGAAGGCGGTTTTGCTCCTAACTTTAAAACAATCGAAGAAGCATTTGATCATATTTTAGAAGCTATTAATAAAGCCGGCTATGAAGCGGGAAAAGATGTATTCCTAGCAATTGACTGCGCCGCCTCAGAATTCTTTGATGGTAAAAATTATACTATCAATAAACAAAAAACAAGCCCTGATGAATTAGTAAATTATTATCTAAAACTAGTAGCGACCTACCCAATTATAAGCATTGAAGATGCATTTGCCGAAAATGATATTTCATCAATTCAAAAATTAACCAATCTTATCGGCAACGAAGTAATGCTTGTAGGTGATGATTATTTTGTAACCAACATTAAATATTTACAAAAAGGAATATCCGAAAAATACAATAATTCAATCTTATTAAAAGCAAACCAAATCGGCACTATAACTGAAATGCTTGAAGCAATAAAATTAGCTAAAAACAACAACTTTAAAACAATTATATCTCACCGTAGTGGCGAAACAGAAGATACATTTATTGCTGACCTAGCAGTTGGCTTAAACTTAGGCTTTATTAAAACCGGTTCCTTATGTCGTGGTGAAAGAATTTGCAAATATAATAGACTACTTCGAATTGAAGAACAAATAACAAATTCATAAAAGATAGCAATTATTAACGATACCCACCCAAAGACCATATTTTTCTTGCAAAAATCTAAAGTTTATGTTAGATTATTACTTGTTAGGTGATGAAAAAATGGAAACAGCTCTATTAATTGTATCAATTTTACTTATTGCGATTGTTCTACTTCAAAGTAACAAAGCAAGTGATGGCGGCCAAATTATAACCGGTGGCAACACTGAATTATTTTCTAACCAAAAAGAAAGAGGCTCAGAACTTTTAATAAGTCGTATAACTTTAGTGTTAGGCTTAGCATTCTTTGTTCTATCATTCTTAATCTATTTAAGTTAATAAAAGTGCCAAAAGGCATTTTTTTTAATGAAAATAATATAAATTTTTGGTAAGCACTATGTTATAATAATTACAATAGGAGGACAAAATGAGACAAGAAATATTAACTATTTTAAATGATAAATACGAAGCTTTAGATATAATCCAAATAAATGATTTATTAAAACTATCAACTCCCGAAGAATTAAAAGAATTAGAAAAAAATTTAAATCAACTAATTGATGAATGCATACTATATAAAACTAAAAAAGAAAAATATATTCTATATAAAAACAATCCTGGACTAAAAGCTGGCAAAATCAGCATTAATAAATCTGGCAACGGCTTTCTTTTACTTGAAAAAGATGACTTATATATTGACTATAAAAACTTAAATGGCGCTATAAATGAAGATGAAGTCTTAGTCGAAGTTATTTTATATAAAGGAAAAAAAGAAGGCAAAGTAATAAAAATTCTAAAACGCAACACCAAAAACATCGTAGGTGAAATTTTATTTAAAAATGGCAAACCCACTTTATTACTAGATGATAAAAAGAAAAAAATAACTGTAGAACTAGATCCAAACGCAACGCTTAACTGTGTTGATGGCACCAAAGTAACTGTTAACCTTGTTAAAGAAAAATCTCCCAACAACTATATTGGTAAAGTTGCTAATATTTTAGGTCATAAAGATGATCCGGGTGTTGATATTAAATCAGTTGCTTGTAAGTATGAAATATTTGAAGAATTTTCTCATGAAGCCCAGGAAATGGCAAACAATCTTCCAATTGTAGTATCTGAATCTGAATTAAAAGGAAGAAAAGACCTTACTAAAGAAATAATATTTACAATTGATGGTGATGATACAAAAGACATTGATGACGCCATAAGCCTAAAAAAGAATAATAATTCCTATACACTAGGTGTCCATATTGCCGATGTAAGTTATTATGTAACTAAAGATAGCCCCTTAGATCAAGATGCTTTTAAAAGAGGAACCAGCTCATATCTAGCCTACTCAGTAATACCTATGCTTCCTCACAAACTATCAAATGGAATTTGTTCTTTAAACCCTAATGTTATAAGATTAACAATTTCCTGCGTAATGGACATCGACTTAAAAGGAAACATTATTAAATATGATATCTTTCCTAGCTTTATTAAATCAGCCAAAAAAATGACTTATAATAAAGTAAATGATATCCTAATGAATAATAGCGTTGACCCAGAATATTCTCCATATACCCAAACTCTCATTGAAATGAATAAACTAGCCAAAATCTTACGAAATCATAAAGAAAAAAGAGGCTACATAGACTTTGAAATCGACGAACCAAAATTAATTTGTGACAATACTGGCAAATGTATAGATGTTAAAAGAAGATTACGATTTGATGCTGAGAAAATGATTGAAGACTTTATGATTGCGGCCAACGAAACAGTTGCTAGTCATATTTATAATATGTCTCTTCCTTTTATATATCGCGTCCATGGTGATCCTAAACCCGAAAAAATTGATAACTTTCTTCATCTAGTAAGTCAAATGGGATACAAAATAAATGGAAAATTCAAAAATAATATAAAACCAACATCACTAAAAAATATGCTTTCCCAAATTTCTGATAAACCAGAATATCCTATACTTTCAGAAATTCTTCTTCGTTCAATGCAAAAAGCCATATACTCTAAAGAAAACATTGGCCACTTTGGTCTTGGAAGTCGTTGTTATACGCACTTTACTAGTCCCATAAGGAGATATCCGGATTTAAATGTTCATCGCCTATTAAGAGAATATCTTTTTAATAATAATATAAATGATAACACAATAGATTACTGGAATGAAAATCTTGATTATATTACTGACCACTGTAGTGAAAGAGAAAAAGCGGCCGTTGAAGCTGAAAGAGAAGTTGATGATATGAAAATGGCTGAATATATGGAAACAAAAATTGGTGAAATCTTTGAAGGTGTAATAAGCGGTGTAAATAGTTTTGGTATTTTTGTTATATTAGACAATCTAGTTGAAGGCTTAGTCCATATCAACACAATGGAAAATGACTATTTTACTTATGTTCCAGAATGTTTTTCCTTGATTGGGCACGAAACCAAAAAAAGGTATCGACTAGGTGACAAAGTAAAAATTAAAGTAGTGGCTGCTTCTAAAGAAGCAAAGACAATTGATTTTGTTTTAATAGATGGTGATAAACGTGGAAATAAAAAATAAAAAAGCATATTATGATTATTTCATTGAAAAAGAATTAGAAGCCGGTATTGTTCTAACCGGAACCGAAATTAAATCTCTAAGAAAAGGCAGTGCTAACTTAAAAGATACCTACGCCAAAATAAAATCTGACGAAGTATACCTTATTAATATGTTCATTGCTAAATATGAAGAAGGAAATCGCTTTAACCATGAAGAAAGAAGAACCCGCAAATTACTTTTAAATAAAAAAGAAATAATCAAGTTAAAAGAACAAACCTTAAAAGAAGGATATACCCTTATCCCTTTAAAACTATATTTTAAAAATAATAAAGCTAAAATTCTTCTTGGGGTATGTAAAGGCAAACACAACTACGACAAAAGAAAGTCCATTAAAGAAAGAGAACTAAAAAAAGAAGCTACAATTTATTAATGTTGATAAAAGTCTACTTATTAACAATAAAGCTACATATTAACTTATTTACTCTCTAAAACAAGACTTATTAAAGTCTGAAAAACCACCATCTAATTTATATATTTAAAGCCTAAACTAACTAATTAAATCATAAATTATAATTAATTACGCCATCTTATAAGACATTATCAATATTCGTAAAATAAAATTAAACTTCTAAAAAAATCTTCCAATTATTTTATCTTTGTGCTATTATTATATTGTCACTGGCAAACGAACACTTTTACATGGTTATTAAAACTAGGAAGGAAGGTGTTCCGTTTGAGAGGTAAAGTAAAATGGTTCAATAATGAAAAAGGATATGGTTTTATTGAATGTTCTAATTTAGAAGATATCTTTGTTCATTACTCTGCCATCAATAAAGAAGGCTTTAAGACTCTTAAAGAAGGTGATTTGGTAGATTTCAAATTAATTGAAACTGCTAAAGGACTTCAAGCTGTTGAAGTAACTGAATGTGAACTAACTACAATAATGTAGTTTTTTTCTTTTTATAGACATCAACTATACATCTTCATTTTAAAACAATCAATATTTTGTTATAATAATAATATAAGGAGATGATATTATGGAAATTTTAATTCGTGGCGATAAAATAAAAGTTACGGAAGCAATTAAAAATTATATTGAAGGAAAAATTAGTAAACTAGATAAGTACTTTGATAATTCTAGTTCTATTAAGGCAAGCGCCATTATTAGGGTAAAAGATAACAACCAAATAATTGAAATAACCATTCCTACCAATAAGTTTACCTTAAGAGCTGAAGAAAAAAATAATGATTTATATGCTGCAATTGATTTAGTAATTGATAAACTAGAAAGACAAATTAGAAAAAACAAAACAAGAATAAAAAATAGATACAAAAAAGATGAACCAATTGAATTTGTCTTTGATTTTAACTTACCAGAAGACACCGAAAATAACAATTTAATAGTTAAAAGAAAACAATTAGACATAAAGCCTATGAGTGAAGAAGAAGCGATACTGCAAATGGAACTAATCGATCATGATTTCTTTGTTTTTAAAAACGCTGGAGCAGATTGCACATCAGTTTTATATAAGAGAAAAGATGGCAATTATGGTATTATAGATATTAACTAGCCAAAAAGGTATACAAACGAAGGTAAAAAGGCTGTAAAAAAGTCTTTTTTTTGATATAATAAAAACTTGAAGAGGTGATAATAAATGAGTTTGCTAAAAAAACTTGTTGATACAGAATATAAAGAATTAAAAAGATTTAATAAAATTGCCAATGAAATAGAAGCTCTTGATGATACTTATTCTAAATTATCTGATGAAGAACTATCATCAAAAACCGCAGAATTTAAAGAAAGATTAGCCCAAGGGGAAACCTTAGATGACATTTTAGTTGAAGCCTTTGCAACTGCTCGTGAAGCAGCATATCGTAAAATAGGCGAAAAACCATATCGTGTCCAATTAATTGGTGGACTTGCAATTCATTATGGAAATATTGCTGAAATGAAAACAGGAGAAGGAAAAACCTTAACTACAATTCTTCCCGCTTATTTAAATGCTTTATCTGGCAAGGGAGTTCATGTTGTAACAGTTAATGAATATCTTTCTGCTCGTAACGCCGAATGGATGGGGCCAATTTATGATTTTTTAGGTGTATCCGTTGGGGTAAATTTACGCGAACTTAGTCCTGAAGAGAAACAAAAAGTTTATAACTGTGATATCACATACTCAACCAATAATGAAATCGGCTTTGACTACTTAAGAGATAATATGGTTCAAAGAAAAGAAGATCGAACTCAAAGAGGATTAAATTACGTTATCATCGATGAGGTAGACTCCATTTTAATTGATGAAGCAAGAACCCCACTAATTATTTCTGGTGGTAAAATGAACTCAGCAAATCTATACGTTGAGGCCGACAGTGCCGTAAAAAAATTAAAGAACGAAACAGACTACACAGTTGATGAAAAAACCAAGACTGTTATGCTAACTGAAAATGGTAGCAAAGAAATTGAAAAATATTTTAAACTTACTAATCTATATGATGCTAATAACACGGCTTTAGTTCATCATATTAACCAAGCTCTAAAAGCAAACTATGGTATGAAAATAGATGTTGATTATGTTGTAGATGAAGAAGGTTCTGTTGTTATTGTAGATCAATTCACCGGAAGACTTATGCATGGCCGCCAATTTAGTGAAGGTCTTCATCAAGCTATTGAAGCTAAAGAAGGCGTAAAAATAAACGAAGAAACCAAAACTATGGCGACAATAACTTTCCAAAATTTATTTAGAATGTACAATAAGATTTCTGGTATGACTGGTACTGCCAAAACTGAAGAAGAAGAATTCCGTGATATTTATAATATGTATGTAATAGAAATACCTACCAATAAACCTTGTATAAGAGAGGATATGGCTGACTTAATGTTCGCGACCGAAAAGGGCAAATATAATGCTATTGTAAACTTTATTAAAGAAATTCATGCGACAGGCCAACCAATTCTAGTCGGTACAATATCAGTAGAATCCAATGAATTTTTAAGTAAGCTTCTTCAAAAAGAACACTTACCTCATGAAGTATTAAATGCTAAAAATCATGCTCGTGAAGCTGAAATAATTGCTAAAGCGGGTGAAAAAGGTTCAATAACAATTGCAACTAACATGGCAGGTCGTGGAACTGACATTAAATTAGGCGAAGGTGTAAAAGACTTAGGCGGATTATGTGTAATTGGAACTGAAAGACACGAATCAAGGCGCATTGATAATCAGCTAAGAGGTCGTGCTGGTCGTCAAGGGGACCCTGGTTATTCTCAATTTTTCATATCATTTGAAGATGAACTAATGAGAAGATTTGGTACTGACAAAGTAAAAACAATGATTCAAAATATTGGCTATGATGATACTATGCCAATTAGATCAAAAATGTTCTCTAAAAGCATAGAAAGTGCTCAAAAAAAAGTTGAAGGTAACAACTATGATACTCGTAAAAATCTTCTTGATTATGATAATATAGTTTCTGAACAACGTAAAATAATATATAAACGAAGAAATGAAATTTTAGATACAGAAGATATTAATACATTAACTATTGAAACCTTCAAAGATTACATTGATGAATTCGTTGATGACCACATTGCCCCTGAAGTACATTTAACTAGTGATGATTTAGAAGCTATCAGTACCCATTTTAATAACAATCTTTTAAAAACAAATAAAGTTGATATAAAAAATCTTGAAAATAAAACTGAAGATGAGGTTAGCGATTATATCTCAGAAATAATTATTAAAGATTATGAAAATAAATTAAGCTCTGTCCCTAAAGAAATAAGTAACAATTTTGAAAGATTTATTTCTTTAAAAGTTATTGATGATGCTTGGATTGAACATATAAACGCAATGGAACATCTAAGAGAAGGTATTGGCTTACGTGGCTATGGTCAAACAAATCCGCTTCAAGCTTATGCTTTAGAAGGTTATGAGATATTTGAAAAAATGCAAGATAATATTGATGCAAATATTACACAGTTTTTAATGAAAGTTGAAATAAAACAAAATATTACCCCAAAACCAAAACAAAATATTCAAACCAATGATGGTAAGGAAACATTAAAATCTAAGCCAAAGGTAAACGAAAATAAAAAAATTGGTCGTAATGACCCTTGTCCATGTGGCAGTGGGAAGAAATACAAACAATGTTGTGGAAAATAGTTAAAAGCCTTGAAATAAAGGCTTTTTCCATACAAAAATTAGGAACTTTTATTTAGATACGTTATTAAATACGTTGCGAAAAAGTATCTAAAAAGTATCTAGAATGAATGCCGAACAAGAAAAACGTAGTATTTTCAATGCTTTTAGAAACTTTGAACCAATGCCATAGTGATATTGGTAAAAAAATAGTAAAATTAATGTGAAAGATAAATAGTAATTTATAGAGTAAATCTTGAAAAAGATTTGCTTTTTTGATTTTTGTAACTTACTTGTAACTTTGAATATCATATAATTAGCTAGTAAGAAAGGAGTTTTATTATGGAAATATTAAAAGTTAAAAATCTTACAAAGATTTATGGTAAAGGAACAACAAAAGTAGTTGCTCTTGATAATGTATCATTTTCAGTAAGTAAAGGAGAATTCGTTGCAATAGTTGGTGCCTCTGGTAGTGGTAAATCAACATTATTACATTTAATTGGAGGAGTAGACAGACCAACATCAGGGAATGTTTATATTGATGGAAAAGACATATATAAACTTGATGATGATAAACTTGCGATTTTTAGAAGAAGACAAGTAGGACTTGTATATCAATTTTACAATTTAATTCCTATTTTGAATGTAGAAGAAAATATAACATTGCCATTAGATTTAGATAATAGAAAAGCAAATAAAGAACATCTTAATTCTTTAATAAAATTATTAGGATTAGAAAGCAGAAAACATCATTTGCCTAATGAGTTATCTGGTGGACAACAACAAAGAACTTCTATTGGTAGAGCATTAGTTACTAATCCAACAATTATTCTTGCAGATGAGCCAACAGGAAATTTAGATTCCAAATCAAGTGATGAAATAATTGAATTGTTAAGAAAATCTAACAAAGATTATAAGCAAACAATTATTATGATTACACACAATATGGAAATAGCAAAATGTGCTGATAGAATTATTCAAATTGAAGATGGAAAAATTGTTAAGGAGATATAGTTATGGAAATACTAACTAAATTAACAAAAAGAAATCTTAAATTAAATAAAAAAAGAACAATAGGAACTATAATTGGTATAGTTTTATCAGTAGCGCTAATATGTGCTTTAAGTGGAATGTTTAGTAGTTTCCAAGAAACATTGATACAAAATGCTATTAACGAAAGAGGTAATTTTCATATTACGTTAGAAACAATAAATAGAGAACAATTAAGTAAATATGAATTGAATAAAGATATTGCGACTATAAGTGCATTATATGAATTAGGAGAATCAGAATATGTAAATTCTAGTGAAGACAGTCCGTATATTACAGTATATTCAATAAATCAAGAGGGATTTGACACTTTATCTTATACGATAATAGATGGTAATTTTCCTAAAAATTCTAATGAAATTGTTATAAGTAAAAAAATGGCTTTACAATCTAAATTAAAAGTTGGTGACTATTTAGAGTTAAATATAGGAACTAGAAAAATAAATAATGGACATAAGTTGGATCAGTATAATCCATATCAAAGTGAAGATAAAGAATATATAGATAATCCTACATATAAAAAATATAAAGTAGTTGGCATTTCTTATAGAGAAAGAAATAGTTCAGCGACTTATGGAATTACAACTAATGTAGAAAATGATAATATTCACGCATACATAACATTAAATAATCCAAAAGATTATAAACAATCTTTTATAGAACTATTAAATGTTGATGATTATGATAATATTAGATTTAGTAGAAATAAAGAATTTGGTTTTGCTTTTACAATAAATGATGAATTATTAAGGTGGCAGGTATTTGCGTTTTCTGATTCTACAATAAGTATGTTTACTGCTATTGCTGCCGTAGTAGTGGCAATTATAATTATTGTTAGTGTATTTTGTATTAGAAACTCATTTGCTATTTCTACAGCAGAGAAAATGAAAATGTATGGAATGTTAGCAAGTGTTGGTGCTACAAAAAAACAAATAAAAAAGAGTGTAATTTTAGAAGGCCTAATTTTAGGTTTAATAGGAATACCTATTGGAATATTGTGTGGTTTTATTGCTGTATTTATTTTAATTAAAATAGTTAATTTATTATTAGGAGATTTCTTGTTTAACAGTATTGACGGAATTGTATTTAATATGTCAATAATACCAATAATAGCATCTGTTATTTTAGGATATTTAACAATATACTTATCTAGCATTACATCTGCAAAAAGGGCAAGTCGTGTTAGTCCAATTGAAAATTTAAGAAATACAAAAGATGTAAAAATAAATGCGGATAAGTTGAAGACACCTAAAATTATAAATGCATTATTTAAAACAGGTGGAGTAATTGCATATAAAAATCTAAAAAGAAGCAAAAAGAAATATAGAACAACAGTTATTTCTCTTACAGTTAGTATATTTGTGTTTATAGCAATGTTCTCATTTATAAATGAAAGTTTTGTTATGACCAGTTCATATTATACTGATTATAAATATAATGTAGTAGTAAAAGGTATTAGAAATTATAGTGAAGATGAAATAAAACAATTAAGAGAATTAGATAATATAAACGAAATTTATATATTATATGAAAATATGTACTCAGGGAAAATTAAAGATAAAGACAAAATACTATACTACAATGAGTCAGGTTTAGATGAAGAAGATGCCGGTGTTGATATTAAAGTTGTAGATTCAAACTTGTTTAAAATTTATGTTGAAGAATTAGGATTAAATTATAATGAAGTAAAAAATAAAGGTATTTTAATTGATGATTTAAGATATTGGAGTGAAACAAAAGAAAAAGAAATATTTGGAAAAAAATATGGATATAAAAAAGGCGATATAATGAATATAAAATATAGTCTTGATGATGAAGATGTTGATTTATCTGTTGAATTAGCCGAAGTAACAACAAAAAGGGTAATGGGGCTTGAAAATAATTATTATAATGGTGGCTATTTAGTATTAAATAAAGATTATTATGAAGAACAAGCGAGATACCCTTATATGTTAATGTATAATTCATCTAATACAGAACAATTAGTAAAAGATATTGAGTTAATAGATTACAGACTAACGATAGGTGATATAGAAAAGTCGGTTCAATCAGAAAGAGCAATGTTATTAGTAATTAGTATTTTTTTATATGGATTTATAGGCGTTATAACACTTATTGGTGTAACTAATATATTTAATACTATTACTTCAAATATGGAATTAAGACAAAAAGAGTTTGCAATGCTAAAAAGTGTTGGTATGACAAAAAAAGAATTTAACAGAATGATTAACTTGGAGACTTTATTTTATAGTACAAAATCATTATTTTATGGTATTACATTAGGTTTAATTGGATCGTATATAATTCACTTGGCATTTAGCAAAAGTGTTGAAAGAGCATTTGCTCTGCCATTAACAGCAATTATTATAAGTATCATATTTGTGTTTATCATAGTTTATATTATTATGAAGTATTCTATAAATAAGATTAACAAACAAAATACAATAGAAACAATTAGAAACGAAAATATATAATAATTTTATGAGGGATACGTAAAATATCCCTTTATTTATGGTATAATTACAACGAAAAAGGAATATAAAAATGGATATATTATTAGTAGAAGATAATGAAAATATTATTAGTGGATTAAAATATGCTTTTGCAAAAAATAACTATAATTTAATTGCAAAAGATTGTGTTAAAACCGCTAAAGAATATTTAAAGGCTAATAAACCAGAACTTATAATATTAGATGTTTCACTTCCAGATGGTAATGGCTTTGATTTATATGAATCATTCATTAGAGAAAAAAAGATACCACTTATATTTTTAACTGCTCGTGATGATGAAAATGATGTTATTAAAGGACTAAATCTGGGTGCAGAAGATTATATGACTAAACCGTTTTCAACAAAAGAATTGTTAGTAAGAATAAATAAAATTATTTTGAGAAATAAAAAAATTTCAATTATTAAAATAAAGGATATTAGTTTTGACTTAAATAAAATGATAGTAAAAAAAGATGATAATGAATTAGAGTTATCTAGTTTAGAATTAAAAATATTGCATTTATTATTTATAAATATAGGTAAGGTAGTTAAAAGAAATACAATACTAGATAAAATTTGGGAATGGACAGGGAATGATGTTGATGACCACACAGTCACAGTTTATCTAAAACGAATAAGAGAGAAAATTGGAACTGATATTATAGTAACGATAAAAGGTATAGGGTATAGAATAGATGAATAATAGAAAATATTTATTTAAGCATTTTGTTAGAAGTTTTATAGTAATTAGTATTTTTTTAGTTTTATTCTTTTTAATTGAACGAGTTGAATATAATAGTTATAAACAAAATACAAATTATAAATTAAGTGCAATATTAGAAAAAGTAAAAGAAAACTATCCTAATGTTAAGGAAGATGAATTATTAGATATTTTAAAGTCAAACGAAGTAAATAACGACACATTAAGCCAATATGGATATGATATTATTGATGATTCATATATAAAACAAAATGATTACGATAATATGCTTTTTAAATTTTTAAAAACTATTACAACATTATCAGCATTTGTAATGTTAATATATATATTTGTTAAGTATAATATCAAGACAGATAAAGAAATAGATAAAATAATAAAGTGTATTGAAGAAATAAATCATAAAAATTATGAATTAAAATTAGAAGATTTATCAGAAGATAAGTTATCAATTTTAAAACAAGAAATATATAAGACAACAATAATGCTAAAAGAAAATGCAGAAAACTCGCTGAAAGACAAAGTAGATTTAAAAAATTCATTACAAGATATTTCCCATCAATTAAAAACACCATTAACTTCAATTAGCATAATGTTAGATAATATAATTGATGATCCAGATATGGATATTGATGTTAGACACAATTTTATAAAGCAAATAAAAAGAGAAATTACTAATATTTCATTTTTAGTACAGTCAATTTTAAAATTATCTAAATTTGAATCTAATACTATTGATTTTAACAGAAAAGAAGTATCTATTAA
The DNA here is from genome assembly GCA_964589375.1 of uncultured Clostridium sp. Lineage (GTDB taxonomy): Bacteria > Bacillota_I > Bacilli_A > RF39 > UBA660 > CAG-533. The sequence continues at coordinate 29,293 of CAZPSA010000010.1, forward strand.
AAATATAGTTGAAGAAATATTGAAAAATGTATCTAATCTATGTGATTTAAAAGATATTGAAATTAAAGTGAAAAATAAAAGTAAAAATAAAATTTATTGTGATTGTAAATGGCAAATAGAGGCTATAACAAATATTTTAAAGAATGCAGTAGAATATTCTAATAATGGTAGTAAAGTTTTATTAGAATGTGAAGATAATAGTTTATATTCACAAATAAGAATTACAGACTATGGAAAAGGAATGGATAAAGAAGATACATTAAATCTTTTCAAAAGATTTTACAAAGGTAAAGATTCTGCAAAAGATAGTATTGGAATAGGATTATCTTTGGCAAAGGCGATTATAGAAAAAGATAATGGTAAAATAGTTGTGGAATCTGAAAAGAATAAAGGTACAATATTCACAATTAAATATTTTCGCTAAAAAATTAAAGAATAAAAAATAACCAAACAGAATAATAAATTACGATTTATAAAGCAGATCATGTAAAATGATTTGTTTTTTATGTTTAATTGCTAATGCATTGACAACTGCGTATAAAGTGTATATAATGAATATATACAGAAAGAGGCGAACTATGGAGATAATAATTAGTAATTCAAGTGGTATTCCTATATATGAACAAATT
>CAZPSA010000011.1:0-26688 GCA_964589375.1 uncultured Clostridium sp.
CAGAGTAGCTATGTATGGAAGGGATAATCGCTGAAAGCATCTAAGCGAGAAGCCCTCTTCAAGATGAGTTTTCCCATATTTATATAGTAAGTTCCCTTATAGACTATGAGGTTGATAGGCTAGAGGTGTAAGCGTAGTGATACGTTGAGCTGACTAGTACTAATAGAACGAGGATTTAACCATATAATATATTTTTGATGAGTACATTATCTTGTTTTTAAAGGACAAAATCCTTTATTGGTGACGATAGCTTAGTGGATACACCTCTTCCCATCCCGAACAGAGAAGTTAAGCACTAATACGCCGACGATAGTGAATGCGAAAATAGGTAGTTGCCAATTTTTTTTTGCAATAAAATATAAATATAGATTTTGTAAATTAACGTGGATATAAATAAAATATATTCACTTTTTTTAATTTAGTTAAAATTATTTAAAAAAATTTTGATTTAACTATTTAATAATTTTAAAAAATAGGTTATTCTAGATATGTATATATAGTAGAGGTAAAAATGAAAAATGGATTTGACAATGAAAAATATGTAAAAATACAAAGCAAAAAAATAAAAGAACGTTTTAAAATGTTTGATAAATTATATTTAGAAGTTGGTGGCAAATTATTTTGCGATAGTCATGCTAGTAGAGTACTTCCTGGATTTAAATCTGATGCAAAAATTAGTATGTTTTTAAATTTAAAAAAAGATTTAGAGATTATTTTTTGTATTAATGCTAGTGCTATCGAAAAAAATAAAATTAGATCAGAATTTGGAATTACTTATGATATAGAAATGTTAAATATTATAAATAATGCTAAATCATTAGGTTTTGATGTTAACTCAGTTGTAATAACACTATATAATAATCAGCCATCTGTAGATAATTTTATAAAACGGTTAGAACGTCAAAATATAAAAGTTTATATTCATACATTTACAAAGGGCTATCCAACTGATATTAATACAATTGTAAGTGAAGAAGGATATGGAGCTAATCCTTATATTGAAACTACTAAAAAACTTATTTTAGTTAATGCTCCTGGCCCAGGTTCAGGGAAACTTGCTACTTGCTTAAGCCAACTTTATCATGAACACAAAAGAAATGTTAATGCTGGTTACGCTAAATTTGAAACATTCCCAGTTTGGAATTTACCCTTGAAACATCCAGTAAATTTAGCTTATGAGGCTGCTACTGCTGACTTAAAAGATATTAATATGATTGATTCTTTTCATTTAGAAAAATATAATATCACTGCTGTAAACTATAATCGTGATATTGAAACGTTCCCAATTTTAAAAACAATATTAAACAAAATAACTGGTAAAGATATTTATAATTCACCAACGGACATGGGAGTTAATATGATCGGTTATTGTATTAAAAATGAAGAACTGGTTAAAGAAGCTGCAAAAAAAGAAATAGTTAGACGTTACTTTAATGAGTTAAATAACTATAAACTAGGTTTATGTGAGTACGATACAGTTCAAAAAATCAAATTATTAATGAATGAACTAAATATTGATGAAAATTACTTAAAAGTTGTTAATGTTTCTAAACAAAAAGCCAAAGAAAAAGGTGCTCATGTAATTGCGTTAGAATTACACAATGGTAAAATAATAACTGGAAAACAAAGTCAGCTTCTAAGTCCGGCTAGTGCAGTAATTATTAATGCAATTAAAACTTTGTCTCATATTCCTGATGATATAGATTTACTAAGCCCTAGTATACTTGCTCCAATTCTTAAAATGCGGAAAGACGATAAGTCATTAACTTTACAAGAGGTATTAATTGCACTTTCAATTTGCAGTGTAACAAATCCGGTTATTGCAAAAGCTATTACTAATTTAAACAAACTAGTAGGTTGCGAAGCTCATTCAACATATATTGTTCAAGATGGTGATATAACCGCTTTAAAGTCATTAAAAATAAATTTGACATGTGAATCTGACTTCTTTACAAATGAAATAATGTAAAAAATGCCTATAAGTTGTAAAAACTGTAAATAATTCCATAGATTATTTACAACCAAGAACTAATTATTATATAATTAAAAAGGTGAGAATATGGAATATAAATTTACATCTAGAAGTATAGATGACACAAAAGAATTAGCAGAAAACATTGAATCAGAAAGCTTTCCTGGAATGGTAATCTGTTTAGACGGAGAACTAGGAAGTGGAAAAACTGTATTCGTTAAAGGATTTGCCCAATCATTAGGAATAAAAGATACGATAACAAGTCCAACCTTTAATCTTATTAAAGAATACAATAGTGGTGAAATGCCTTTATATCATATGGACGTTTATCGTTTAGAAGGAAAGTGTGATGATATTGGTTTTGACGACTATTTTAATAAAGATGCTATATGCATAATTGAATGGTCTGATATGATTTGCGATTGTTTACCTAAAGAAAGACTCCAAATTGATTTTAGAATAATTGATGAAAATACTAGAGTACTTATCCTAAAACCTTATGGGGAAAAATATGAGGACTTAGTTAACTCAGTCTTATAATCTTTTTAAATAACAAGAATGAAATAGTGCTTAAGAGCATTATTTTTTTATATAGCAATTAATTATTTAAATATTATTAGCTTTCTTAATAAAAATATACAATGTGAAATATAAAGCAAAAGTTCCAAAAATAATAGTAAATATCCTTATTTTAGAGTATAATATAAATGATTTGGAAGTGATATAATGAGAACAATTTTTATAAGTACCTATAATGAATTAATAACAATTGCATTATTACAAAATGGAAAAATGATTTCAAAAAAAGAGCAATTATCTTTTAATGGTCATAGTTCCTATTTAGTTCCATTAATTGATACCATTACTAAAGAAAATGGCTTAAAAGTTAGTGAGCTAGATGAAGTTATAGTAATAAATGGACCAGGTAGTTTTACTGGTATCAGACTTGGTATAACAGTAGCTAAAACTTTAGCATACACTTTAAATATTCCAATAAAAACTATTTCTAGTATTGAAGCAATTGCCTCCGGAATTAATGAAAGTGATAAAATCATTACAATAAATGATAATAAAGGAGCATATGTCGGTATTTTTAAAGATAACGTTTTAAGACAAGACATGGTATATTTAAAAGCAGATGATATAGAAACCTTTTTAAAAGAATTTACATATAAAATATTTAATCAAAAGGAATTAGATATTGAAAAAATATATGAATATTCTAAAAATATAAAACCAATTAGTCCTCACTCAGTTAAAGCTATTTACATCAAAGAAATTGAGGCATTAAATGGTCGATAATTATAAGGTAAATGATATTGCGGTGATAAATAGTTTAGGGAGTAAATTAAATCCTAATTTTGTCAAACTATTTCATATTAGTAAATTAAATGATAATGAAAGACTATTTGTTTATAGAGATGATAAAAAAGTGGTGGGATTTATTCATTTTAGTATCATGTATGAAACTGTGGATCTATTAAATATAATTGTTGATAGTGATTATCAGCATCAAAATATTGGAACAATTTTAATGGACTATATGATAACATCTTTGCCCTTAACTGTTAAGCATATTTTATTAGAAGTGAATGAAAAAAACTCTTCAGCGATTAAACTTTACAATAAATTTAATTTTGTCGAAATTAGTAAAAGAAGGAATTATTATAATAATGATTCGGCCCTTGTCATGGAGAAAATAATATTCGAATAAAGAAAGGAATGTTGCAAATGAAAGATATATATATATTAGCAATAGAATCATCATGTGATGAAACTAGTATTTCAATTATAAAAAACGGCTGTGAAGATGTAGCCACCACAATTTTAACGCAAATGGATACCCATGCTAACTTTGGCGGCGTAGTACCAGAGATAGCAAGTCGTATGCATAGCGAAAATATTACAATGGTATTAGAAGATGTTTTTTCTAAAACAGATCTTACAATGAATGACATTGATGCCATCGCGGTAACATATGCGCCAGGACTTTTGGGGAGCTTACTGGTGGGGATTGAGTTTGCTAAAACCTTAGCTTTAGTTTATGAAAAGCCCTTGATAAATGTTCATCATATAGCAGGTCATATATATGCCAATAATTTAGTTGATAAAATGGAGTTTCCGTTACTTGCTTTGGTTGTAAGCGGTGGTCATACGGAATTAGTTTTAATGGAAGATGATTATAAATTTAAAGTTTTAGGAAAAACCCTAGACGATGCTGTAGGTGAGGTATACGATAAAGTTGCTAGAGTTTTAGGGTTACCATACCCTGGTGGTCCCCAAATAGATAGATGTGCTTTACTCGGACAAAATACTTATCAGCTACCTATACCTATGAATAATAATGAATTAAATTTTTCTTTTAGTGGCTTAAAAAGTGCTGTTATTAATTTGGTTCACAATGAAAAGCAAAGAGGCAATGAAATAAGAAGAGATGATTTAGCTTGTTCCTTTCAAATGACGGCAGTTGATGAATTAATTCGTAAAAGCAAAGAAGCAATTATTCAAACTTCATCAAAAAGATTTATTATTGCTGGTGGCGTAAGTGCCAATAAGTATCTAAGAAGCCAAATGCAGCAAATGTGTGATGAGTTAAATGTAAAGCTAACCATTCCTCCTATTAAATATTGTACAGATAATGCTGCAATGATTGGCTGTGCAGCGTATCCTTTATATTTAAAAGGAAAATTCACAACTTATGATTTAAATGCTTATAGTACTCTTGATTTATTTTAAAAATTATTGGAAATAATTAGCACTATCAATCATGATGGTGTTTTAGTTTGATTAAAATTAAATAATAAAATCTATAAATCACAAAAATCCGTTAGATATGGCAAAAATAAGATTGTTAAAAATAAATAATTATAGTAAAATAATATTGATAGTGTATGAATGAGAATAAGATAGAATTAAATTATAAATTATTAATTACCTTTGCTGTTGTTATTCCTTTAATTTTAGGGGTTGCTTACGCATACTTTATTCCTAAAATAGTTAAAGATGAAGAAAGTGCTGTTACTGGGACTGCCATTACTGACATAAATTATACATTAACAACTAGCGAAGAAGATGGTTATATTAATGTAAGTGATGTAATTCCGATTGATGATGATGAAATAGATGAAAAGGCTGCAAAAGGAAGTTTTACTATTTCAAGGCCAACTGATGAAACTAATATTTACAATTTAAAATACTTAATTAATCTAACCGATATAACCATTTCGTCTTCATTAAAAACGGAAGATTTCAAATGGCGCTTAGAAACAGTTGATGAAAACGGCACCGCAACAACGGCGGCAGAAGGAAACTTTAACAATTTTACTGGGACGACTAAAACTTTATTGGAAGGTGAAATTTTAGAACCAAAATCATCTGTTACCTATAATATTAGAATATGGATAAAAAATACTGACTTTGATCAATGTCCTGATCCCACCTCATCAACTTGTATTTTAAATTCTAATTTTACTGGTAAAATATCTGTAGAAGCTGAGTACACTTTAGAATAAAGCAAAAAATTCTCATTAAGTTAGTGAGAATTTTTAAATGTTATTAATTATTTTCATTTAAATTATAATAGATAATGCTTAATATAAAATTGTACATAGTGTTAAGTCTAGTTATTAACAAAATTTTTCTTATAATTTATATAATCCATCGTTTTTCCTTCAAAAATTAGCAATGCTTCCTTAATATTTAAAAAATCAGTCGGTCTAATTAATGAATAATCCTTTTCAAAATTTACAATATCGCAGTCAATTAAAATTTTACTACAAAACTGACTACATACTAAACGAAAATCTCGATGATGAACCTTATTTCGATAAATATAATATAAACCAATAATATTATACTTATATTTCTTTTTATTATTAATATATTCTTGCTTCAAATTATCTTTTAAATTATTAAACTGCTTATTACTTACCTTTAACTCATATATTTTGGATTCCGATTTATTAAAATGTTTACACCTTTTTTCATACATTTCATTTATAAATCCTCCTGGTAGTGGCGAATAAGTAAACTTTCTTCCGAAAGAATAGGCCTCTTTTAAATACTCATCCAAAGAAATTGTAACATGAACATATTTTTCGTGAAGAAACAATCGCAAAAATTTAGAAACAATAGATCCAGAGTTAGACACAATAATATATATTTTTTTCATCTTAACTATAACCTCATACTCTCTACTAATTATAACAATTAATCAAAAATAAATAAAGATGATCCAACAATAGAATTAATATGGTATACTAAAATAGTAAAGATGGTGAAAGAATGAACAAACAAGAATTTATCCCCGTTATAGTAGGAATAGACGTTGGTGCATATAGTATAGCTAGAACATTTTATGAATACTATAAAGTTAAATCTATCATAATTGGTAAATATACTTATTGGATGACAAGCTATAGTAAAATTACAATTCCTCATGCGATTGAAAGTACTAAAGAAGATGATTTAGTCAAATATTTAATGAATTTAGGAGAAAAGTATTCTAATCAAAAACTAATTTTGTTTGGTTGCTCAGAAGACTATGTTGATATTATTATCAAAAATAAGAAAAAACTATCTAAGTTTTACATAATACCAATGATTGATGAAACGACTTTAAATAAAGTTGTTCAAAAAGAAGGGTTTTACGAAATTTGTGAAAAAGTTAAAATTAATTATCCTAAAACAATTGTAGTTAGTTCAGATACTTATAAAAATGTCAAAGTACCATTTACATTTCCTGTAGTCGGAAAAGTATCAAATAAAGCTAGCTATCAAAGAGTTGATTTTGCTGGCAAAATGAAAGTATTTATAATAAAAGATATGGAAGAATTAACTGACATCTTAAATAAATTATACAGTTCAGGATATGATGATGATTTTATTATTCAAGAATATATTGAAGGCCCTGATTCTAATATGCGTGTTTTAACATGCTTTTGTGATGAAAAATCAAATGTATTGTTTTCTTCCGTTGGTAGAGTGCTTTTAGAAGAAAAAGGCCCAGATGTTACTGGTAATTACAGTGCTATAATTAATACTGAAGATAACGAAATTGTTGAAGCAGCTAAGTTATTTTTAAAGGAAACAAAATACGTTGGTTATGCTAACTTTGATATTAAATATGATGATAAGACAAATAAATTCTATTTTTTTGAAGTTAATGTTCGTTTAGGTAGAAGCAATTATTATATGGGGGCTGGTAATACTAACTATTTGGCACCTCTTGTTGATACATTTATATATAATAATCCTAAAGAGTGTTATGGTCAAAATGGGTGTGAATTATATCGTATTATTCCTTTCTGCTTAATTAGAAAATATTTAAAAGATAAAAAATTAATTAATGATGTAAAAAAATTAAAAAGAAATAATCCTTTAGATTATAAAAAAGATATGTCTTTAAAGAGAAAATTATATATTTATATGGCCCTTATAAATCATATTAGAAAGTTTAGAAAATATTATGAGTAAAATTGTTGGAGTAATTGGCGGTTTAGGTCCAATGGCCACTGTAAAATTTATGGAATTTGTAATAAAACATACTAAAGCATTAAAAGATCAAGATAATGTTGATATGTTAGTTTGTCAATATGGTACAATTCCGGATCGAACGGCGTATATTTTAAACAAAAGTACGGAAAACCCACTTCCATTGATGCTTAAAGCAGCTAGGCAGCTTGATAATGAAAATGTTGATTTTATTGTCATTCCTTGTAATACCGCGACTTATTTTTATGATGAAATTGCCCAAGAGATAAATATTCCGGTTGTTAATGTAGTTGCTGAAACTATTTCGGAAGTTCGAAAGAGTGGCTACAAAAAAGTAGGAATAATGGCAACTGATGGAACAATAAAAACTAAAATTTATGAACAAAATAATTCGGATTTTGCTATTTTTTATCCGGATGAGATTATTCAAAAGGAAATTATGAGTATCATTTATGATGAAATCAAACAAAATAAATTTCCGGATCAAAAAAGATTTTCCTCTGTCCTTGCGTACTTTAAAGAAAATGGTTGTGATGCGGTAATTAGTGCCTGTACTGAAATATCAGTTGCTTTAGATGAACTAAATATAGACTTAGAAAGTAATCATATTTTAGACAGTTTACAAATCTTAGCAAAAGTAACAATCGAAAGGGCTGGAAAAATCTATAAATAGAGGAGTAATAATGAAAAAATATTTTTGGCTAATAATTCTTCTTATTATTTTTACCATTGGTTTTACTTATAAATTTATTTGTAAAAGGTTTCCTGAGTTTGCTTTAAATTCCACCCTTAATGAATTAGATAATTCAATTAATGAAGCAAAGACTATTAAAATAAGCGCAGTTGGTGATTGTACTATCGGGTGGGATCCTCGTTATAGTTATAGTACAAGATTTGACAAATATTTAGTTGATAATAATGAAGATTATGGATATTATTTTGCTAAAGTTAAAAATATTTTTATCGAAGATGATTTGACTATTGCAAATTTAGAAGGTCAATTTACTAATTCGACTGATATCGTTGAAAAAAAGTTTAATTTTAAAGCACCACCTAGTTATGTAAATGTATTAAAAGAGGGTAGTGTTGAAGTTGTTAGTTTTGCTAATAACCATAATAAAGATTTTGGAATAAAAGGCTATAATGAAACTTTAGAAACTTTAAAGCAAGCAAGTGTTTTATATTATGGTGGTGATAACTATTTAATTAAAGAAATAAATGGTATTAAAATTGGTTTTTTTGCCTTGCATGATATTTATGGGCAAAAATATTCTCAAGCTAAAATGGCAATTGATCATTTAAAAAATCAAAACTGTGATTTAATTATTTCTTCTATTCATTGGGGGATAGAAGGAGATGATAAGCAAGCTTCTTTTCAAGAAAAAATGGGAAGGTTTTTAATCGACAATGGTGTTGATTTGGTTTTAGGTTCTCATCCTCATAAAATTCAAGGCATTGAAAAATATAATGGAAAATATATTGTTTATTCAATGGCCAATTTTAGTTTTGGAGGTAATCAAAATCCCGCTGATAAAGATACGTTTATTTTTCAGCAAAAATTTACTTTAATTAATGGGGAGATATCCTTAGATGATAATATAAATATAATACCGGCATCCGTATCTGGCACAAAACATGTAAATAATTATCAGCCAGTTATTTTAGAAGGGGCTGAAAAAGAGCGGGTATTTAGTAAAATAATGCAGCATAGTAGTGGATTTACTTATAATATTTAGTTTTTCAAAGTAAATAATTAGAGTATCTTACTACTTTTTTGTTTTAAATAATATTTGAAATAATGATATTTTTTATTATGTGATGTCAATAAATTGGTAAGAAAGATTAATATTCTCTATACTTAATATAATAAACATAGATTTTTAAAATATATTGGTAAATGAGCTTTAGATAAATCAAATACCAGCCTTAAAAGTCGGGTGTTTAAATATTACTAAAAGCAATAAATCTAACATCTTTTTAATAAAATAAATTCATCGAGACTATGCATGATTTTCTGAGGTTAAACAAAAAAAGAAAGTATTTAGATACTCTCAATTTTATATTAGAAATTTTAATTTATATTTTTGCAACATTTATTTAGTTTTTACTCTTCATCTAAATTACCCCAAAATTTAAATTATAACTATCTTCTTAATGTAAATCTTTATATGAAATTTTACCTACTAAAGTCATTGGTAATCCTTCGACATATTCAATTTCACTAGGAATGGCGTAACTTGCTAAATTTTGCTTTAAATACTTATTTATTGATCTTTTAACATCGGCAGTTAATTTAACGCCTTCTTTTAGAACAATGAAAGCTTTAGCAATTTCTCCTTTGTCTTTATGAGGAACTCCAATAATTGCACTTTGAAAAACATATTCATTTTTACTTAAAAGTTCTTCAATATAACTTGGATAAATATTATAACCATTTGAAATAATCATCCTTTTAAGTCTAGAACGGTAATAAAGAAGACCATTTTTATCTATCGAACCAATATCTCCAGTGTGCAGCCATTTTATATTATTCTCATCTATCTCGAAAACATTATCATTTTCTTCCTTTTCATCTAGATATCCTAACATAACATTTGGACCACTTATTAAAATTTCTCCATCTTCATTAGTTCCTAGCTCATGACCATCATTTATATCAACTATCTTAAAATGACAGTCTGGAAATGGAATACCAATAATATCTTTTTTATTTTCTATTTTTTCGGGAGACAAACAGCATGCTCCACAACATTCTGTTAATCCGTAACCAACTCTTAGATCAGTTTTTGAGCCATGTTCTTTCAAGTACTTATTTATTCTTTTTTTATTTTCTAAAGTTATTGCGTCTCCTCCGCAAACTGCTAAAGTTAAATTACTTAGATCATTTTCTTTTAAATTAAGTTTAGATATATATTCAAATAATGATGGCACCCCGGCAATAACATTAGGACGATATTTTGTTAAAATACCTTTCATTTTTTTCATGTCAAATTTTGGAATAAGTATAACCTTCATACCTGAGTAAAGGGGAGTATGAGTTGAAATTCCAATTCCAAAAGCATGAAAATTGGGAAGAATTGTTAAAAAAGAATTACCTGGTTTCATTGTGCTTGACATATATCTACTTTGAATAGCTCCGGCATTAAAACACAAATTAGATAAACATATTCCTTTTGGCTTACCTGTAGTCCCACCACTATAAAGAATAACGGCTAAATCATTTGCTGTTCTTTTTACATAATACTCTTCTTTATAATAAGCACCAGTTTTAATAAACTCTTTCCAAGATAAAACAATTTCTTTATTTTCTTTTATATTTTTTACATTTTTTCTACCCTTAAAAATATAATAGGCTGTATCAACAAATAAACCCATAGAACGAGTTGCTGAAGATACAATAACATGATTTATATTTGTATCTTTTATAGCATTCATTACCTTAGGATAGCACAAATCAATTGTTAATATGGCCTTACTTTTAGATTTTTTTAAATAAAAATTAACTTCATTTTCACTAGATAATGGGTGAATCATATTTGCTACTGCTCCAACCATATTTATTGCATAAAACATAATAACTGCCTCTGGGGTATTGGGCATACATATCGTAACACGGTCATCTTCCTGAATTCCAATTCTTTTTAAAGAACGAGCACATTTTTTAATTTGATTAATTAGTTCTGTATAAGTTATTTGGGTATTGTAATACTCAATTGCGATATTATTTGGGTATAGTGAAGAAGAAAGCAAGACCATATCGATCATTGAACCATCATCATATTTAATTTTAGATGGCATATTAGTATAATATTTTAACCATTTGTTTTTTTCTTTTATTCCCAAATGTCGCTTCATTTTATTAATCTTGTTTTGGATTAATTCGAACACTAGCATCTTCCTCCAGTTCTTTTGGATTTTGCATTAAAAACTCAAATAATTTAAGTGCTTTAGCAAAATAAAATCCATCAGCAATTCTTTCATCAATATTAACGCCGAACTCACACATTTTTCTTATTTCAATTTTACCCTCAATAACAACTGGTTCTTCTTTTATTTCTCCAATAGTCATTAAAATACTATTTGTTCCTAAATCTGTTAAATGATGATATATTGCTCCACATTTAATACTGCCTAAATTTGAAATAAGAACAGTAGAATGATAAATAGAATTATCAGTTAAACTACTTGGAATTAAGTCATGATTATCAGCAAACTTAACTAATCTAAAAATAAACCATCTTATTATTTTAGGCAATCTACCTATATTATTAATAAAATCATCTGCGGTATTTGTTTTCTTTTCTTTTCTAACATTTTTAACTTTACGACTTATCTTATCGCTAATTGAAAAAATATTATCTTTTTCTAGAACTGTTATAACATTAAAAGTTTCTTCTGCACTATCGGTAAATTCTTTTTTTGCGACAAACGAAAGTGTAACATTTTTACGATCATAAAAATTTTTATTTATAACAAATCTATTAAGCAAAGGTCTGTTATAGACAACTTTTCCCATTGCCATACTAATTGCATGAAAATAAGTCAACTTTTCATATTTTTCATTTTTCTTTAATTCATCTACATAATTTACCAAATTAGTAACATCTATTTTACTATTAATATAAACATCGGCATCGGCTCTTTTTGGCATTACAAAAGGTATTAATCCATGTAAACCATCCAATCTTTTAACTTTTATTCCATCTTTTCTATTCATTAATCATTCTCCTAAATCCTATTAATTATAGCATAAAATTATTCTATATAAAATCATTTGCAGACATCTATCCATTCACTGTAATTAGACAAATCTTCTAATTCCTTAATTGATAATTTTATTGCAGTATGATTATCTCCACATGCCGGAAATACAAAATCATAATCTTTTAAGGAAATATCCAAATAAACTATTACATTATCTTTAAGTGCAAAAGGGCAAACCCCTCCGATTTTATGGCCAATATACTTATCAACTTCCTCTGATGTTAACATTTTTGCTTTAGTTTTAAAAAATTGTTTATATTTGCTATTATCAATTTTACTTGTTCCCTTAGTAACAATCATAATAACTTTATCTTTTACCATAAAGGTTAATGATTTTGCCACCATTCCTGGTTCTATATTTAAAGCTTGAGCAGCTTCTTCTACGGTAGCACTATTTTTATCTAAAATAATAATATCTTTATCCTTATTATATATACTTAAATATTTCTTAACATCTAATAATCCCATCCATATCACCTTTTCGACCTTGTTTATTATAAAAAAACAAAATAAATATTTCAATAGGTGATAATTTTTTTAAGACACATAGTTAATATTGTAGTTTTATTCTTTAAATAAGAAATAATCTTAAAGACTAATCAAAAAGTTAACCATTAGCACCTTAATTATGCTATAATAAGTACATTATTAAGGAGGAAATATGCGAGTTTATAAAAAAGAATTACCAAAAAATGTAAGAAAAACTTTTAAATACGAAAAAGGTATAAAAGTAAAAATCTTAAACAGTTTATATTATGGAAATAAAAAGAAAACTAGTAAGTAAGAATTAGCAGATATGATTATTTGCTTTTTTTATTATATAAAAAATTGAATTCTTTTCATATGCTGAAGATTTTGCACTTTTTATCTTTGTTATATATAAAATAATTTGGTAAGATTAGATGGTGAGCATATTAAGATGCCAGAAAGAATGTGAATATATGAATGAAAAAATGATTGGGCCATTTTTAAAAAGCTTAAGAGAGGAAAAACATCTGACCCAAGAAGATCTGGCATCAATAATAATGGTAGATAGAACTTCAATTAGTAAGTGGGAAAGGAATAAAGCTATACCTTTAAATGAGACATTAACTTTATTAAGTGAATTTTATGATGTTAGTGTAAATGAAATATTAGCAGGTGAGCGTTTTCCAAAAGAAGCTAAAGAAGAAATGATTGATAAAGTTACATTATCAATATTAGCAAAAAAACAAAGAATACATAAAATATTAAAATTATCAGTAGTCTGTTTATTAATAAGTATCGGCTGCTTTTTTGGTTATTATTTTTTTGAAACTTACAATACAATGCATGTTTATAGTATAAGTGGAATAAATAAAGAAATGAATACTAAAAATGGAGTAATAATGATATCTAAGGAAGATATAATTTTAAGAATTGGCGATATTTATACTAATAATAATGAAATAATTGAACCAGAAAAAGTAGAACTATTTGTAATAGATGGAAAAGAAGAAAAAGTTATATATTATGGTGATGCTGATGAAATGATATATGACGATCGAAATGGTAAGCAATATATTAAGTATAGTAATTTTAATAAAGATGAGTATAACTACTTTTTAAGGGTATATCTAGATGATAGAGTAAGCGTGATAGATTTGAGGGTGTCTAAAGATTTTTCAAATGATAATTTAATATATAACAATTATTCTAATGTTGGCGAAAAAGAAGTATATACAATTGTCAAAAATAAGTTAGCTAGTAATAATAAATTTACATTTGATAATAAAAATTTAACTTATTATTATAATGATAAAAATATCAATATAACTTGTTTTACTAATTTAAATAGTTGTACATTTATTCAAAATAAAGATGGAATTGAAATAAGATATTATTATGATTTTATGGATAATATCATTGAATATCGTAAGAAAAAAGGCAAAAGAGTGATAGATGAATATCACATAAATGCGAATAATTTATCAGAAAGTGAAAAAAAGATATATCAAAATTTTATTGAAAATTATTTTAATAGATATGTAAATTACTAGGTTATTAGTAGATATATTTAGAATGTGAATACGTTTCACTTTCTTTTTTTGTTCAAAAATTGTATTGTGAATTCAGAAAGGAGTTGTAGAATTTGAAAAAGACAGTAATGTTAAACCTAGCATTATTATTAGGAGGTGTAATATTTTTAAATCATGTAAATGCAGATGAAATAAATTATTATACAAATAGTAATGGTGTAAGTATGACAGAAAGTCAGTATAACTATTTACAAGAAATGTTTTTTGAAGGTTTTCCAACATATATAACACAGTCAGAATATAATGATTTGTTAACAAGAAATATGTTTACTAAAAGTGTTCAAAAAGTTACATCAACAGATAATAATACATCGTCTTTAGCAAGAGGAAATTATCATGAAACCAATGCTAAAACAATTACATTATCAAAATCTTGTGGTGCTACTGATTGTTTAATGGTTTTAACCAATGCTTGGAAGGGCGACCCTAACGTTAAAAGTTATGATTTAATTGGTTCATTATTAATATCTAATTTAACTTTAGATAGTGACGTAGTTTCTAAACTATATTACTCAGGTGGAACTTTATATGGTGATGGATTTAAAACAAGCAACAATGGTTGGGCTGAATCTTTTAAATTACCAGAAAGTGATTCAACTATAACAGTAACTCAGCATTATTATGTAACTGGTAGTGGAACAGTATTTGGCAGCTATCAACATGCGACAAGTAAAATTTCACTAAAAACTAGTCAAAAGTTTACATGCGTATTTGGTGGCTGGGGCGGCGTATTTGAGTTTTATGGTTCTGCTGTAGGCAAATATGATCATACTGCTGGTGTAGACATGGGTATTACCATTTAGGTAATTAGAAAGGAATATTATGGATTGGTATTGTAACGTTTTTAATATAAATATTGATAATGATATGTTTAAAAAACATGTAGATATTTATGGAGATATCATTGAAAACTATATTCAAATTGAACCAAGAATTAATTTTTAAATTATCATGACAGTAGTTTGTGAAAAGGTTTCACTACATTATTTGTAAATCATAATTTAAAATTAAATTTGAAAGGAGAGATTAATATTGTTTATAAATAACAATTATTAAAAATTACTAGTTTGCCAGTGACATGTTAAACCACGTAAAAGAGAAAAATAATTGTTATTTGTAATATATAATAAAAAATAGCAAATTAGCTATTTTTTATTTCGAGCGTTGACAAAGTTCAATGCTCTTTTTTTACATTAAGTTGAATTAAATATAATTGTAAGCGAAAAAAGAATAAATAGAGAAACATTTTAGAAAAAAATCTAGGAATTGTTATACTTTAAATAAAAGTAACAGTTTTATAATATTATATTTTTTCCTTTGTATTCTCTAAAAATAATTTCGAACATTTCCTCTGGTGTTTCTTGACACCCATTCATCAGCCACTTATTAATAATCGCTGATACTCCCGCTTTAAAGAACTCAATATGATATTCTAAGTTGGTTGTTGTACCTAAATATTTAATAGCATCATCAAAACTATAAGGACTATTGCAGTATTCCATAAAGTCAAAATTTAATTTAAACATTGTTTTATAATATATCTGATTATTTTTAATGTGTTTAAATAGTTTTAGAAAATCGTATGAATGCGCTTTTTTTATTGCTTCTTCATTATATAAGTTTAAAAGATTATTAAACATTTTTTCTTTTATTTGATTCGCTAAATCAAATATATCTAAATAATATGTGTAAAAAGTCGAACGGTTAACCTTGGCAATTTTAACTAATTTTGTAACACTAATTTCATCAACATTATTAAACTGAATTAAATTAATGAATGTTTTTTCAATTTTTTCTTTAGCGTTTTCCCTCTTTTTTGTTTGCTTCATTATTTTCCTCCTTTAAATTAGACAATAGTTGATAAATTGTTGATTGAAAATAGACATATGTCTTATTATAATATAAATATGAAAAAAGCACAAAATAAAAGGAATATTATGAATAAAGCAGATATTAATAAGAAGAAACAAAACCTGATTGAATTGGCTTTTTCGAGTTATAAAAAAGTTAAAAACAGCATGGTTGTGAGTTACGACAAAATCGAAGAAAATATTGTCAAAAGCTATACTAAAATTGAAGATGAATTTGTCGGCAGATATCTAATTCATGATGATGAAACTATTGAAGAAGCCAAAATAAGACTAAAAGAAATTAATGAAAAGGAGAAAGAAAACTAATGAAAAAAGAAGCGTTACAAGAAATAATATTAGCTACAATTGGAGGAATAATATTTTCCTTAGGTATGTGTATGTGCCTAATTGAAGAATGGCAAATGTTAAAAGAAGGTATAATAACAGGGACGATAGGTGTAGTTATTTTATTATGTATTATTCTTGTTCATAAAAAAGCTCATCCTAAAAAGAAAATTACTAAAAATATTAATTGGGAAGTGATAGTAACTTGGACAATTGGTGTAGTAGGCGCATTAATTATGGGATATGGAATGAGTAAGATAATGGTTACGAGTGTTACCAAAACTGACATGATTATCGGACTAATAACGGGAATTATTGGTTTAATAATATGTATTTTAAACTATCCTATATACTCTTATATAAAAGGAAATAAGTAAAAGGATATAAGTACTTATTTAATATACTAATTAATGAAAAATATTCTAAAAAATCCTAACCAATACTCTAATAAAACTATTATTCCCTGCTTTATAATAATTATAGTTTCATTAATCTATCTAATTTTTTATGATGGATTTGGAACTCCAATTTCATATGTATTATACTTAATAATGACATATTCTTTAATCATAATTTGCGTTAAAATGTATTGGATAATAAAAAATAAAATAAATCGTTATATAGATAATAACAAATATTTAAAAAGATATCGTAATGACCATAAATTAAGATACAAAATTTCTTTAATTGTGTCATTATTCTTTAATGTGATTTATGCCTTATTTAAATTAATTATGGGAATATATTATAAATCCATTTGGTTTATTACTTTTGCTATTTATTATTTATTGCTTATAATTATCAGAACAAATATTATTAATGAAGAATTGAAATCTACAGATGATTTAAGGGGAGAATACTTTAAATATCGAAATACAGGAATAATACTTTTATTAGTTAATGTAATTTTAACAATGATTATTTTAATTATTGTTAATCAAAAAATAATAATTATTTATCCTAATTATTTAGCTATAACCGTTGCAACCTATACTTTTTATTTAATCATAACATCTATCTATAGTTTAATTAAGTATCGTAAATATAAAAGTCCTTTAATATCTTCATCTAAGATTTTAAATGTTGTTACTAGTTTAGTTTCTTTAATATCCTTAGAAATGATTTTAATTCCTACGTTTGGAAATAATAATACTGAGTTTTTTGAAATTATGATTATGGCAACAGGGGGCGGAATTGCTTTAATAATAATTGCAATATCGCTTTATATGATTATGACAGCAACTGATTACTTAAATAAAAATGATAATATAACTAAGTTTCAATAAAATTTTAACTCTAATAAAAAGCTTGATAATGATGTGAACCCTTTTTGGTAACCGTCATATAAAAAGCCAATAAAATCAAGGACGAACGATATGAGTACATTATCTAGAACTTTGATTTTTATTATGTAATCAAAAGATTTATTCAAATAAGAAAATGATAAAAGCATATAAATCTATAGTAAGTCTTAAAATTATTAAATTAGACAAAAATTTAAATTTATATAGTTAAAATTTATCTTGTTAAAATTAATTGTTTCATATTATTTTACGCATGATATAATTAGTAAGAAAGGAATAATTAAGATTTATTAATAAGTATTATTATGAAATACAATAAGGATTATAAACAAGGCTTATCTTCACAAGAAGTAAGTGAGAGGATACGTAGTAATTTAATTAATTATAATGATGAACCTAAAACAAAAACTATTAAAGAAATATTTAGAGATAACTTTTTTACTTATTTTAATTTTATCAACTGTGTTTTAGGTGGTGCCATTATAATAGCAGGTATAATTGGTGGCGAAATATTTAATTCACTTAAAAATTGTACCTTTATGGGTGTTATCATTGTTAATAGTATTATTGCTACTATACAAGAAATAATAAGTAAAAAAACTATTGACAAGTTATCAGTTTTAGCTGCATCTAAAGTTACCGTTATTCGCGATGGAAAAGAAAAACAGATAGAAATAAATGAAATAGTTTTAGATGATGTATTAAAAGTAAGTATTGGCGAGCAAATAGCTTGTGATTGTGAAATATTAAATGGTAATGTTGAAGTGAATGAAGCC
This sequence comes from uncultured Clostridium sp., assembly GCA_964589375.1. Classification (GTDB taxonomy): domain Bacteria; phylum Bacillota_I; class Bacilli_A; order RF39; family UBA660; genus CAG-533. Next base: position 18,562 of record CAZPSA010000011.1, read on the forward strand.
TTTATTACGGGAGAAGCAAAACCGATTATTAAAAAAGAAAAAGATACAATTTTATCTGGTAGCTTTATAGTTAGTGGTAGTTGTTATGTTAAAGTAATACATATTGGGCAAGATAATTATATTTCTAAAATAAGTGCTGAAGCTAAATATAATAAAAAAGCTAATTCAGTAATAATGAATTCATTTGAAAAAATCTTAAAAATATTATCAGTAATTATTGTTCCGATTGGTATTTTATTATTTATAAATCAGTTGGCAGTTACTAATAATTTTACATCTTCAATATTTAACACAGTAGCGGCGTTAATAGGAATGATTCCAGAAGGTTTATTATTGCTGACTAGTTCCGTAATGGCAGTAAGTGTAATAAGATTATCAAAATATCATGTGTTGGTTCAACAATTATACTGCATTGAAACTTTAGCAAGAGTAGATGTAATATGTTTAGATAAAACCGGAACTATTACTGAAGGAAAAATGGAAGTTAACAAAATTATTTATGAAAATACTTCAGAGCGTGAACTAAGTGAAGCCATGTCTAATATATGTGGGGCATTTGATAGTCAAAATGCTACTTTAAAAGCTTTATGTGAAAAGTTTAATGTAGAAGTGACTTGGCCAGTTATGGCAAAAAAAGAATTTTCTTCTGAAAGAAAATATTCTGCAGTAGCCTTTAAAGAAAAAGGTTGTTACTACCTAGGGGCTCCAGAAGTAATCTTAAAAAAAGAAGGGGATAAATATCAAGAAAGATTAGCAAGTTATTCTAATTATCGAGTTTTAGTAGTTGCTAAAAATAGTGAAGAATTAAATAATAAAATGGAAAACTTAGATGTTTTAGCGTTTATTTTACTTCAAGATAAAGTTCGGAGTGAAGCCGCAAGTACTTTAGATTATTTTTCTAAACAAAAAGTAAAAGTAAAGATAATAAGTGGTGATAATCACTTAACTGTTCAAAATATTGCGAGCCTAGTAGGATTTACGGATGCTAAAGCAATTGATGCTAGGAAAATTACCGATGATAATATAGATGAAATTGTAAATGAGTATGATATTTTTGGAAGGGTACAACCGGAACAAAAGAAACAAATTATTAAAGCGTTAAAAAAACAAGGACATACGGTCGCTATGATGGGTGATGGTGTAAATGATGTTTTAGCGTTAAAAGAAGCAGACTGTAGTATATCAGTTGCTAGTGGAAGTGATGCGGCTAAAAATGTTAGTCAATTGGTTTTATTAGATGATAATTTTGCTTCTATTCCTCATATTGTTGCCGAGGGAAGAAGAACAATAAATAATTTAGAAAGATCAGCATCTTTACTATTAATAAAAACTATCTTTACTACGATATTAGTAATTATTTGTATCTTTATGAAAAGTGAGTATTTTTATATGCCTATTCACTTAAGTTTAATTACAGCTTGTACAATTAGTATTCCGTCTTTTGTTTTAGCACTTGAACCAAACCATGAAATAGTAAAGGGCAATTTTATGCTTAAAGTTATAAGTAAAAGTATACCACCAGCATTAACTGTTGTATTCAATGTTGTAATGATTGTTTTATTTAAACGGCAATTTAATTTAGATCCTGATTTAACTTCAACTTTAATTGTTATAATGACAGGTACAACTGGTTTTATATTTCTCTTTAAATTATGTAAGCCATTTAATCTAGTAAGATCAATACTATTAACGTTTTTAATCTTATTATTTAATTATATAATATTTTTCTGTTATGATTTCTTTGATTTATCACAAATAAACTTTAATACTATAATATTATATATTGTTTTTGGATTTTGTAGTATTTATGTTTTTGATAAATTAAATAAGATGGTAAATTATTTATTTGCTAAAATTCCGAAAAGCTAGTATTTAGGTATTATAATATTTAGAATTTATAAAAGTAATTTTTATTAATAATTGTATCTTTTTCTAGCTGTTTTTTCTATCAATTTTTTATAGTTGTTTTCTTGACTTATTTTATTAATAATGCTATTATAAAAAACATTAAAAGGCAGGGGATTATGTATGTATGAAGAAAGCAAAAGAAAATTTAATTGGATAGGATTTATTCTTAAGTTTATTTTAATTATTTTAGTGGTTATTTTAGTTATTAAGTTATTACCTTTTGATAAAGATAATGATAATAGTAAAAGCAAAGTATTTACTAATAACTTGAATAAATTAAGGGAAGTTGGTAGTAATTATTTTAATGAAGATAATTTACCAGCAGATGACGAAGAAAAGGTTATTACTTTAGAACAATTAATAAAAGAAGGAAAAATTGAAACTTTAAAAGATAAAGATGGGAAAACTTGTGATAATACTAAGAGTTATTTAAAAGTATTTAGAATTAGTGCAGGTTATGAATTAGAAATTAATTTAGAATGTGGCAAAGAAAAGGATTCAACTTTTTCATACTTAGGTTGCTTTAATAAATGTGAAAATAAAACAACCACGACGACAACAACTACAACGACAAAAAAACCAACAAGTAATTCAAAGGGAAACACGAAAGATGATGTTGTAACAACTAAAAAACCAACAACAACCACGACGACAACAACTAGAAGAAAAGGATACTCAGTTATATTTAATGTAGCTGGTGGAAGCAATGTTCAAAATCAATATGTATATAAGGGAGAAAAAGCTCTAGCACCAATTAATCCTGAAAAAACGGGGTATACATTTAGTGGTTGGTATTTAAATAATGAATTGTATGATTTTAATAATCCAGTAAATGATAATATCATACTTATTGCTAATTGGACACCAAATAATTAAGTTAAATATAGCCTATAAAGTGAGACAATTTACTTTGTAGGTTTTTTTATGGCCTTTTATATAAAACATTATATTTACCTGATGGGAAGATTTGTTTCATATTTATCGCTATTTGTTAAATAAACAGCAATAAAAAAAGATAAAGCTTTCTTCATCTTTTATTAACTAACCATCTATTTATTTTCTAAATAGCCTACAACATAAGGATTATCAATTGAACCATCGCCTGATTTTATTACAATGTCTTTATCTAAGATAACTGTTACTTTAGCTTGAGATGTGCTAGAAGTCTTTGATAAATAGACGCCTTCACTAGTTATCTTATATGCTTTAAATGTTGTATCTTTATCAGCTGTAATTGACCAAGTAGAACTCATCGTGCTAAAGTAATTATAGTTTGAACAAGCCGGACTATCCATTGATGTACAATTTTGATCTAAAGATGCATTGTAGAAATCACTAACTTGTAAAAGGCCGAATACTTGATTTTCTAAGATATTGGTACATTCAATTGAACCATCATTATTAAATTCATTTATGCTTCTTTTACCAGTACATAAATTTTGAGTTTTAAAATAACTTTTAGTATCACTAGGATAATATTCTTCATTATTATAATATTCATCTAAAGTATCCTTAATCCGGCTATTAATATCATTATATATATAATCGTTTAATCCAGTATTACTATTTTTATCAATATTATAATGATCATCCCATACTACATTATTTCTTTTAGTGGTATCTATAGCTTTAATAGTACCATCTTCATTAACTTTTATTATTCTAAACTTAATGCCGTTTAATTCTAAGTAGTTATTAACAATTTCACCTTTAAAAATATATTCATTTCCAACTTTATATAAACCATTTCCTTTAGTAGTAACATTCTCTGTTAAAGTTTCATAAAGAGTTGTTGTTTTATAATCATTTGCACAATTTAAATAAGGCAAATATAAGTAATTATCATTATTATTAACAATTGTAACATACCCAGAACAAACAGAATTATTTTCTACAATATCTGAGATGTTTTTAAGCGAACCATCATCTACAAACTGTTGAAGTTTAATTGTTGTTGAAGCTCCCTTTTTAGGTAAAGCGTCTTTATTATATTTTTTCTTAGCCAGTTCGACCATTTTATTTTCTAATTCTTTATAAGTATATGTTTTCTTTGCACTACAACTTGCAATTATTAAGACAAATATTATTAACAATATAAATATTCCTAAAATGCAGGTTGCTTTTTTTGCGATTGGATTACTCATTAAGTTGTTCCAAAATTTTTTAAAATTTTCCATCAAAATCACCTAGAAATAGTATAGCAAAATAAATAATTTATTACAAATAGTATTATGTAAATATTGTTTTTTCTCCTAATAATTATTTTAAATAAAAAATAATTGTGATATTATAATGTTAGAGAGGTTATTATAATGAAGAAAAAGAAGATAATGTTAATAGCGATTGTGGCAGTAATATTGTTACTTATCATTGGTTTATTAATATTTTTAAAGACGGATAAAAAGGGTAGTGGCAGTGATTTAAATAAAGAAAATGAAAAGACAACAACAAAGAAAATAAATATTGTATCATTAGATAGCAAATCTAGACCATTTGCGGTAATGATTAATAATCATCCAACTGCTAGAGCTCACCATGCAGGATTACAAGATGCTTATCTTATATATGAATTTATAGTTGAGGGTGGAATGACAAGATATATGGCTTTATTTAAAGATCAAACTACTGAAAAGATAGGCTCAGTAAGAAGCTCAAGACATTATTTTTTAGATTATGCTTTAGAAAATGATGCTATATATGTTCATTGGGGTTGGAGCCCTCAAGCTCAGAGTGATATTAAAACATTAGGTGTCAATAATATTAATGGTTTATCATATGAAGGAAAATATTTTTATCGAGATAAGAGTTTGAATGTTGCGACTGAACATACTGGATTTACTACTATGGAAATGCTTAATAAAGCTGCCCAAAAATTAAATTATGATCGTGATACAAATAAAGATTTATTATTTAATTATAGTGCGGATGATATTTATTTAAATGAAATAGAAAATAATAAGTTAGCAACTAGCGTAACAATAAAATATTCTGGAAGTGTAAAAAATAAATATGAATATGATGCGGAAAATAAGGTATATAAAAGATTTGTTAATGGCAAAGAACATACAGATGATGTAACGAAAAAGCAATATACTTTTAAGAATATAATTGTTTATAGTGTTAAAAACACATCTATAAGTGGTGATGATAAGGGACGTCAAAATTTTGATAATATAGGTAGTGGTGAAGGATATTATATTACTAATGGTTACGCTGCTCCAATAAAATGGGAAAAACAAAGTCGTAGTGCCCAGACTAAATATACATATCTAGATGGAACTGAAATAACCTTAAATGATGGTAATACATTTATAGAGATTCAACCGGTTAATCAGGAATTAACTATTAGTTAAGATAATATAATAAGAATAAGGAGGAGATTATGACTGATTTTATTGTTAATAATTATATTTTAATTATTTCAATTGCGGCTTTCTTAATATTTGCCTTAATTGGCTTTGCGGTAGATAGTACAAAAAATCGTAAAAACAAGGAAGATGAGATTTTAACCGAACATGAAGAAGTAGTAATTGAAAATGAGGAAAATCTTGAAAGCAATAATATGATGGAACCCATAAATCCGGAAGACAATGCTGCTATTTCCGAAGAAGAAAATAATATTCAAGAAGATGTAGCTTTAGTTCAAAATGAAGAAGAATTTACTATTCCGGAAGTTGAAGATAATAAATAATTAAAATCACCTATATTAGGTGTTTTTTGCTTTTTATTAGTTATAAAATAAAAATTTAAATGTTTAGTAAAATAGTTTGAAATGCCAATAATAAAATTGGAGGGTAGTAATTTTTTTTATAATTTGGTATAATAGCAATACTAAAGGAAGTGATGAGATGACATTATCGTCAATCTGGGATATAATTACCAAAATAATTGATATTAGTATTGTATGGCTACTATTTTATTATTTGTTAAAAAATTTAAAGAATAACATTAAACTTGTTTTAATATTTAAAGGTGTTGCTATTATTATAGCAATTAAAATCCTTAGTAATTTATTAAATTTATATACAGTTGGTTTAATATTAGAATATGTTATTTCTTGGGGACCAATCGCATTAATTATTATATTTCAACCTGAAATTAGAACAATTTTAGAAAGTATAGGACGCAGTCAACTTTTAGGAAGGCATAAATCTTTAACGGTTGATGAAAGAGAAAAGGTTGTATTTGAAATAACTAGTGCGGTAGAGTTTTTAAAACGAAATCGCATAGGAGCTCTTATTGTCATAGAAAGAAATGTTTCTTTACAAGAATACATTGAACCAGCTAATAAGATTTATTCTGATATTACAGCTCCTCTTTTAGAATCAATATTTTATCCAAACAATCCGCTTCATGATGGAGGAGTAATAATTCAAGGTGATCGTTTAACTTGTGCTGGGGCGGTATTTAAGACTAGTATGAATCCAAATTTAAATAAAAAATTAGGTACAAGACATCGTGCTGCTTTAGGAGTTGCGGAAGAAAGTGATGCTATTGCCCTTATTGTATCAGAAGAAACTGGAAGAATAAGTATAGCTGTTTCTGGAACTTTAAATTATAACTTAACTTTAGAAGAATTTAAATTAATGCTTTTAGATGAATTAAAGCCTAAAGTAGAGGTATTCTATGATGCTGATGATATTGAAGAAGGTGAAATAGATGAGTAAAATATTTAAGCCTTTAATAAACTTATTTAAATTTATTTATAAAATTATAGATAAATTTATTGTAATTCCAATAAGTAGAATGATTTATCGAATTAATGAAGTTATAAGAGCTAATAGTGGAAGAATAGAAAAGATTTTAAATCGCCCTAATGTTTTAATCTATATTTCGTTATTTTGTGCAATTGCTATTTTTGTCTTAATTGATACTAAATCTATATCTTTGGTAAGTGATGAAGCAGAGATACTATCTGATCAAGTAGTAAATGTTATATATAATGAAGAAGCATATGTAATAGAAGGGGTTCCTAAAACGGTAGATATAACCTTAATTGGTCGTAAAAGCTATTTATATTTAGCTAAAAGTTTAGGCAAACATGAAGTAGTACTTGATTTAAGTGATAAAACTGTTGGAACTTACAAAGTAAAATTAAAATATAATCATAATATTAAATCAGTAAATTATAAATTAGATCCAAGCATAGTTACGGTTAAAATAAGTGAAAAAGTTAGTAGCATTAAAACGCTTGATTATGATTTATTAAATGAAGATAAATTAGATAAAAAGTTAAATATTAAAAATGTTGAATTAGATCGTAGTGAAGTAATTGTTAAGGGGAGTGAAGAAACATTAAATAAAATTGCAACTGTTAAGGCCCTAGTTGATTTAAAAGCGGCTAATTTAACGGAAAAAGGAACATTTACAGTAGATTCTATTATTTTAGTAGCGTACGATAATGATGGTAATAAATTAACTAATGTAGAAATAGTTCCAGGAAAGATTAGTGCATCTGTTACTGTAGAATCATATTATGATGAATTACCAGTTAAGGTTGTTACAGAAGGTACATTAACTCCAGGGTATGCTTTATCAAGTGTAAGTAGTAGTATTACTAAAGTTGGAGTTTATGGTGATGAAGAAGTAATTAAATCATTATCTTATATTGAAGCTAAAATTAATATTAATGGTTTAAGTACGGATAAGACTTATAATGTTTCACTTATTAAGCCATCTGGAGTAAGATATTTTAGTGAAACAAGTACAAAGGTAGAAGTTAAATTAGAGAAGGAAACTAGCCGAGAAATATCTGGGGTTATAGTTGAAAAAGAAAACTTAGGAAATGGTTATAATGTTAGTGCTAATTCAGTTGATGACCAGTCTATAACTGTTATAGTAAAAGGTGTTTCTAGCGTTATTGATGAGCTTACTGCATCAGATATAAAAGCTGTTATTGATTTAAGTGGTAAAACACCAGGAACATATGATGTTAAAGTAAAAGTGTCAGTTAATGATGTAAGGGTATCTGCAGTTCCAAAAACCGAAACAGTAAAAGTAAGAATAAGTAATAAGTAATGATTTTTAACTTGGTAGTTTGAAGAGTATTGTTTTTAAATGATACTCTTTTTAATTAGGAATATTTTTTTTGATCAATTTTGCTTTATAATTTGATATATATATTAATATAATTCTTTTATTATTATTTTTTTGCTCGTAAAAAGCGCAAATTTTTAAACTAAATGCAGGTTTATAAAAATTTATTTAATTTATTAGACT
>CAZPSA010000012.1:0-25342 GCA_964589375.1 uncultured Clostridium sp.
CAGCATCCATATAAATAGTTGATGAACTTTCACTTCCCGTTATAATGGCACTAAAGTAAGCGTAAGATACACCCGCAATAACTACTACTAGTAATAAAACTATTGCAAGTATTATACTCTTTTTATTGTTTTCCATACTTCTTTTCTCCTTTACTTTCTATCTAATTATATAAATGCCCCCCATGTCAAGTTAATTTTTGCTATCAAAAAGTTCTATGATATTAACCACTGGGTTAATCAAAAATTTACTTTAGGAATATTAATTACGCATCCATAATTAATTACATATTCTAATCTTCCAGATATAACCACAACCACTTAATTCCCTATATAATAATTGACACCCTATTTTTTAACAATATATTTAAAAGATAAATTATAATTTAATAAATCTTTTCTAATCTACATTTTAAATTTATTTGAAATATTTCTCTTTCTTATATTTATATTAAATTCTTCAAAATACCCAGAACTCGTAAAATCTATTACAATTAAAAAGAGAGAATAATTTCATCTCTCTTCACACAGTATTTTATTTATTTCTCTACTTCACCCTAGATTTAGAAAATCATATTAACTATAGACTACACACATTCTGTATAAAATTCAACATATCCAGAAGAAGCATTATAATAATATCCATTCCAAGTACAATAACAAGGATTTACTGCATAACAGTTACCACCTATAAATGGAGGATCAACTACAGTTCCAACAGAACAACGCCATCTTGTTACATTAGTACAACAAGCCTGAGTATTACAACTTTGGCTCTCACTTCTAGTACTACATACACTACCATCATAATTTGATGTTACAGTTATTGTTCTAGACTGAGTACCACCACCACATGATGCTGAACATGAACCATAACTACCATAATTTGTTGTAGTACTTGAACAACAATCCATTGTATTACAATTTTGACTTTCAGAAGTACTTGGACAACTAACACTTGTAAAATAACTATCTACTCTATTTACTGTTCTTGTTTGAGTACCTGTACCACATGCCTTAGAACATGAGCCCCAAGCACCAGTTCCCGAATTACTCATTGTATCACAATATTTATATAATTTATAAGTTGTATTAGATGTTGCATATATCGAACTATCATCATCAAATGCCGCATTTTTAACAAAAGCATAAATTGTTATATTATTACCAGAACCAGTTGTATTTGCAGAATTTAAATTCGCTAAATCAACTTCCGTACTATAAGTTTTCGTTTCATTAGCACTTAAATCAATTTTACCCCAAGAATTACATGATGTTATATTATTAGTGCCACTTAAACAAACACTTAATTCTCCACCATACACATCAGTTATACTCATTTGAACATTAACATTCTGAGCATTATAACTAGTATTTTTTGAAGAAACACTAAAAGAGTTTATAACCGCCGGCTCTGTTTTCTTCCACGTCGCCGCAATTGTCGTATTTCTTTGTTTTAATTTTATTGCCGTTTTAAAGTATTCAATATTTTCATCACACCACTCTTTTGTTGGTTCATTTCCCGTACCAAAGTTTTCAGTTAAATCAACAGTTAAAACATTGTCCCACTCAGTATACATTCCAGATGAATACGTATTATACGCCCCATATATCAAAGTATTAGTCGCGGTTGAAACCGTATTGTTACCATACAAACTTACTTTTGTCCACTCTGTTTTATCATCAGAAAATTCTCCATTCGATAAAATATCAACACTATTATTAAGATCATAAATATGCAAGTTACTACCGCCACCACCTGACTTACGATAATAAGCTGATGAATAAACCTTATGTCCACTTGGAATAATCATATCATTACTAGATAAATATGCCCATGAATGTCCTGCATTACTAGTATTTTCCTTAGGAACAATTTTTACATACTTACTATTGCTAATTCCACCAGTATTAACTATTTCAGCCGAAGAAACATCTGCTCTTTGTGTCCAATTAGTCATACCATTTTCAAAAGAACCATTAACAATTAAATTATTTAAAATGTTGCCATCACCACTCGTAACAACCCAACCATCAAAAGAATAATTAGTCCTTGTTGGATCATTTAAAACTACAAAAGCTTCCTTTTTATAAACTTCATTAAAAACCTGAGTACTTTGTCCACCATTCAAATTAACAGTTAATTTTAAGTTATTTGTCTCAACTATTCCTATTTTAAATGAGAATTTTTTACCTAAATCCTCTTCTTGACTAGTCTCTAAATTATTATAATAAACCTTCACTGTATATTCTTGAATAGTATTTCCCGAAATAATAACTCTTGGATTTAATACTTTATCAGTTGTGGGCAAATTCATCTTTTCCACAGTTGCTCCACTATTTGTACTAGTTACCTCAAAAGAAATACTTTCACTCTTAAATTCATTTGTTACATCAAAAAGATAAAGAACATACTCACCTTGGGTATTACTATTATTTATAACTTTAAATGTTTTCGTATCATACCACCCAGGAAATATATCAGTTGCCGTTATTTGATTTGTACCCTCTCTAAATTCTATAGTTAGATTAGCCGCTACTCCATATACTGTACTAGTACTCTCAGCACCAGCCACTTTAGCTTTAAAATAAGCATATGACATCCCAAGAACGCTAAAAAACATACCAAATACAGTTAATAATATCATAGTTTTTCTTTTTACATCACGCATACAAATCACCTACTTTCCTACTAATAATAGCATATAAAACCCCTTCCCTGCAAGCGAACGTGTGTTCTTTTTAATATTTTAAAAAAACGACAATTTTATTAGCAAATTTTAAACCATTTTATTAAATTTAAAACACGAAAAAAGCACCGAATAGTGCTTTATTAAAATAGAGAAAATAACATTAAAATTATAATATTTGCCACTGCAATAGTTGCTACAACTTTAAATGCCCATTTAAACCAAGTTGAATAATCAACTTTAGCAAGTGCTAAACCACCCATTATAGCTCCACAAGTTGGTGTAATTAAATTTACTAAACCATTTGCTGAAACTAATGTCATTATTGTTACTTCAGTATTATAACCTAATCCAGCTGCAACAGGAGTAATAATTGGAGTTGATAATGTTGCAAGTCCTGATGAAGATGGAACTAATATTGACAAAACAATATGAAGAATATAATTAAGTGGAACAAATACTAATTCTGGTAATTTTGCTAAAAAGTCAGTCGCATTATAAATAATATAGTTATCTAAATAAGTTTGACTCATAAGGACACTTGCTCCTCTAGCCACTGCAATTACTAAGATAACACCAATCATATCAGTAGCGCCATCAACAAACGTATCAACAAATCCACCTTCGCCAAATTTATTTACAATGGCAATTATTATAGACATAATTAAGAACCAAAGAGCAGCTTCATAGAACCACCAATTACCAAGTGATGAACCAGTAAGCCAACCTGTAAATCCATCAAAGAATGTAATATCAAACTCTCCCCAAGGAATAAAGCCAATAATCATTATTACAAAAGTAAGAGCAAATAATACTAAAGTAATTTTTTGCTTATTAGTAAGTTCTGCTTTTTCTTTATGTTGTTCCGCAAACTTACCAAATGCTTTCTCCGCCGCCGCTTGTTCTCTTAAAGATAAGAAGGTAGAACCTTTATCTTTTTTTACTTTACTAGCATAACTTAAAACAAACGCAGTTGAAATTAAATATGTTGCTAACCATAGAATTACGGCAATAAAGATTACCAATCCTTGATTAGCTGCTACGCCATCAGGTAATGCACTTAAAGCCACTCCAGTCGCAAATGGATTAATAGTTGAACCAAGTACTCCAGAACCTGCTCCTAAAAGAATAGTTGCAGCTCCAACTAAAGGATCCATTCCAGCTGCAAACATAGTTGCTGCTAGCAAAACATAAAAACCAACAGTTTCTTCAAGCATACCATATGTTGTGCCACAAATTGAAAAGATAAACATTAAAATCGGAATTAACCAAAGTTCCTTACCCTTTAATTTTTGGACTAAAACTTTAATTCCCGTTTCTAAAGCTTTTGTCTTATCAATAACCTTTAAAAACCCACCTAAAACCATAACAAATATTGCAACATCAATCGCATTTTCAAAACCTAATATTGGTGCCATTAGAACTTGTGAAAGTTTTGCCCCAACAGTACCACTACCATTAACTATTTCTTCTCCATTAAAGATAGCATCAGGTAATAGATGAGACAAAATTGCAAGACCTATAATCAATATCATAATTATTGAATACGCTGATAACATTGTCTTTTTCTTCTTTTTAGCCATTTCATTTCCTCCTTATGACTGTACCACTTTTAAATTTTAAAGCATCACTTGCTTTTTCTAGAGAAGTTATAATTGCCAATTTATTATCATCATCCTTAACAAAGTCAATACACGCTTCTATTTTAGGAAGCATACTTCCTTTAGCAAATTGACCTTCTAAGATAAACTTTTGAGCATCTTCGATCGTTAAAGACTTTAGTTTCATTTCATTATCACTATTATAATTAATACAAACATTTTTTACCGTAGTTAGAATTAATAAAATATCTGCTTCAATACTTTTAGCAAGAAGCGAAGCTGACTTATCTTTATCTATTACTGCATCAATACCCTGTAATTTATTATTATTATTAATTACCGGTATTCCCCCACCACCTGAAGCAATAACAATGAAATCATCTTGAACTAATCTACTAATTATATCTCCTTCAATAATTTTTTCGGGTTTAGGAGATGGTACTACTCTTCTAAAACCTCGTCCAGCATCCTCCATAAAATGATAGCCTTTTTCATTTTCAATTTTTTTAGCTTCTTCTTGGCTGTAAAACATTCCAATTGGCTTTGTTGGATTTGAAAAAGCTTCATCTTCTTTCGATACTTGAACTTGTGTTATTAAAGATACCACGCTTTTAGCTATTTTTCTTTCATTTAATTCATTATAAATAGCTTGCTGCATTTGATATCCAATATAACCTTGACTCATACTACCGCACTCTGCAAATGGCATTATAGGTGTTTTGGCTTCGCCATTTGCCGCGTAATCCATAGCTAATACAATCTGTCCAACTTGAGGACCATTACCATGGGTTAATACTATTTTTTCACCATTACTTATTAAATCTACAATAATTTTTGCTACACCATTTAGAAGCTTTAACTGTTCTTCAGGATTTTTACCTAATGCATTACCTCCTAAAGCTATAACTATTTTACTCATACTACCTCATTGTTGCATAAATAACGGCTTTTATTGTATGCATTCTATTTTCAGCTTCATCAAAAACTTTAGACTTATCCGATTGAAAAACTTCATCAGTAACTTCCATTTCTTTTAAACCATATTTCGTAAATATTTCTTGGCCAATTGTAGTATTTAAATCATGAAATGATGGTAAACAATGTAAGAATATAGCATTATTTTTAGCATTATTCATAACCTCATTATTAACTTGATATGGTTTTAAAAGTCTTATTCTTTCTTCCCATACCTCCTCTTTTTCACCCATAGATACCCAAACATCAGTATAAATAACATCGGCATCTTTAGTACCTAATATTACGTCATCAGTAAATTCTAATACTGCGCCAGTTTCTAGAGCTACTTTTTGACAAGTATTAATTAAATCTTCACTTGGCCATAAACTTTTTGGCGCACAAGCTACAAAATGCATTCCCAACTTAGCACAAACAACCATTAAAGAATTGGCCACGTTATTATGAGCATCTCCCATAAAAACTAACTTAATTCCCTTTAAATAGCCAAAATTTTCTTCGATAGTAAGAACATCTGCTAACATTTGAGTTGGATGAAATTCAGTTGTAAGTCCATTCCATACTGGAACTCCAGCATTATTAGCAAGTTCCTCAACAATTTTTTGATCATAACCTCGATATTCAATACCATCATACATACGTCCAAGTACCTTTGCAGTATCGGCGATACTTTCCTTTTTCCCCATTTGAGAACTACCCGGATCTAAATAAGTTACGCCTATTCCTAAATCACGTCCAGCTACTTCAAAAGCACATCTAGTTCTTGTTGAAGTTTTTTCAAAAAGTAAAACAATATTTTTACCAACTAAACACTTATGATCAATTCCATTATGCTTTTTATTTTTCATATCCTTTGATAAATCAAGTAAATATCTTATTTCCTCAGGCGTATAATCAAGTAACGTTAAAAAACTTCTCCCTTTAAAGTTCATCTATCCAAATCCTCTCTAATTAATGGCATACTCATACATCTTGGACCTCCACGACCACGTGAAAGTTCAGCACTGCTCATTTCTAACACTTTAATACCATGTTCTCTTAAAATATTGTTGGTAATATTATTTCTATCATAAACAACAACAACGCCAGGCGCAATACATAATGTATTTGTACCATCATTCCATTGTTCTCTTTCCGCAGACGTTTTCTCTCCACCAGCACATGGGATTAATTCAATTTTTCTTTGAAGATACTTTTCTAATATTTCTTCCAAACTGCCCTCTAATTTTACAACATTTAAATCTTCATCACTTTCTTCAATATCACCTTCAGTTATTTCATAAACTTCCAAAGTGTCTAATATTCCAGGATGAAAAGTAAATTTATCATAATCAATTTGCGTAAATACTGTATCTAAATGCATAAACGCTCTAGACTCCGGAATTTTAAATGCTAAAATCGTATCAATTTCACATTCAGGATCTCTAAATAAATTTTTAGCAAGTTCATCTATTGCCCCAGCTTCGGTACGCTGAGAAATACCTACGGCAATAACATGATTACTAATATTTAGTACATCTCCACCTTCAATATGATAAGGTAAATAACGATCATAATATTTCTTTACATTACCAGCAAAATCCTTATGATAATTAAAAACATATTCAGCATAAATAGTTTCTCTTCCTCTAGTAACGGAATACATCTTATTTAAAATAACTCCATTACCAGCACTCGCAAAAGGATCTCTTGTAAAATACAAATTAGGAATTGGATCAGCTAAAAACTCTGACTCTTCTGTAACATAATCGACTAAAGACTTTTCATAATCTCTTTTAACCTTACTAATCTCACCTATTTTAATTCCCGACATTGTCTTTAAAACTAACTCTTTTTTATTAACAAAGCTTTTTAAATACTCATAAACTAAATTCTTATATTTTGGTGTTCTAATACCTGCCTCATATATAAACTGACGAATAAATCTATCTTCAACTTCGTCACTTTCCTCTAACACCTCGGCTACTAAATCTTCTAAGAAAACAACTTCTACTCCATTATCCCTTAATATCTGAACAAACTCATCATGCTCCTTTTGAGCATCAGGCAAAAATGGTATATCATCAAAAAGTAATCTACTTAAAGTATCTGGTGTTAAATTTAATAATTCATTCCCAGGTCTGTGTAATAAAACTTTTTTTAATGGACCAATTTCACTCTTTACATTAATTGCATTCATTTTTTCCTCCTTATTATTCTACTATTAATATAATCATATCATAAAATTATAAATTTTCAATTTTTTTAATTATACAAATTTAATTATTTTGTTTCATTTATAATAATTAATAGTTTTTTCAAAACTAATCAAAAAAGTTATACATTTTTATTTTTATACTTTATAAATAAAAAAACCCCTAAAAAAATCTAGAGGGTTGTCTATACTCTAACTAAAATGACATTTTAGTTTTAAAAATAATTTATTTCTTTAATTATCAATCATTATTTATATTTTTATAAGTTATTGGCTTTTAGAAATTTCTCTGCTTTTTGGTGTAATATCAATTCTTTCTACAACAGAAATTTCCATATCTCCTTTTAAAAATCTATATATATTACTCAATAAAACAAATCTTCTTTGCTTATTATCTCTACATTGAAGTGAAGCATTATAGTAATCAATAAATATTCTGTTTAACTCATCACTTGGATCGATATAGCAACTGCCTATCTTGTTCCTATACGCATTAATCATTTTAGCTAAGATAATATAGTAATACATATCAAAAAAATTACAATCGTCAACATCAATAAAACTTTCTAATCTTTTCATTCTATTATCAATTACTATCATTTCGCTTGTATATTTACTAAAGTCTTTTCTTTTAAAATTTTGTTCAAATAATCTAGATACAAAGTCCGCCATTTTATCCATATTATTTTCGTCTGCAACTATTGAATACGCAATATTATTTGGAATTAAAAAGCCCTGTTGATTTAAATTATAAGGACACGGACGATTATCTTCGCAAGATTTATCTATCGCATCTTTATCATGTACCATAACATACTTAACAGTTATTCCATCAATGGTACAAACACCCTTACGCATTTTTTCATCAGAAGAATCTAATAAAACAATAATCTCGATTTCAGAAGCATTACCTAAATTATTTTGATATACAAATATACCAACATATTCTTTCATTTCTTGTAATTTTTTGTTTTTAATAAATTTTTCTATACAATCCTTACTTTTTTCATCTAAATCTTTTCTTTCGCTATCGCTCATATCATTTAAAATAACAGGTCTTGATTGATGAAAAGGAAGACGTTTATATATTTCAAATTCAAAATTATCACCATATAATACAAAATTGGTTTTAATATATTTAACTAAATTATCTAATCTGCTTAATTTTTCATCATTCGATAAGCCACTTGAATTTAAACATTGTAAAAATAAATATATATATTGTTCATCGATAGGCACATCTATCCCTAGTGCCTTTTCTTTGTAATTTGAGTCTCTATAAGCTCTTACCGCTTTATATATTTCTATTCTAGGAAGATTTTTCATTTTATGATAAGAAGTTTTGATTCTGTCTAATAAGATATAATACATTAAATCAAATGATGGATCATTTAACTCATTTAGTATTTTTAAATCAGAAACTCTGCTGTCTATTACAACTAAATCATCAAGTATATCCCCAACTAATGGAGGCGCGAAATCACTTTCAAATAATCGATTAACATATTCTTTCATACTAGTAATACAATTATTTCTTTCAAAGACTATATATGCACGAGCGTAAGCGGCTTTAGGAAAAGAATTTCTCTTTTTATAATCACCATCAATAGATGAATAAATTGATGCTTCAGTTTTTTCAATATATTCTACATCAATTCCATTAACATTAACAACGCCCTTATATTCTTCTTTAGATGCAGAATCACATATAATACATAAATCTAAATCAGATGTTTTATTATAATTACCTGTTAATCTACTACCATAATACATCATTCCTATGTACCTTGGATCATTCAAATAATCTATCCCATACATTTCTTTCATATATACTATAAAATTATTTATTAATTTGATATTTTCTTCATTACAGCTAGCTAAGGTCATTATAAATCCTCCACTTTCTATAATTTATAATGTTTTAATAGCAAGATAAAACACATAAATTACGCGTATTATACCATAAATATTTAAAAAACAAATTTAATTATTTTGTTTCATTTATAATATTTTTTAAAATAAAGAAAAATTGATACCTTACATAAACCATTTTATCCTAAAAGTATAACGAGTTATCAACAATTAGTATAAAACATATAGAACTATTTCCTCATTTACCATATAATTATTAAACAAAAACGAGCATAGAAGGAACTTAATGAATAATGAATTAATAAAAAATGATAGTAAAATTAACAATATATTTGATAATATCAAAGAATTAATTATTAATAGCCAAAATAAAGTATATCAAGCTGTTAATACGGAAATGCTTCATTTATATTGGAACATAGGAAAAATAATTATGGAGAACCAACATGGTGAAGAAAGAGCTAGTTATGATGATAACGTCCTTGAAAAATTATCCCAAAAATTAACCGGTAAATTTGGAAAAGGATTTAGTTTTATTGGAAATCAATTAAGATTAACTTTAGGAGATGACCATTTTTACCCTGACTTAGTATTTTATAATAGACTTTTAAGATGTTTTGTAATTATCGATTTAAAAATAGGAAAAGTATCTCATCAAGATATAATTCAAATGCAAACGTATGTAAATTACTATGACAGAGAGATTAAATAAGAGGACGAAAATCAAACTATTGGCATTTTACTTTCTACAAATAAAAATGAAACTATTGTAAAATACACATTACCTAAAGATAATAAAACTATCTTTTCCGGAGAATATAAACTGTATATGCCTGCAAACCAAAAATTAATTAATGTTGTAGAAGCAGAAAAGACAAACCTTGAATTAAATTCAAATAATGATTAATAAAAAAATACTAGAAACCATAAAGCACTAGTATTTTTTTATCAAAATCAAATAATTTTACAATCCCAAATAACTACTTTTATCTAAAAACTCTTTTAATCTATCATTTTGGCAATTACTAAAAACTTCTTTAGGGGAGGCATCATATTTTATTAATCCTTCCTCTAAAAATAGCACCCTCGTAGCGCAGTTTTTAATAAAATTCATCTCATGAGAAACTATAATAATTATAATATTCTCATTAATTAAAGACTTTATTAAATCTAATACTTCACTAACCATCTCGGGATCTAAAGCACTTGTCGGTTCATCAAATAATAGTATCTCCGGCTTCATAATAAGAGTTCTCACTATGGCAACTCTCTGTTTTTGACCACCAGATAACTCATTTGGATAATTATCTTTTTTATCTAGCAAATTAATATCTTTTAACAAATTTTCAGCTTCTTTTATTGCTTCATCTCTTGTCATTAGTCCTAAACTAACGGGAGCTAAAATGATATTTTCTAATACTGTTAAATGCATAAAAAGATTAAACTGCTGAAATACCATCCCTATTTTTTGTCTTACTTTAGATAAATTTACTCCTTTTTTAGTTATATCTTGATTAGCAAAAAGAACACTACCACTAGTTGGAATTTCTAACATATTAATACATCTTAAAAGGGTACTTTTACCACAACCAGATGGTCCAATAATTGATATTACTTCACCCTTTTGGGCTTTAAAACTAATTCCTTTTAAAACATTTAATTGACCATACTTCTTCTTTAAATTACTAACCTCTAACATTATTTAAGCTCCTTTCCATCTTATTAACTAGTTTTGATAAGCCATAAGTCATTGCTAAATAAATTAAAGCAATCAAAATTAAAGGAAAGAAATAATCATAAGTTCTTGAAGCAATAATATCCGAAGCTTTAGTAAGTTCAATAATGCCAATATAAGCACCAACTGATGTTTCTTTTAAAAGCGTAATAAATTCATTACCTAAGGCTGGTAAAATATTCTTTAAAGCTTGCGGTAATATTATTTTCCTCATTACTGTATTATATTTTAATCCAAGAGCAAAACCAGCTTCCATCTGACCAATATCAACTGAATTAATTCCAGCTCTAATTATTTCCGAAACATATGCTCCTGAATTAATTCCAAAAGCTAAAATACCTACAAAAATAATATTAATATTTATTGATTTAAAAA
This sequence comes from uncultured Clostridium sp., assembly GCA_964589375.1. Taxonomy (GTDB): domain Bacteria; phylum Bacillota_I; class Bacilli_A; order RF39; family UBA660; genus CAG-533. The sequence continues at coordinate 11,440 of CAZPSA010000012.1, forward strand.
TTACATAATAAATAATCATTAATTGTAGTATAACCGGAGTACCCCTAATAATTGTTACATAGCATTTAACTAAGGAATTTAAAAAACTATATTTTTTATTTACTTCGTAATTGTTTCTAATAACAGCAACAATAACCCCAATAATTATGCCAATTATTACCGCAAAAAAAGCAATAACAATGGTATTTAAAAGACCTTCTAATATATATTCATAACGATTATCTGCCAAAATAGTTTTATAAATATTATCAAATAATTTTGTTAAAAAACTCATATAAACTCCTTACTTTGTAGTATGATTTAATATAAACTCATCAATTTTACCTTCTGATTTCAAACGATTAATTACCTCATTAATTGCACTTAAAAGCTCACTATTACCTTTTTTGACGATAATTCCATAATCATCACTCGTTAAAGAACCATTTAATATCTTTAAATCCGTATTTTCTTTAATAGTCTCTTTAGCTGGTAACTCATCCATTATTATTAAATCAACTTTATTTGTCTTTAAATCCTGGGTAGCAGCCAAATATTTCTTTTGTCGAACAATCTGGGAATTAGGATAATTTTTAGTAGCAAACGTATCTCCTATACTACCAAGTTGAACTCCAATTCTTTTACCATTTATATCTTTAAAAGTTAATTTACTATCGCTTTTTACTACCACTACATTTTTACTTGTAACGTAATCATTTGAAAAATCAACACTTTCTCCTCTTTCTTCAGTATAACTAATCCCGGCCGCCCCAAAATCAGCTTTTCCCGTTTTAACTTCATTAATTATTGAGTCAAAAGCAACATCTTTTATAACTAATTTTTTGCCTAACGAAGATGCAATCTCTTTGGCAATATCAATATCTACTCCAACTATTTCACCATTTTCGTAATATTCATATGGCGAAAAACCAGCTTCAGTTACCATCACAAGCTCATTAGAGTTTTTACCACAGCCAGTTAAGGTTAACATTGCTAATAAACATAATATTATTTTTTTCATATTTTTATCTTCCCTTCTTTATTTGTTAATCTATCTTATTACTTCTATAAAAGTATAACATAAAAAAAAATAATAAGAAATATGCATTAATTTCTTATTACAATTATAAAAGTAATATTAATCTACCCAAATAAATTATTTAAAAATATTTGGAACTCATCAGAATAATAACTAGTTAAATTACCGTCACAAGGAACTAAAAATAATAAAATAGTTTTTATAAAAGTAATTAATATTAAAATAATTAAATAAATATTAATAAACTTTTGATTACTTAAATCTTTAATAGTCAAAATAGCCATATATAAAGAAATGAACATCAAATAATATACATCTGTGCGATATCTTTCAAGAGGAATTGGCGAATATATAGCTTCTACTATCATTATTATTAAAGGTAAGATTAAAAGAACTAAATATAAACTATACATCTTTTTATCTTTAAGGTTCTTTCTAAATTCGGTAAATATTAAAACTGCATATGGAATTAATAAAATTATATAATTAAAAAATATTCCTGAATAATTAATAAAAGGGAAAATATTACTATGTCTAGGTAACTTAAAGAAATAATATTTCAAATTAGAAATTGTTTTTTTTAAATCAAAGTTAGTAAAAAAATTACCATAATTATGTTGATCAGCAATAGTTAACTGGTAAGTTTGACCAAACTCTAAAGGATTATCAAATCTTACATAATTATAAATCATTAATAATGCCCCAATTATAAAGTAAGGAAGAGCTGCTAAAAACAATTTCAAAAGCAAATTTTTAGTAATTTTTCTTTCTTTTAAATATTTAATTAAAAGGGGAATTACAACTATATTTATAAGGCCAATCGGTGGTCGACAGGCAAAAGTTAAAGCCCCAAAAAGACTACCAAAAAAAGCATATAAAATAGATTTATTCTCCGAAGGCTCATCATATACCGCTTTCATAAAAAAATAAATACTCCATATTGCCATACCCAAACCAGAAGATATCGCCGTACAATATAACGCTGGTGCCCCAACACAATACCATACACTAGCAACTGAAAATACAATCGAAGATAAAATATATAATTTTAAAGAAATATTTGACTTCGTAACTTTTCTAATTAAATAAAAAAGGGCAAAAATACCAACAATAAAAGCTCCAACATATATTTGCGTAGCATGATAAGTATTTAAACTCATTCCAGTAATTAATTTATAAGGAATAAACGTTAAAAACACCGGAGCTACACCAAAATACATATAATAACGACCATTATAAAAAGCATGGTCAAAGTGATAATTAACATTTAATTCTTTTCGAGCATCTGGATCATAAGGATTTTCCATTTCTAAAAGTTTCTCATCTATTTCATAATCGATATATAATTTACCATCTAAAATCGCATCTGCCATTAACTCATACTGATTATGGTGAGATGGTATTTGACCATTCCAAGTTGGACTTAATCCCATCGGAAGCACACAAAGTAAAATCGTTAAGAAGAGACATAACGCAATAACTAAATTATTTTTTTGATTTAATATAAAATTTTTTAATTTATTTCCCATTTTTATCCTTCAATTTATAAACATTCATAATTAACTCATAACGAGCTCGATCTTTTTTGACAATAACTTGTAAGATTATGCCACACATCATAGATAAAATTGCCGTTAAAACGATAAAACAGCCAACTACTAATGATGGGAATTTATCAACTATCCCAGTCTTAAAAAAACCAGTAAAAGGCGGTATTAAAAAGAATAAAGATAATAAAATTAAAAATATACTTATAATGGAGAAAAAGCCAAAAGGTTTATATTCTTTAAATAAATTAGCAATAGTTTTAAGAACTTTTATTCCATCACTATAAGTATTTAACTTTGAATATGACCCCATAGGTCTATCCCGATATTCTACCGGAACTTCAACAATTTTATAATTTTTATCAACCGCATGAATTGTCATTTCTGTTTCAATTTCAAAATTTTTTGATAAAACAGGAAATCCCTTTACAAATTCATAAGAAAAAGCTCTATAACCAGTCATTATATCCTTTATTTTATTATTAAATAATTTATTAATAAGAAAACGAACCATACGATTACCAATATTATGAAAAGGACGTTTATTTTCATTAAAATAAGTTGATGATAAACGATCCCCAATAACCATATCAGCTTTCCCACTTAAAACTAAATCACACATTAAAGATGCACTCTCAGCTGGATAAGTATCATCACCATCTATCATTAAATAACAGTCTGCATCTATCTCTCTAAACATAGTTCTAATGACATTACCTTTGCCTTGGCGATATTCATAACGAACTATTGCCCCACTATTTTTAGCAATTTCATCAGTACCGTCTTTAGAATTATTATCATAAACATAAATATCTGCATCTGGCAACGCCTTTTTATAATCAGTTACAACTTTACTTATCGTTTTAGCTTCATTATAGCAAGGAATTAAAACGGCGATTTTTTTAGCCTTTTCTGCTTTTTTATTCATAAATACCTCTTATTTATTTTAATTTTAAAACTGGATTATTTGTTTTTGTTAAGGGAGTAAATTGTCCATTTTCATCTCTAATATATTCATTTTCTATTTGACCATTTTCAAGTGGTAACAAAACCCCTAACTCATACTCTGATTGAAAACTAAAACCTTCACCATTTTTCTTTAAATCAACATGGTTTAAATATACATCTTCTTCTCTCGTAGTAAACTTTCGTCCATCTAAAGTTGCTAAATGAGTTTTTGTTTCTTTCCATAAATCTAATCTAGCATTTATCATTATTTTCCTAATCTCAGTTGCTGTCTCCAAAGCTTTAGCACTATTATCAAGTTTTATTGGTTCACACACAGAAACGATTAACTTTTTATAAATTTCTCCTTCTTTTTGGCATATATCTTTATTTTCAACATATTCAAAAACAATTGGAACTACAGCACAATCAGATTTTTGTGCTACATTTACAAATCCTTTTTTTAATATCTGCATAGGCAAATATGGGTGCAAATTCCATGTACCTTCAGCAAAAAATAAAACATCATTACCTCTTTGCAAGGCGTTCGCTAAATTGTTAGCTCCTACTTTAGAACTTTCTTTATCAAATCGATCAATTAGCTCTGCTCCACTAACTCTAAAAGCAAGTTCATTTGTAAAATTTAAACTATCAGATGCAACTAAAGTATTTACTAATCTTCTTTGTCGTATTCTTGATAATTCAGATAAAACTATCATTAAGCTTGGATAATCATGTGAATTTGAGTGATTTACTACAAAAACGCAAGGAACATCCTTTGGTATCCTTTCTAAATTACGAATATCATAATCCATTCCATTAGGTAAATTAGACGCTAATTGCATCACACCACCCATAACTGTTTGAATTCCTTTATGAAAACTATCATTAATTGTATTCATTTCCCAACCTCCTAAAGTAATAATATAATACTATAAAACACATAATATTTCAATATCAACTTATCTTACCCTTATTTTACAATTTAAAAGAAAGTTTTATAAAGATAGAATATTTAACCAAAGAAAAAAAGGCATATAGCCTTTTCGTATACTTTTAATTATTTCACTACTTAGTAATATCGAAATCAGCACTAGCTGTTGAAACATCAATATAACCAGCAAAGAATTTCCCCTTATCACTATCTTGAACTGCAGCAGTATTATTTAAGAAGAAGATAGATAATGTATAAGTATGAGTAGCAGAATTAGCACCAGCAGCAAATGAACCAGTTCCTAAAACTATACCAGTAACTTCTTTTTGAGCACCTGTAGCACCATCATCAACTTTAATAACTCTATGACCCATATCTCTAGCACTTGGAACATATGTATTTACTTCATCAATTGCCCCTGCAGAACTACTATCATCATGAGTTAATCTAGCAGATAAAGCTCTCTTACCAGCATCAGCGCCAGCTAAATCAGTATAACCATCTTTTTTGGCTTCTGGAACACCACTATCAGCAAGTGCAGTAATATCAGAATCAGTTGAAGTTTTACCAGTAGCAGGATTATGATCAACAAATGTTGAATCAGTAACAACTAAAGATAATTGATATTTCATTGCTTTATCAGATGTATTATTACCAGTTAAAGTGAAAGTTTTTGTTAAAACTGCTCCAGCTTGTGGTTCAGCAACAAACTCAGATTTAATATCAGCACCAGCTGCATCAGCATAAGCAATTGTTAATGTAGCAGAACCAACTTTTAAAATTGAGCTTCTATCTTCGCCACCAACTTGACTGGTGAAATATGCAAATGTTGCACCAATTACAGCTACTAATAAAGTTGCAATTGCAATAACAGTTAAAAGCATTGTATTGTTTTTCTTTTCCATTAATTTTTTCCTCCTATCCTTTTATATTTAATTATTAATCAGTAACTTCTTTTACACCAACATAAGCTGTAAAAGTTTTACCTTGGTTAGTATTTTGATTTTCGTTCTTGTTTTCAAAGAATATATTTAGTTCGTAAACATGAACATTACCATTTGATCCAATAACGAATTTACCTGTTCCTTCAATATCAACTACTTTAGTACCAGGTTGTTCTGGATCATCAGTACCAACAATTTGTTTTTTTGTTGTAATTTCAGGAACTAAATTATCAGCTTCACCAGAAGTAGTCATAACTTGAGTATCGCAAGATGTAGTGCCATCAAGGCAAACACCAGTAGTAGTTACTCTTTTTAAAGTATAACTAAGTGGATTCCCAACAAAGGTATTTTCAGCAACTCTTAAATATAATGAATACTCAATATCAGCTGTCATATCACCTTGAGTTTCATTGGTAAAACTAATATACTTTGTAGCCCAAGCTTCGTCTCTTGGATAAATATTTTCAAGATCAATATGAGTAGATTCCAATTTAAATGAAGCTCCGCCACCTGTTTTAACAACAATGGTAGAACCAGTTTCATTTCCACTTCTTATAGCAGTGAAGTATGCGAATGTTGCTCCAGCAACAGTAACTAACAATGTAGCAATCGCAATTACTGTTAAAAGTATACTATTATTCTTTCCTTCTTTCTCCATTTTTTATCCTCCTTTACTATATTTCCATGATAACATTTTAGAATTATTAAATCAATATCTTTTTTTGAAATTTAAAAAATTTTTAGCAAACAAAAAAGAAGAAGAAATTAAAAGTGTGAGTTTGAGTTTATATCAATTAATTTTTTATAAAAATATTTCCTCTTCCATAAATAACTTTAACAAATAGATGTGAAAATTTTATGAAATTTTTCCTTTTTCTATTTCAAAATAAAAATTACTACCTTCATTCTTTTTACTCTTTACTCCATATTTAAAATTATGTTTAGTAAGTACTTCTTTAACAATTGATAATCCCAGCCCCGTACCAACTATATTTCTTTGATGATTTTTCTCATCTTTATAATATTTTGACCATATTAGTTTTAATTTTTCTTTACTTATACCTTTGCCAGTATCAATTATTTCAACTAAATACGTATCTTTTTTCGCTGTTATATTTATTGTAACCTTTAAATCATCTCCCGTATAATTTATCGCATTATTAATTAAATTATATAAACAATTATTTATTTTAATCTTATCAGCATATACTACTGCGATATCTGGACTATTTAATATAATTTGATAATTCTCAGTTTCTTTTATTATTTCATATCTTTTTAAAATTGCTTTTATTTCTTCAATTAAATCATAGTTTTCTAATTTTAAAGTACTACTATTGTTTTGTAATTTAGATAAATCTAATATATCATTTACTAATACATTTAACCTATCGGCTTCATCTATAATAATATTTAAATTTTCTTTTCTTTTCTCTTCATCATCATTATTTATATCTCTTGCCATTTCCGCATATGCTTTAATCATTGTCAGTGGTGTTTTTAAATCATGGGAAACATTAGCCATTAAATCTCTTCTAAGCTCATCAGTATTTTTAATTTCACTACAAGCATAGTTTAATACATCATTTAACTCATCTAATTCATATATATTATATTTAGTATTACTTATATCATAGTCACCAGCAGCCATCATTCTAGCTTTTTTTGTAATACTTAGTATTGGTCTATTTAACATTTTACCTACAAAATAAGATACTAAAATAGATAATAATATAACAATTAAAGTAATATAAATTAACTGACTAGTAAGTACATAAGTAGTAGTTCCAACATCTTCTAATTTGGTATTTAACATAATATGAACCCCATTAGATAAATTAATTCCATATATTAAACTTTTAGAATTATTATTGGGATTTTCTACTTTATATAATAGCTTTTGTTTAGAACTATTAATTATTCTATTTTTAATTGTTTTTATCTTGGCATTTTGACTATTTAATATACAATCTTTATTTAAAGAATTATAATTTACACTTTGATCATTAACATATAAACTAATACAAATCTCATTATTATAAGCAATAGTTTCTAAATTATTTAAAAAGTCATCTTCCTTACTTAAGATATTCTCTGCAACACTTTCTATTTTTTTAATCTGATATCTTTCATAAAATACTTTTAAAAATCCAATTTGAAATAACCAAAGTAATAATAATATACACACGGAAAAAACAATTAGATAGGTAAATGTTTTAAATCCTAAACTATTTTTCCTTATATTCAAATTTATAACCCACCTTTCTTATTGTCTTTAAATTATCTCTATAACTACCAATTTTACTTCTAAGTAGTTTTATATGAGCATCTATTGTTCGATCGTCTGCATCATAATCATATCCCCAGATTGAACTTATTATTTTATCTCTCGTTAAAACTATATTAACATTTGTTAAGAAAAGATATAGTAATTCAAATTGCGTATGAGTTAATTCTACTATTTCATTATCAATCATACACTCTCGGGTATTTTTATTTATTGTAATATTTCCCTTAGTTATTATATCATCTTTATTATTTCTTTTCGTGACTGCTTTTATTCTTGCCATTAATTCTTTAGGACTAAATGGTTTAGTTACATAATCATCAGCACCTAATTCAAAACTATTTAATTTATCAAATTCCATTGTTCTTGCTGATAACATTATTACCGGAACATCTTTTATTTCCTTAATTTCTTTAATAGCCGCGACGCCATCTTTCTTAGGCATCATAATATCTAATATAACTACATCTATATCTTCATCAGTAATTATATCAATGGCTTCATCTCCATCATTTGCTTCAAATACATCATATCCTTCTTTTAAGGAATATTCCTTAATAACATTTCTAATTAGTTGTTCATCATCACAAATTAATACTTTCATTTATAACACCTACCAATAAAGTCTCTTACCGATATTATAGCAAATATGTGAAATTAAAATGAAAAAACATGATTAACTTTATTTTATATATTCTTGTTTCCTTTGTTCTTTTCTAATTCTTTTAAAGTTTTTTTTGGTGTTGATAATTTTTCTGACATAATACCTCCATTTTTGGCAATAACTTCTCTGATATTTTTTCAATGTGATAATGTGTTTAGTTCGCCTTTCTTTCCCAGTTAATATTATCTCTTTTCAATTTTGCTTCAGCTTGCGTAATGCGAAAAAGATTTGCCGCTAATTCTTCCCTACCCATATTATCTAAAATATCTTCCCTATATCTTAAACCCTTTCTTTTGGCAATGCCATCGGCTGTTTTCCCATTGTATAATCCTTAATAGCCAGCATTATGAAATTGATCAAATTTTTTTACAACAGCATTTTTAGCGGTTTGATTTAACGAATAATTTCCTTTTATATTTAAACTTTTTTGATAAAATCTTTTTTCGTCTTCAGTAAGCCCATTATATTCTTTTTCCGTTAATTCTTGTAATCTTGTCTTTACTGCAAAGTAAGTTTGTCCTAAAGCTACCGCTTCATATTTAGGATTTTCATTTTGTACAATCAAATAACAAGCATATCTACTTAATTTATAATCAATAACTTCTTTTTGAGCACCTGTTTTTACTATTTTGATGTTTACATCAAAATTGGAATTAATACTGTAATTGCTTTGAAAGTAAGCAAATTACCGTCCTCATCAATATGCTTTATATTTTCAAATACTATTTCATTATATCCTTTTATTTCCTTCATTTTTCCGTAATCATTTCTTGTCTTTCATATCAATCATTTTACTCACTTAGATAAAATATTCCTCAATTATATCCATGTTCTTATCTCCACTACATTCTATCTTCCAATACCTCAAACAAAAACTCATGCCAGCTTGCAAATTTTAAAAAACCGTAAATACAGTGCCCTATTTTTTGTCTTTTATCATAAACTTAATCCATATCTCATGCCAACAAATATTTAACCAAACAAAAAAGAACTACAAATCCATAGTTCTTAAAACAAACAAATTATTAAAATTTCATCATTAATCCATTTTAACATTAGTATATATTGCCGTTACATCATCAATATCATCAAGCATATTATAAAGTTTATCAAATACTTCTTTATCTTCTCCACTTAAAGTTATTTCTTCCTTCGGATACATTCCAACCTCATCATAATTATAATCTATATTTGGAATAATCTTTTCTAAAATATCCTTAATCTTATGAATATCAGATGGATTACTATAAATAGTTATAACTCCATCTTTGGCTATATAATCTACTAACTCTATTCCATCATTTAATATACTTTCAAAAATTTCTTCTCCCTTATCTGAGTTAAAAGAAACAATTGCTAAATAATCGTAATTATATGAAACTGAATTAGTAACACCTAAACTCTTATTAACTTTATTAAAAGCTGCCCTTACAAATCCAACAGTTCTATTAACATTATCTGTTAATGTCTTAATAATAAAAGTTGAAGCTCCAGGTCCAAATCCCTCATATACAACTTCAGTATAATCCTCAGTTCCTGCTCCTTTAGCTTTATCTATTGCTCTATTAATAATATCATTAGGAACTTGTTCTCTCTTAGCTTTTTCAACAATTCTTTTTAAATTTACGTTTGCCTCAATATCACAAGAACCCTTCTTAGCAATTAAATATATTTCTTTAGCATAATTGCTATAAAGTTTAGCTTTAACTGCCCCATTTTTCTGTATACTTGCTTTTCTTACTTCATAAGCTCTTCCCATGTTTTTCGCACTCCATTTCTTAGGTATTATATAAAAATTCTACAATGTTTTGCAACTATAAATAAACTCAGATAATTTTTTATCTTTAATATTACAATATTTCTTAATATATTTTATTGTTTTTTTAGGAGATAATAACTCTAAATTACTTACTTTATTTTGTTTAAGTATTCTTTCAATCACCAAAAGGATCAACTCTTTATTACTATCAGCATTATATTTATCCTTTAAATCTTTCATTAATTCATAAGATACATTTTTTACAATATGTCTATAATATTTATCACTCTTAATTTTAAAATAATAACTATTTCCTTCACACTTATTTATGACTTTTAAAGCATCTAAATAACCAAGTATCAAATTATTACGATTACTTTCCCTATCAAATAATAATATTGATCCCAAATTCTTATTAGGTTTTATTTCAATAACTTTAGTAGTATCTTTTAATTTATTGTGTGATATCCCAATCCCTTTTATTCTAATTGAATATATAGTATCACAACCATAATTTTCTACTAATGATAAAGGTATATTATTATAAAAACCTCCATCAATATAGTAATTATTATCTATTATTGGTTTCATATTAAATAAAGGTAAATAGCAAGAAGCCATAATATATTCAGCTAACTTTCCTTCAGGAATATCATCAATTGTAAGTTCCAAAGGTTTCATTCCCCTTACCTTAACTGTAACAAGACCAAATTTTATTTTACTTTTTCTTATCTTTTTTTCATTTATATTTTCATTAATCGTTTTTAAAAATTTATCAGTATTTATTCCCTTATTTTTAATAATCTTTTTTAAATTATCATATCCTAAAGCAATATCTTCTTTACTAAATTTTTTATTTTTAAAATCTTTTATTAACTTACTGTTTATATCAAATATATCAGTAGTTGTATTAAGCCATAGTTTAACTAATTTTTTTATATCTCCTTGAACCATCATAGCAGCATTTACTGATCCTATACTAGTTCCCGCAATAATACTCGGTTTTATCCCATTTGTTACTAACGCAATATAAGCCCCAGCTTGATATGCCCCTTTAGCGCCACCACCTTCTAAAGCAAAGCCAATCATAAAATCACCCCAATTAACATTAATACTCCGCCAATAATAAGACCAAAAGTACTATATTTATTATAATTTTCTTTTAATTCGATTAAAAGCTCAAATAAAACTAAATAAATTATCATTCCTGATGCAATACTTAAAAGAATACCTAAGATAAAATCATTTAAATATTGTTTAAATAAAAAGATTAATATTCCTCCTAAAAAAGTTGATATTGTTAAAAGTATTAAATATATATTTCTATTTTTTTGAGATTTAACAGTATCAAGCATAGTCGTAATTTCAATTCCAAAAGGAATATTATGTAGTCCAACTCCTAAAGCATAAATTATTCCCATCTTTAAATCACTAGCACTAATACTATAAATACTCATTCCTTCAACTATATTATGAATAATTAAAGCAATCGAAGTCATAATTCCAATATGTTCTAAATGATTTTTATGTTCTTCTAAATTCTTAAAATGATCATGATTAGGAACAATCTTTTCGATTATTAATAATAAGCCTAAGCCTCCTAATACTCCCCCAATCATATAAAAAATACTTTTATTTTCTAACAATTCAATTGTTTCTGGCATTATATCAAAAAGTAATAATATTATTAAAACAATAAAGGCCATCGCCACACTAAAATTAACTAAATTATCATTATTTTTATTTTTTAAGGCAATTATACTACCTAATAGAAAAAATAATCCCACTATAATATTTATTATATTTATAATCATAACTATATTTTTATCATTCTTTGATAAATTTCCCTTTCATAAAATTTATTATATAATAGCTGTTATTATCCTGCAAGCATGTTTAATTAGTGAAATATTTAAAAATTATTTATAAAAAATGAAATCGGCTCATCTCGATTTCATTTTTTAAAGTATAAATTAACTTACAACAAATGGACTAATTGCAGTTCCAGTGCCAGAAGATATGGTAACAGTATTTTTTAACGATACAACTGGTCTTACACTCATTCCCGAGTTAGGTAAAGAGCCACCAACAAAACCACTACCACAATAATAAAATACCGATGCCGAATTATAATCAAAAGTATAAGGAGACATTGTCCAAGTACAATCTTCTTCAGCATTTGTTAATAAATAATTGTTAAAAATCTGCGTATAATCATCATAATTTGAATAGTGTCTTAATCCCCCAAACATCAACTCATCAACCGTAACTAAGCCGATTTTCTTATCTAATGCCCCATTACCATATTTAGTATCATCTACCGTAAACTTAGATAAATTCCCACCCTCATTATCATTTGGGCAAACTAAGCTTGAAATATCCGAATAAATATAAATATCATCAGAAGTAGAATTAGTATAACCAGGAAAACTTCTTGTAAACCCTCCATATAGAGTATCATTTGCCGAATAGCCAAGGCTAGTATAATTACTATAATATTCTTCCAAAGAACCATCTTCTAAGATAATTCCATATGTACTCCCAAAAAATAATTTTCTCGTACTTTTATCATTACACCAAATAGTATCCGCTAGTTTCTCTTCATATGCGGAAAGATTTGCTGTATACCATGTTTCTAACGCCGTTAAGACACTGCTTTTATTTGAATTTTCATGAGTATCAGCATATGTGGTTGAATTAGCAGCTCCATACATAAAGCCAACATAAGTATTATCCTCATCACTTTCATTATAATTTGGTGAAAGCAAACTATCATCTTCATCTCTCATAAATGCTAAATCACCAGTAGTATCGGTACAATCTGTACTACTATAATTAGCTAATATTAACTTAATTGAGCCATCGCCCGTTACTCTAACTATGCGCCAGCACATTCCCGCAAATACGACATAATTATTTTGGACATTTCCTCTAAAATAATATGAGGTGCCATAATCATCTGGGGCACTTCCCATAATCGCTTCAGTATTTAAAGAATTCTCTCTTCCCACTACAGTTAAAGGTTTAGTAGGCGCACTATAATTTTCTTTTATCCCCGCTAAAAGTGTTCCTTCCTCTGCTTCATTCCAACCAAGTGGTGCCTGTTCATATGCTCCCGCATCTTCAATAACAATATGAGCCGCAAACTTAGCACTTTGTAAATAATTTTGTTCACTTCCAGTATCTTTCAAATAAATTTTTAAAGAATAACTATGTTCTAAATTATTACCTCTTGTAAAAGAACCCATCCCAAGTACCACATCAAAATTACTTATATAATCTTCCGCAATACTTGCAACAGCATCACCATTTTCCGAAGTATTTACACTATCTAAACTATAACTAAGAGCAGCTCCAGCAAAAGTATTTTCAACATCAAGAACAATCTTTAATTTATAATACATCTTCAAATTTGTAGTATTAGTTCCAGTAACTTTAAAAGTCTTAGTAACCCAAGGTTCATCTTTAGGATATATCCCAGATAATGTTATAACATTACTAGTATCAGTTCCAAGATAATCTATCATAAGGGTACCACTATTAGTCTTTAAAACTGAATTATCTTCCTGTGGTAAACTATTTGTAAAATACGCATATGTTACAGTCAAACTAACTACTATGGCTAATAAAATAATTAAAAATAAATACAATTTAGTTTTTTCTTTCATCTTTAACCACACCTTGTATATTAATAATTATAATTTAAAATAACGATTTTATCAACACTTAATATTGCTTTTTACGAGCAAACGTTAATTTTCATTTGGAATTCCGTTTTTTTTAAAATAACGGAAATAAGTCTGAT
>CAZPSA010000013.1:0-24682 GCA_964589375.1 uncultured Clostridium sp.
CACGTCCACCGTGATTATAATTAAATATAACGTCAGACATATCGCAATTATCAAACGCATGGCGGTCTATTTGTTCATAGAACTTTACTCCCTCATATTCAAAAAGACAAGTGGGGGTATTAAAAACCACAGGGACACCATGAACGTAGTCTTGTCTTTCTCCTTCTTCGCTTCGAATTTCTTTTAATTCAAAGGTACTAAAAGCTCGCATTTCGCGATCGGATTTATTTATTAGGTTGTTCTTTTTTGACATTTAAAACGGCCTCCTTTCCATTAGGTAAAATAAACTTAGTATCTGGCTCTTTTTCTTTCATTTTCTTTAAGAGCTCATAACTAATAAAACTATTAAGTTTTTTAACCTTAATTTCCTTATTTTCATTATTCGCCATTTTCGACACCTCCTTCATTTTCATTGGCTTTATCTTTTTTATCTCCTTCTGGATCTTCATTTCCTGGCTCTGTCTTAGGTGGCTCCTCACTAAGCGGCGGAGTAGGATTATTTTTACTAGACTGATATTCGTCCGCTTTTTCAGCGTTAATCCAGTTAAGAGACTGCAATATTTTTTTACCTTCGCCATTAGGTAAAGGCGACATGTTAAATATTTCTCTTATATCGTCTTTCATTAAGACACCCATAGGAGAAAGTTCTTTAACTACTGTTACTTTAGTGCTAGTAGACGCATACTGTAATCTATTAGCTTCAAACATAACTTCGTTACCAAAGTTACGCTCGTTTTCCGTAAATAAAGCGTTAGTAAAACATTGAGACATTTGTATAGCTACTGGCTCGATAGCACCTTCATAAAAAGCGGTCCATTTATTTTCGTCAAATTTATTTTGTACTATATCTTCATTAACACCGAAATAATCATAAATTGCATTTTTCGTATATGATAATTGGTCCGAATTGATAGGTACTGATTTCTCGTTAATAGGTGTATAATCCATTTTTGTATCTGTAACTATAACACCACTACCATTAGAAGAAATCCTAAAGTTATTCTCAACGAATTTATCTCTAGCTTTTGCTAAATCTTCGTCTTTTTGTGAGATTTTAGCTGATAAGATACCACGTATACTATTTATCAATTTAGCAGAATTAGAAACACCCTGATTTATAACATTAGCAGTATCTAGCGCTGGTCTTAATGCAGTATTTTTACTACCGAAAATATCATGATCGTAGAAATGTCCTCTCATGTGAATAATATTGTCGTATGGTACGACTTTTTGTTTTCCTGTATAAAAAGTAAATCTAATAAATAGTTGTCCGTTTTTCTCTAATAGTTCTAATCGATTAGACATTAAAGGCCAGAAGGCAACTATTTCGCCACTTGTTGAATATTCTGGGTAAATAAAAGCATTGTTTGTCAATTTTAAATTAGCAGCTATTTTATAATAGAAACTATAAGCTTCCATTTGTGAATTAGGTCTGTAATTTAATAATCTTTCTATCTTTGATTTTCCAGTTTTTCCGTCTCTAACATGTTTAGCTTTTAACTTCGCAAAGTTTCTACAATATGCGTCAACAGAACTTCTAACAACGTCCATGTCCCACGCATTACCTGTACTGGTATAGAAAGTAGAGTTAAACGAATTTAATAAACTATACATATTAAATCCAGTAGCGTCATTTTGTGTCGGCTTTTCTTTATCGCCGAATATAGTTTTAAATAAGCTTCTATGTTTCATTTAATCACCCCACATTATACATAAAATCTTCATAATACTTGACGTATAATACCCAAGCATTTAGTAGAGAGACGGCTCCGTCAATTCTACGACGTTCGTTAATTTTGATAGGTTGAATATTATTTAATCCGCTTTTTTTAACTGCGGTATTAGATAAACACCACTTTAAGATAGGATTATTATTATAATTAACTTTCTTATCTGCTAGTGCTGCACCCATTTCGCGCATAGGTTGAGACCATGTAAAAGGTCCTTGAGCGACGGCTTCCATTTGAAAACCGTTCGACGTCATTTCGTCTACCCAGTAACCAGCTAAAGCTCTGTCGTAACCAACAAAGATAGGATCGATTTTATATTGCTGCTGCATTTGCGTAAACCACTCTGTAACTAGGGAATAGTCAACACGATTACCTTCACATACTGTAAGTAATCCTTTATCACGCCATATTTTGTATGGAGCTTCTTGAGTGTTTTTCTCGTCAAGTTTATCGATTTTAGCTTGCGGTAAAAAGTAATGTTGTAATACATATACTTTCTCGTCATTAGCTTTACGAATTAGTAAAGTAGAACACGTTAAGTCAGTAGTAGCTGATAAGTCGCAGCCACCGATAGCGTATGTATTTTTTAAATCGTCTATATTAAAAGTCTCAGTATTATTTATCTCCTCAAAACTCAACCACGCGTTGCTATCATTTTCACGAATATTAAAGTCTTTACATAAAACACCTGGTAATTCTTTCGGATCATTTTTAGCAGTTTCGACAAATCTCGACAAAGTGCTATAACTTTTAATTGTTCCTAATCCTGGATTAGCTTTAGGCCAACAAGTAGGATCCGTCCATTCACTACGATTATCTAGCTCGTAGAGAATAGGTAGAAAGTGATCGTCTGTAATTTCTCCGTCGGCAATTCTACAAGCATACTCGTATTTATCGTCGAAGATACACTCACGAACAGTACCAGCAGTAGTAATCATTACAAGTAACGGTTGTCTACGTGCTGACATTGACTGCTTCATAACCTCGTATAAATTTCTATCTTTGATAGCGTGTAACTCGTCTATAATAACCGCATGGCTATTAAGACCGTCTAACGTATTAGAGTCTGACGCTAAAGCTTCGAAGATAGAAGAAGTAGCACCGAAGTATAAATCATTTCTACGTTTTTTTAATACGGCTCTTAACTCTGGACTTTGCTTAACCATGTTGACTGCTTCTGTTAAACATTTTTTAGCTTGATCCTTTTTTGTGGCTACCGAGTAAATCTCGGCTGCACCTTCGTAATCAGCAATTAACAGATAAAGTGCAATAGAAGACAAAAGTGTAGTTTTACCATTTTTACGGCCAACTAAAAACATTGTTTCGTTGTATCTACGAAATCCTGTCTCTTTGTCTAAGAATCCGAATAAAGCTTGTATATAAGCTTTCTGAAATAACTCGAGTTTAAGGTCTGCTCCTAACTCTCCCTGGGACTGTTTACAAAAAGTCTCGGTAAATTCTATCGGTCTCATGGCCGCTGCTTCGTCAAAATAAAAAGGCGACTTTTCGTCGTCCATTTCATTGACTAATCGAGCATAAACTGATTTAACTCTGCGACTTGTTTTAATTTCGCCAGACTGTATTTTAGAATTATACTCGCGTAAGTAATTCATACACTAACGTCCTTTAGGTTTCGTAGCAAAATTCATTAAAGCGTTACCTTCCTTAGTGTTAGGTAAACCTTCTGGCAATAATTCACATAATTGCTTTATGATCGACGTATAGTTTTTTATCATTGTGTTGTAAGCACTAGCTTCTGTAGACATTTTTGTTCCGTATTGGTCTTTTCCGTTCTGGTAAGTTTCCGATACTCCGTACTCACTAATATAATTCTCTAACTTAGTAAGTTCTACTGTCATAAAAGCTGCACTTTCGATAAGTTTTTGTACCAAATCCTTTTTATCTTTTGAGATATTTTTAAATATTTTTTTAAGTTTTTTTAACTCTTTAGATAAATCTGGTACTTCTTTTAATTCTTTAGAATTAACGTCTTCTTTTTCCATTTTACCACCACCTTTGACTACACCCCCCTCACACGACCGAAGCGGTTCGAGAAAGGACTCAAGCGCGGTTCATTAAAAGGCAACCTTTTTTTATGATAGGGGGGTGTCTTTTATTTCAATTAGCACAGCGTTGATAGGATTAACAAAGATAGTACCACTAACTTTACGAGCGGCTTTGTCATAAACATTTAGTAAGACAGGTCCTTCGTCTAAAGCTTTAGCTAGTTCCTCTTTGCTTCCTGGAAAGTCTATGTCATAAGACACTACAAGATAGTTAGTATATATCGTGATACTCATAAGCAACGCTCCTTTCTACTAGGTTTCCTTCGTCGTCGAACATAAGGCCTTTATCTGTTGGCAGTTCTGACTCATGCTCTAAAGCATGGCATACTCTACATAGTAACTCTAAGTTGTCCTCTCCCAACGTAATAGCTGGGTTATGAATATTGGAAGGTGTTAGGTATATCTTATGGTGTACTATAGCGCCTGGTCCATACTGTCCGTGGCAGCGTTGACAGATACCATGTTCTTTAGTAAAAATATAGTCTCTAGTCTTACGCCATGCAGTAGACTGATAAAACGCTTTAGCGAAATCTCTAGCCATAAAACCACCTCAAAAATAGCATAGAAAAAAGCACGTCTTAAAACGCGCTTTTCAACTTTCCAAATATTTCATATTATACACATTATAATTGTTAAAAATTGCTATGTCAACAACACCATAATTGCGTGGGTTATTGCATTTTGTCAAGACTTAAGTTCTTCTATAACGTCATTAGGGAAGAAATAAACCTTAATTTCGTTAATAAGTCTCTGTGTGTTTCTCCATATCGTAGTAGGATCTTTCTCGAAGAAATCAGCTATTTCTTGTTGCGTCTTTTGCTCGAAATATTTTAATTTAATAATTTCTCCGTATGGATCAGACTTGTATTTAGCAACGACTCTGTCAATACGGTTAATTACGAGCTGCGTCTTTTTTATGTCTCTAGTAAGACCGTCAATTATTTCTTGCTCTATGTCTCGGTCGCTTGACTTGCTACCTTCTGGCATTTTTAAAATACTTGTTGATTTTCCGCGTAGTCCGAAATCGGTTATTTCTTGTATTTCTTCTTCACGGTCTTTTATAGATTTTTTTAAATCGTTGTATTTATACAATAAAGCTTCTGTACTTTTATACGTTGAGTTAGGTTTTCTTAGAACACCTAATTTTATGAGTGAATCTATGACGTGTTTTGATATTTCGGCGTAGTCAATAATGACTTGTGATTTTTCTTCATTGGCTGCTTCGATATTTTCAGCCATTTTTAAGGTCCTCCGTTTCTATTTATTTTTTATTTTTGTTATTTAGTATTTCGACTGCGTTTTGTAATCCAGCGTAGATAATAATTGAAGCGATAATAATACTAATTCCTAGCCATACCATAGTTACACCTCCAAATCGAATATAGTTAATTGTTTCATTTTTTTAGGTTTCTTTTCAATAGGCGGATTATAATTTTTTATGCAATTTTCACATAGACATAAACCATTATGACCTTTAAGAAAATCAAATTTTCCGCAACCTTCGCATTTGTCCTTAAATTTCGTCTTCGTCTTCGTCAACTTCTATCTGTTGTAACGACATGTATTTACAAAAACACTCTTGAGAACAAAAACAATTTTCTTCTTCTGTGTCAAAAAATTTAACTTGTAATAAATTATCTAAACATTTGAAATAATCGTTTTCTATAACTGTCCCACACTCAGAACAATGTAATTTATTTTCCATTTTGCTTAAAACCTCTTTCTTCGAAATAATTATTTAATAATTCTTCATGCGTAGTATAAAGAACTTCGTTGTTATTTTGATATTGTACTGATACTTCGCCACCAATTCCGTTATATACTTCGAATTGTTTAACACCTTTAGCGTAAAGATTAGGACCTTTACCGATAGCTCTTGATTTACTTACTCGAACTTTAGGTCCCCAGTAAAGGTGGTCTCTAACATACGCGCCGAAATCTTGACGCCATTGTTTATGATTAAAATTAACAGATAAAGGTTTTACACTCCAATTGCTATTATAAGCTTTAGCCATAATTTACCTCCTTTGCTTTAAGTTTCTTCGATAATATATCTCTAAATTTTACGCGTTCATTTCTATAAACTTTATTCCCACAATGATTACAGATTTGTATATCTGGAGCATACGCTGGGAAAAAGAGTGTATGACTACAGGGACATTTAACTCTAATCTCTGATAAAGCATTTGATAAACGCTGCATTTCTTTTAAGTTCACACTAGCACCACCTTAATTATTTTTAATGATTTCCTTTAACGACTTAACTTGTAATCTTAATCGTTTATTTTCTTTTTTGACTCTTTGTATTTCGGCTGGCTCTCCAAGTTTAGCCATAAATTCCTTATACAATTCGTCTTTTATGATATTTTCTAGTGTTTCGACTTGAAGTTCTAACGTATTTATTCTTCTTTGCTTTTTATCACAAAAACCAATAATTTTATCTTTTGTTTTTACCATGTTCTTTGTCTCCTGGTAATTGATAGGTAATTGTATAATCATTTCCTAAAGGCATTATTTCAAAATTATTATCAACTGTTACTAATTTTTCATTATTTAATTTTTCAAAATACTTTTTAGCGGATTCTATATCGTTTATATGTAATCTCATATTTTCTACAGGTTTAAATAATAATTTTGATTTACTAAATACGTTAATTATTTCGTCAAATACTTTTTGTGTTCTTTCAGTGGTGCTATAAGTACCAATTAAATAGCCCTGGCTATCTTGATATGGTCTAATTACTATGTCTAAGTTATTTATACATAACATAGCTTGCGAATAATCCCAGATACTTTTTTTATCTTGACTAATTAGAACTAATTTCATTTTGCACCTCTTAAATAGGGTTGTTTAAAATTATCGTCATACCAGAATTGCTTTATGTATCTTCTTGTTTGTTGATCAAATGCACCTAAATATCTGTGTTTCCACTCTAACAAGAAAACATAACCAAAAAATTCTTCTCTAATTCCATGTATGCTAGTACCATTAGTACAAATCTTCGTTTTATCACAAACAAGATATTCTCTTGTATCTTCTACAACATAATCAATAACAATATTCAAAGCTTTAGCTATTGATCCTAATTCTTTCAAAACTTCTTCTTTTTTTATGGCTGCATTTAAAGCTTTAGAATAATCTGTTAAATTCTTCGCTGCTTCTTCTGCAGTTATTCCAATTTCTTTCAATTTAACACCTCATTTTCTTCTTTCAACAACTTTTGATACAAAAATCTTTTTTGTTTATAATTATCTGATTTTTTATAATCTATAAATTTATTCATAAGATTAAAAGCTTCTTCTTTAGCTTTAGTCATTGATATACCTTCGGCAAAAGCTTGACCTGTATCTAAATCAATTACATACCATTTACGATATTTATAATCAAAATAGATAAATACTCTTAAATCATTAAGCCAAGTAAAGTAACCTTTTACTTCTCTTAACTCTGGAGCAATATCTCCACGAACTATAACCTTATGCGTTTTTTTAACCATTTCAACACCTCAGTTCCTTACTATATGAATTTTACTAAATGACATAATTCTGTTAAATTCACGAGCCAACACCTAAAAGAGTAATTTTTCCTAGATTTTATAATCATTTTCTTGTTTCCAGGAAGACGATAATTTTTAACTCAATTTACAGATTTTCATTTTGTAAAATTGCTATTAGTTTTTTAAAAATACTTTAAAATAGTATCTTCTAATTCTTTTTGATTTTTTAGATTATCTAATACTTTTAAACTTACATATTGAAAGTTTATAACTTCTTCAATTTCGATTCTAAAAGTATTATCACTTTTACGATATATACGATATATCTTTTTTCTTTTTTTAAATGCGTAAAAATCTTTATCATGACTAATTACACCAGTATTACATTTATGTTTATAAAAGAATTTGCTCATTAACAACCATAGTGGCTCTTTTTCAGCTTCTTTTAAATATTCATATACTAAGTCAAAATCACGATCAGTATAAGACATACCGTCTTCTCCAACTATGCAGTCATGATAATATTGTATTTTTACTTCTTCGCCAGTTCCGTTTATAACTTTAAATTCTTTTAATGACGTTAAATATTCGCCTAACGCGTTGTCATAATGACCTTTTTCGATAACTGCTGATTTAGTTACTCTAGCAGAGGACCAGTCTAATTTATCTTTAACGTATGCTGCAAAATCTTGACGCCATTGTTTTTGATTAAAATTAACTATTAACATTTATATACCGTCTCTTTGATAAACTTTAACCTCTGTTAGGTGTATTTTAGCCACTTCATCAGATAAAGGTATTATTTTACCGTCTTTCTCAATATAGTTAAATAAAGTTTTACTATTATTATCTCTGTATCTATATACGATATATTCTTTGTTGTCATTTAATCTAATAGTAAAATAACCTGTACTAACGTCTATATTAGTTAATACATATTCATTTAAAGTTATTTTTTCTTTACTAATTTCCATGATTTACCTCGCCAACAATAACACGTTCTTTAGTCATTGTATTTTCACAATATATATAATTATTCTGTATATAAAATTTAAGCTTATTTTCTTTTACTTGAGTCCGTATATTAACAACGTCTATAGTTTTATTTTTCTTTAACATAATTTAACCTCCTAAGTAAAAACTTTTTCTTTTAATATCTTTGTCGTCTTGTTCCCAACAAATATATCTTAAAGTAACTGTTTCGCTAGAGTGATTTAACATTTCTTTTAATCCTATTAAATCGCCAGTCTTTTCGTAATACTGTCTAGCAAAATGTTTACGGAGAGAGTGGCAGCCAACTACATAGCTGATTTTAACTTCTTCGGCTAGTTCTTTTATTATCTGCCATGCTCTCTGTCGTGTAATAGGTTTATTTACACCTTTACGGCTTTTAAATAAATATTCGCCTTCGACAAGTCCATTTCTATTGATATATTCTTCAATATCTTTTATCAAAGAAGGGTGTAATTCAAATGACTGTTCTTTACCTGTCTTAAATTCCCTGGTATAAATACCACCATTTTTAAAATTATCAGTTTTTAATTGTAATTCGTCTTCTATACGAAAAGCCAAATTTCTACCTAAGTGTAATATCATGTAATTACGATCCCATAAATAAGTTTGTTCTTCGTTATTGTTTTCCTCAGCTGCGCTGCGCTTCTTTTTACAAATGACGATCATATTGTTTAAATCTGGCTCTTTAAACGGTCTAACAGTTTTACGACCAAATTTAACTCTAAACACTCTAGGCATAATATCACTCCTAAACGTTAAAATCTTGTGAGTTTTTTTCTAAGTGATTTATAGTTTTTTCTATATCTTTAAATGCTATATATCTAGCAGCTGCAATATGTTCTTCTTCACGATTTTTATAATTTCGATCTTTTTTAAGAATATCTAATTGTTGTTTTACATAATCTTTAGTAGACTGATTTATAAATATAAGTCTTAATTCACGTTTATTATGAATATCAATACCTTTCTTATAATCTTCAATAAGAATATCTTTAGCTTCTGAATCTGGAGCTATTAGACAATAAGTAACTAATATTCCAATTACTAAACCGAATAAGAATAATAATGCAAACATAATTTACCTCCTTCTTTTTCCTTCCCATTTAAACGGCTCAAACACCATATCGAAATAATCGTCTTCCCACATAAGAGAGTACATAGGATTTTTAACTTTATTGTTGCAGTAATCGCTAACTGTCTGATAGGAAATAAATAACTCTTTAGCTGCTTTACGAGCAGAAGGCCAGTCTCTTATAATTTCGTCGCCTTTAACTTCTACGACGCGCTGAGACTTTGATATATGGCCTGTATGTTTTCCTAATTCTTGTAAATTCATAACTTTTAAATTTCTATAATAGTTATCGCTTTCCATTTTGTTTTTATGATAAACTCTGTCATTTTCTGTAAGAGGTTGAATAAAAGCGTTAGCTACTAATCGAGCACAATTAAACTCTTTATAATTTATTTTAATTATGAATAGATTACCTTTTCTAAATGGCTTTAAATATCTGTAACCGTTTTTAGGGTTTTTCTTTCTAAATCGACCATAATTAGATACCTCATAACGAGGATCATAATCTATACGTCGCCATAATTCATTAGTTATTAACATTTTCAAATTCTTTTAATATAATGTCTTCAAACATTTTGCGGCAGTCTGGATTAAGAGGGTGCGCTATATCTTTATATGAGCCGTCTGGCATTTTAGAGCTAGGCATAGCTAAAAATAATTTTTCGTCGCCTTTAATAATCTTAATGTCATTGATAATAAATACCTTATCAATTACCGCAGTTGCTACTCCAACTAGGCGAGAGTTTTCTTCTTCAATTTTCTTTACTTTTACGCTTGTTATTTTCATATTTAATTTTCCTCCTTATTATTTAAGCTACTTTGTAATCTATAACCTTCAAGCTCCCAAATTTTATTAACGATTCTTTCCATACAAATTTGTTCTCCAACTTTCATATCGAAATTAGTAGGATCAACGCAACTCGAACTTTCTACAATTACAAATCCGTTAGGAAGTGTAGCCATTAAAACTGTTGTTTTATCTCCAAATTGTTCTGCTTTAATTAAAGTGTTAGCTAAGATATTGTCTATATCTTGTTGAGTAATAGTATTTTTCATATAATAAATTCCTTCCTTTTCTATATTTAATCTCTATCATTTAACCAGTCATAATCAAACAATTCCATTTTAACTGGCTTCCCCCTGGATTTAAGGTCTTCTATGATTTGATTCATAGAGTCCGTTTTTCTTTTGTTCCACTCGACAAATGACTCGTCTGGGTGGTTAAATTTAAAATCTGCTGACTCTGCATTAGGACATATATCTTTCTTCATGCAGTAAAAACATGATTCTGATTTATAACTACTTCCTAAATGACAATTAAAATTTTTCGCGCGCGCTTTTTTCTCACACACACTATTATTTGTATCAGTATCAGTATCAGTTGTAGTATCAGTATCAGTATCAGTATCAGTTGTAGTATCAGTATCAGTATCAGTATCGGCTTTTTTCGCTTCCGTTGGGTTTTCTTCAAAACCGTTCGCTTTTTCTGGGTTTCTAGGTCGACCGCCACGTTTACCGTTTTCTTTGTTTTTTTCGCATTTTTTTATATATTTTTCAGTTTCTATGTCTATATTTGTTTTCATAAAACTAAAAGCCATATTTAAAACACGATCTTCTTTTGAGTATTGGGGTAAAACACCATTTTTTACATAGTTGTTAACGTCTCTTATTAGTCGACCTAATTCCTGGTCTGATAGCAATTCAAAATGATTAGCATAGTCGCAGTGCATTATATAACTATCTTTCATGTTTTACCTCCAATCGTCCCATTTTTTGACTTTACCCCCAAATTATGGTACAATTAGAGAGTAAATTAGAAGAAAGTTTACAATTTGATTTATGGATTCTAGACCAATTCATAAATCTTTTTTTATGTCTTGTCTTCATAATTATTTACCTAACGAATATTGTCTTATATCATAGTAAGTACATGTATAACCTCTGTCTTGGTCGCATTGTCTTGCTAATTCGTCAAAATCGTTAGCTCCTTTCACTAAAATAAACCCTAATAATAAACCTATAAAAATCACTTCTAATACTGTTAAAGTAACTTTTACCCATTTTTTTAATCTATATCTTTTTTTCATAATATTTTTCCTTCCGTTCTTTTTTATTGATTAGCTTGTCCTCACGAAGTAGAGAAAGTTAAATAAACTTATATTCGTTATTTTCTTTCATGGCCTGTATCTGTTTATCTGTATAAAACCAATTAGAGGTATCGACGCCGCGCTTTTCTGCTTTACGAGCTATTTTATTGACAACGTCATATACTTTAGTTAAATGATTTTTTATTTCTTCTTCTGTTGGTATGGATTCAATACAAACTTCGACTTGTGTTTGACCTAGCTTAAGATTTTTTATTGTGATCATTGGCAAACCTCCGACCACGTGTGATAGCTTTTGTTTAATTCCATTTCAACACCTCATTAAATTTTATGTTAGTTAGTGTTTGATATTTCGTTTGGTGTCTCGATTTCGAATTCTTTAAATAAATACTCTAAATCAAAATCTGGAAAATGTTTTGACTTAATTAAAAACATTTCTTTTCTAGTAAATTCTGTTCTACCAGTAAGTTTATTATTTAATGTTTTCTCTGATTTAAAATCTAAAGTTTTCATTAAATCGTCATTACTTACTTTGTATCTAACCATTTCTGCAAGCAAGTTTCTAAACATTTTTTATTCTCCTCCTATTCTTGTTTAATTTACCTTACTAGGTAAATCTAATACGAGTATATACCTTAAAAGGTAATAAGTCAATACATTTTTTGTATTTTTTTACCTTTTTAGGTAATTTTTTACTTTACTTAGTAAATAATAAAGTGTATAATCATTATGAAAGGAAGTAGTTAATATGGACTTTATTGAGAAATTAGAATATTTAATGAAACAAAAAAAAATAGATAACCTTAACGAATTATCTACACAGAGTGGTATACCTTATACAACTTTAAAAGGATTTTATACAAGAGGTACAGATAAAATACAAAAATCAACATTAAAAAAATTAGCTGACTTTTTTAAATGTACTTTAGATTATTTAGTATGTGATGACGTTATTGATCCGTCTAAACATTTTAGTCCTGGGGAAGAATATAAAGAAGTATATAAAATAAAAAGAGCTCTTAAGGACGCTGGATTTTTAGACGATAACGAAGAACTAAGCGACGAGAACTTAAACAAGATAACGGATTTTATAGTTGCTAATAAAAAGTTTATTATAAATGATAATAACAAATAAAGAAATCCGTTCTATTTAAGAACGAATTTTAAAACTTCTTCGATAGTTAGATTATGTTTTTTTAAAAACACATATAATCTAATAATGTTAACGTCCATTTTACCCCCTCCTTAGGGGCCTATTATAAATTTTAATATTTCATTTTACCATTTTTTACCATTAAAAAAACTGATTTTTCCCTAAAATGTCATTTTAAAGGTCTTAAATGTAAAAAATATATAAATATTTTATAAATATATACGTTTTAGACATAAAAAAGACGCTTCGTGCTGCGAACATGAAGCGCCAAAATGAAAAACCACAAAAGCTATCACACTTGAGACAAGAATAGAAGAAAACTACCAACTATAATTGTATAGGTTTTTCTATACAATTATAGCATAGAATTAAAAAGAAAGAAAGTGCTATAATTATGAATTTAGAAACATTTTTAAAAATAATGAATATTCCTTTAAATCTTAGCGTTGACGAAATACTAGACATGCTAGTTATATATTTAAGAAAATCACGTAAAGATATGGATTACTATAAAGACGAGCCAATAGAAAAGACTCTACAACGTCATGAGAAAGAGCTGCAGGAGTTTATAATAAGTATATTAGGTAAACCTATACCAGAGCATAATATATTTAGAGAGGTTGTATCTGGAGACACTATCGAAGATCGTCCAGTTATGCAAGAGGTATTATCTTTAATAGAAGACAATAACAAAAAAGGTGTTGTCTGTATTGAAATAGAACGTCTAGCTCGTGGGAACACTATAGACCAGGGAATAATAGCTCAAACGTTCCAATACACAGAGACTAAAATTGTAACACCTATGAAAATATATAATTTAGATAATGAGGACGATTTATCTTATTTCGAAGACGGATTATATCAGTCAAGAAAATATCTAAAATATACTAAAAGAATATTAGCTCGTGGACGCGTAAGAAGTGTTAAAGACGGTAATTATGTTGGCTCTGTATTACCTTATGGCTCTAATAAGATTAAAATACCAAATGAAAAAGGATTTATGTTAATAGAAAATGATACAGAATCTAAAGTAATAAGGTTAATGGCTGATTTATTCTTAAATGGGCTAAATACTACGTATATAGTAAAAGATAATGATACAGTCAGTACAATAGCTAAAACTTTCGGTACATATAAAAAAGTAATTGCTACATGTAATTTAGATCTAAAAGTAAATACGATTCTAAAATTGACTGTTAATAGTAAAAGTATCGATTATATAATAAAAGAAAATGATACCCTAGAAAGTATAGCAGAAGCTCATAAAATAGAAATAGATAAAATACATATTCCTAACGATTTATTTAATCCAGGAGAAACAATTAAAATTATTATAAATGATATGAGAGCGACTAATATATCGCACTATTTAAACTATTTAAAAATAAAACCTAGAAAGTCTAAAGAGTGGACCGCTAACATGGTACGTAATATTTTACAGAGTCCTACTGTTTACGGTTATGTTACCTGGGACAGAAGAAAAACTGTTAAAACATTAGTAAACGGCCACATAGTAAAGAAAAATCCTAATAATAATGATTTCCTACTTGTTAAAGGTAAACATTATGATAATAGTATATTAAACGAAGATACAAGATTAAAAATCCTGGAAAAGTTCGAAAAGAATAAAATTAAAACAATTCCAGATAATAAGGAATTAAAAAATCCGTTAGTAGGATTAGTCGAGTGTGCTTACTGCGGTAATAATATGACAAGACGGCCATATTATTTAAGGAAAGATATTAAAGCAACTCCTAAACGCGTCTATGATATAGATAAAACTAAATTAAGACTGCTTTTAAGAGAACATAAAGGTAATTATAGTCTAAATGATATAGCACGTGAATTACACGTCTCTAAATGCTGCGTAGACCATTGGTTTTGTACTACTGACGAAAAGTTTACGCTACCACACGCTACTTTATGGTACGATTTAAAAGCTTTATTAAATATAGAGACAACAGAATTCGATAAAGCTATGACTACGATAGAAGAATCTATAACACCACCACACGCAGATACTCTTATATGTAGTAGACCTAGGTGTAAATGCGTGTCTAGTGATTTAGAACTCGTGGAAGAAAGAATATTAAAAACATTAAAAATAATAAAAGAAGAATATAAAACCTATATAAATAATTATGAAGAAGTCATAAAAGAAGAAATAAGCAATAATAAGGACCTTATAGAACTAATAGATCACGAAATAGATAAAACTAATTTACAGATAGAAAAAGCGTGCGAATTAGTAGAGACTGGAGCTTATACTCAAGATTTATTTATTAAAAGAACTAACGTATTAAACGAGCAGCTAGAATCACTATTAAATCAAAAAAAAGAATTATCTAAAGTAAAAGATAAGACTAAAGAATTTAATCACAGAAAGAAAGCTATACCTATATTAGAAGATATATTAAGTAAATATTCTAATCAATTAACCGCCGAAGAAAAAAACGAGTTATTATCTGCTATAGTTAAAAAGATAATTTATAAAAAAGAAAAAGGCGGACGATACCTAAAGGACAACTTTGAGCTTAAGGTTATATTGTGGCCTCTTTAACTGACAACATAATTGTAAAAATGAATTTGGTCATGCAGAGATGATTTGTGTTATGGTTCATCAATTATTAAAAGACGCAACCTTAGAAGAACTTGAAGAAAATGGTTTAACAAGTCAGTATGTAGAACATGGCTATGGTATATATCCAACTGATAGTAATGGCCTACCGTTTAATGCTAGTACATTTGCTTCAGTTGGAGACCCACTTGCAGATTTAGCAGAAGATATGGCAGCTGAAGAAAAAGCAAGAACTACATATGAACATTTAATTGATATTGCGAAAGATGAAGAAATTATAAATATTCTATTATTTCTAAGACAAAGAGAAATTGTTCATTATAATAGATTTAAAACTCTATATGATAAATATAAGCAAATGATGAAAAGATAGTTATAAAATTATCTTTTTATATATGTAAAAATATTCTTTTTTTAAGATTACTGTGATAAAATTATATTAGAGGTGAACGATGAAAAGTTTAAAGAAAAATTATGTTAAATTAGGAATTATTATTTTAATTACTGTCCTCTTAACATTAAGTGCATCTAATTTATATCGTAATTATGACAACAATAAAGTTAATAAAGGATATATTTCTAATTATGTAAATGTTATAAATTATAATGAATTAACAGATACAATTAGAGAAATGAGTAGTAATAGTTTTTTATATGTAGGTTATACTGGAAATAAAGATGTTTATAGCTTTGAAAAAAAGTTAAAAAAATTGATTAAAAATGAACAAATTGAAGATAATTTTTATTATGTAGATGTTACATCAAAGTTAAATGATATTAATATGGTAGATGGCTTTAATAGTTTAGTTGGTATAATTGATAGTGAAATGATTATTTTTCCTGCTGTAATTTATTTTAAGAATAATGTACCAGTTGATTATGTTGATAGTAAAAATGGTATTTTAGATATTTCTATGTTTGAAATGATGATGGAAAAGTATGAATTAGGAAAGAGTAATAACAATGCTTAACATAGTTTTATTTGAACCGGAAATACCAGGTAATACTGGTAATATTATGCGTACTTGTGTTGCAACGCACACTAAATTACATTTAATAAAACCATTAGGTTTTAGCTTAAGTGAGAGTTATATTAAAAGAAGTGGCGTTAATTATATTAAAGATTGTGACTATGTTGTTTATGAGAATATAGAAGATTTTTATAGTAAAAATCAAGGTGAGTTTTATTATTTAACTAGATATGGACATAAACCACATACTGCTTTTGATTATAGTGATACAAAAAAGAATATTTATTTTATTTTTGGTAAAGAGTCCACTGGAATACCACCTCTTTTACTTAAACCTCATATTGATAGGTGTATGAGACTTCCCATGACAGATAAGGTTAGAGCCTTAAATTTATCTAATACCGTGGCAATAGTTTTATATGAGGCTCTTAGACAACAAAACTATTTAGATTTATTATTTGATGAACCTCATAAGAGTAAAACTTATATAGAAGAGGCTTAATAAAAAGATATGAACTTTTTTATTTCATATCTTTTTCAATGCTAATTGCGCCAGCTGGACAACTATCAGCCGCAGTTTCAACATCTTCGGTAACTTCTTCTTTAATAACTTTGATGTCGCCATTATCATCAAAAGTAAAAGTATCACTAGCAATAGATGTGCACATTCCACATTGTAAACATTTTTCTTTATCTACGACTATTTTTTCTGCTTTTTTTTCTTCCATATCTAATTCCTCCAATAAAAATATTATACTATAATAAAACTAATTTTAAAATATTTGTGTAAACAAATTTATTTTAAAACTAATTACGACATGTTAAAATAATTAACTACTTACTTTAAAATATTTATAAACTATGGTATTATTTTTATAGTAGGTGATATTATGAATAATCGCATGGATAAATATAAAGATGATACGCCCGAATTGCAAAAAAGAACTGTCCGCAACCAAAGTTTATACCGTAGTTTAGACGTAGATGATTATAATAAATTTGACGTTAACTCTAATGTATCAGTATTAAAAGATAATGCCAGAAGTATTGATCTTGATCAAATAAGAGATATGTTAGATAAAAAATATCGCAGTGATGCTCCTAAACGCAAATCCATTGATATCACAGATGAACCAGTAAGAATAAAAGATGAAGAAGAAGATACTAAAGAATATGATTTAAACAATATAATAAGTAAAGCTCGTAAAGAAAAAAGTATTGATTATGAAGTAGAAAGATTAAATCGCGCTTATAGTGGAAGCGACTTAGTAAATAAAGTTAACGAAAAATATAATACTAGAAATGAAGAAGAAGCAACTCAAATAAACGATCTAATGAACACTATAACTCAGTTAGAATTAAAAAATCAAAGTAGTGATGCTGAACTATTAAATTTAGGTGAAGATGACACCTCATCAATCGAAGCAGCCAAAGAAGAACCAGAAAATGATTTTTATACAGGCAATTTAAAAGTAACTGAAAGTGATTATGATGATTTTAAAGATATGGAAAAAGATATCAAATCTAATTCTACACTAATAAAAATATTAGTATTTCTATTTATTTTAATTATAATTGGGGTCGGAGTAATACTCGCCAATAATTTCTTTGATTTAGGGTTATTTTAATATTAATAACTCTTTTTTATGGGAAAAAGAAAGAAAAAAATAATATTTCATATATTTTAATATGAAAAGATTAAAAACAAAGAAATCACTAATTAGTAAAAATAATTTTATCTTAATTATAATATTACTTATTGTTTTATTTACGTATATTTTAGGACAAATAATAGGTCGTAAAGTGTCAAATAATATGACAAAAATAACAAGAGAAGTAATAACTGATGTCATAACTAATATCGTTAATGCTAATATAAAAGGTGAAATATTTCAAAAATATAAAATAAATGATTTAATCTTGCTAAATACTAATAATGGCAAAGTTGAGAGCATTGATTATAATTTAGAAAATGCCTATAATCTGTTAATTGACATAAAAAAATCTATAATGAAAAATGTTAGTGAAATGAAAGAGCTTGATTATTTTACAGTAAGGTTTGACAATAGTAAAATCTATTTAAAAGTCCCAATTTACAATTATACGAATAATTTATTACTAGCAAATATAGGTCCTAAAATTGAAAGTAGAATTCAAATATTACAAAGCATTAGTGGTAATATGAAGACTAAAATTAAAACTTATGGGATAAACTCTTTACAAGTCGAACTTTATATAAATTTTACAGTTGAAAGTTCCTTTATTATTCCTTTTGAAGAAAAAGTATTAGTTAATAGTTATGATGTTTTAGTTGCATCTAAAGTTATTCAAGGCGAAGTGCCGTCGTTATATAATGGTTTGTTTGAACAAAATAGCAATCTAATTAAAGTAAATGAGTAGAATTAATTTTTATTCTGTGATATATTAAAAAAAGGAGGATCAAATATGGAAACATTTGTAAATAATGCTATTACTAATGGAATAGTTGCGTATTTTGGAAATAATAATATGATAAATGCGCATGTTTTAGAGATGCAAGTTATTAAAGTTTTAGCTACTATTTACAACGAAACTGATATTATAAATCCTTATAAACTTAAAAAAGAAAAAAGCTTTAAAGATAATTTAACTATATATGGTTTTTCTTCTAATGAAGTAGAGGAGTTTCTATTATTATTTAATTCTTATGATAAATGGTTAAATAGTCGAAGAAAAGAAGCAAATACTGTTATTTCTAGATTGTTTTCATTAATGATGAGGATGATTGTTTGTAAGAGCCATCATATAAAGATTGATAATGAAGAATTAAAAATTTATGATAATTTCTTTACTTTAAGTGATGAAAGAATAAGAAGAATAGTATTAATGTGTCAAATAGAACCAGAAATAATAATAAAACAATGGCAATTGTTAAAAAGAAGATATATTTTAAAACAAAATAAGCCTTTAAGTTGGACCGAACCTAAATTATTAGCTGAAAGTGTATATGTTAAATATGGCGTTAGTTTAGCGGAAGTAAAGCAGCTTTCTAATCAAGCAATAGAAGAAATTAATAAGCAAATTTTAATAGAAGAAAATAGTTCTGGTGGCCAAGGCGGAAGAAAAAAAGAAAAACCACTCCAGCTTATTTTAACAAGTGGTAATGGTTTTGTTGATATGTTAGTACTTTTAAGTATAATGTTTACAGAAATAATGATTGGAATTATTATAACTGTAACTTTAATGGGGAGGTAATTAATAATGAAAAATGTTGTAATTAATGGTTGTAATTATGAAATTGTCAAAGAATTTAGAGATGGATTTGATTTAGAAGAAGTTCAAAGTAAGTTAACTGATTTTTTTGAAAATTATGATTATGTTGCGGGCGATTGGGCATATGGCAAACTTAGATTAAAGGGTTTTTATGATGAAAAAAATAAAAATGCAACTAAAGTTAATAATATAAAATACTTTGATGACTACTTAAAAAACAATTGTGCTTGTAATTGTAAGTATTTTTTAATTAGAAAATGCAATTGATATCTTTAAAGAGTTGTGTTAGAATGTTAATAGTAGAATAGTGAGGGATACTATGGTAGAGTTAAAAAATGATTTAGGCGAAGTTTTTAAAGCGGAGCTTATTAGTTATTTTGAAGTAACTAATATTGGAAAAAGATATGTTTTTTATAGTTTAAATGAAACGGTGGAAAATGGACTTATTAAAATGTATGTTTCGGAAGTTAATTTAGATGGCATAATAATTTCTAGTGAAATGGGTAATGAAGAATGGGCTAATGTTAAAAGTATTATGAAATCTATGTTAAAAGAAGAAAGTAATGATAACATTAAATATTTAATATGGGAGGAAAAGTAATGGAAGCAAATCAGGTAAATGTAACAACACATAAAGCAAAAACTATAGCGCTTACCGTAAGTCAACTTGATGGACTTCGTAATGCTTTTGCTTCTGGAATAGAAAAACTTAAGTCAACAGTTAAAACCGCTTCTAGTGTTGGTGCTCAAGTTGGAATTAATTTAGTAAATGGTGAACCTTTAAATACGGGAATAGATAATGTTATTTATGGTGATAATGCCCCTAAGCATTTAGCTTCAAATAATAATGTTATAACAAGCCCAGATGTTGTTAGTGATGCCTTTGATGTCGAAAAAAATGTAATTCCTGAAATGCCATCTGCTGAGCCTACTAATGCTGAAATAATTGAAAGTAATGTAGTAGCTGAAGCTCCGATAGTTGATACGCCGGTAATTGAAAATAATGCTTTTTATCCCGCTGAAGAAATCGTGCAAGAAAAACCAGCTACGGATTTATCATTAAGTACTCTTTTAGACAGTCATTTTGAATATGAAGAGCTTCTAGAAAGTAAGGACTTTGAACTTAGCACAATTAGAAATAATATAGATAAAGTTATGAGAGATATCGAAGTTCAAGAAATCTGCTTAGAATATAGTGATGATGATAAGAAAGGCCAAATTGCCGCTTATTTAAAAGATTTAAATGAACAACTTACTAAGCTTAGAAATGAATATATGATTGTTTCTGCGGTAAGTCAGGAAATGAGCGATCGTTATATAGATAATGCGCAAAAGATTAATGAATTTGTTAATAGCAATTCACTATCTGCTCTTGAATTTTTAGCTACAACAGTTAATAATTCTAATCCAGCTGAAACGGCAGAAACTAAGCAGGAGCCAGAAGAAAAAGTTGAATCTGTTTATGTTGCCTATCCAAGTGTAGGAACTAAATCAATGTAGAAAACACGAAATGTGTTTTTTTATTTTACCTTAAGAATAGGTTAATATTTCATTTCATATATATAAGTATGGAAAGTATTATTGAATATTATTATGGATTAACTAATTTAAATATTAACAAGAAAGAAGATTATTATCTAATATCAAGTTCTGAAGACAATTACATTTTAGAAGAACTACCTTATGATGAAAATGAATTAAGAAATATACTTGATATACTTAATCAAACTAAAATATTATATCATCTAGTTATTTTAACCAAAGAAGGAAACCTAAAAATAAATTATGATGGAAAGGATTATATTCTTTTAAAAATTAGACAAGATACTAATAAGAATATTTCAATTTTTGATTTTAATGAAATTAAGTCTGCGGGTAATGTTAACTGGGGCGAGTTATGGAGCAAAAGAATAGATTTTTATGAAACTCAAATAGATGAGATTGTTAAAGATGACAGTATAAAGTATGCTTTACAATATTATATAGGAATGACTGAAAATGCGATTAGTTTCTTTAATAATTTGCAAGAAATTTATGATAATAAAATGTTGGTATATGGATTAGAACATCGTTATTTAAAAGTACCCTTAGATGAAACAAATTTTTATGATCCCTTAAATATATTTGTCGACTTAGACATTAGAGACTTAGCAGAATATATAAAACTAGTATTTTTTGAAGAACAACTAACCGATTATGAAATATTGCATCTAATTGATCAAGTAAATTTTACCGAGACTAGCGCTAATTACTTTTTAGATAGATTAATGTACCCTTCTTATTTTTTTAGAGTTTATGATGATTACATAGATAAAAGAGTAGTAAGTAATAAAATGTTTATAATAATTAAAAAAAGTCCTGAATTTGAAAATCTTGCTAAAGAGATTTATTCACGACTTAATATTAAATATAGTTTAAAAATTAATAATTGGCTATTTAAATTTCAACATTAATTACTTCTTTAATTTCTGGTATTTGTTCTTGTAATGATTTTAAAAGTCCCTCTTTGAGTGTATCATCTTGATATATACAATGTGAGCAAGCACCAGTTAATCTAACAAAGACAGTACCATCTTCGTATTTTATAAATTCAATATTACCACCTTCACTATTTAAATAAGGTTTTAAATCATTAATTATTTCCATTATTTTTTCTTCCATTTATATCACCAATCATGATTATATCAGTTTTTGATAAGACTTTCAAATTATGATATAATTTTTATGGTGATATAAATGTATGAGGTTGGAAAAATAATCGAGGTTAAAGTTAGTGGAATTGAACCATACGGCATTTTTGTAAAGGCTGCAGATAATTATACAGGACTTATTCACATTTCAGAGATTGATAATAATTTTGTTAAAGATATTCACCGTTATGTAGAGGTTAATGATGTAATATATGCAATTATTGTAGGAATAGATGTTGATAAAAAACATTTAAATTTGTCAATAAAGAATATGAATTATAATAATAATGATGGTGATAGAAGAAAGATTAAAGAAAATCTTAAAGGATTTTTGCCGCTTTATAATAATTTAGATGATTGGATAAATGATAAGGTAAGAGAATTAAAAGGAAATAACAATTAAAAAAAAGAAAGATTTTGTCTTTCTTTAATTTTTAAATGGTGTCCTGTATGCGACTTGAACGCATGACCCTTTGATTAAAAGTCAAATGCTCTACCGACTGAGCTAACAGGACTTAATATTGGCTGCCCCGGGGGGATTCGAACCACCGAAATGTCAGAGTCAAAGTCTGATGCCTTACCGCTTGGCTACGAGGCAATCAAAGTGGTGGAGGGACATAGATTTGAACTATGGAACCCGAAGGAACAGATTTACAGTCTGCCGCGTTTGACCACTTCGCTATTCCTCCATAAAAATGGTGCCGACTGAGGGAATCGAACCCCCAACCTACTGATTACAAGTCAGTTGCGCTACCAATTACGCTAAGTCGGCATTTCTATAATAAAATAAATAATGGTGGGCGCTATAGGACTCGAACCTATGACCCCTTGCTTGTAAGGCAAGTGCTCTAACCAACTGAGCTAAGCGCCCATGTACTGGACATAATCAACTATACCAAAAGCAACTGACTATGTCAAGCATTCTTTTTAATTTTTTTATTTTTTTTTTGATTTTTTTGCTTATGCCGAGAAAATTCATTGATAATAGGCAGTTATAATTCGAATTTTTTAAATTAATTTTGTTTTTTTAAAATTGCAAAAAGCAAAAGAATTATAAATTGGTTTCCTATTGTCAATGAAGGAATTGGAATAACATAAAAATCAATTAATTTCTACAAAATATTTTTCATACCATATTAAAAATATATAAATATTATAAATTAATCTGCCATTATTTTTAATATTATTATAATGTTCTTCTAACAAATTATTAATATAATTTTTATCAAAAAATTCAGACACATATTCTTTCTCAAACATTTTTTTTATTTTTTTATAATATTTTTCTTCTCTAACCCATTTAGAAAAAGGTACTGGAAATCCTAATTTTCTTCTTTTTGACCATTCATCTGGGATTTTTTTATTTGCTATTTTTCTAAACATATATTTAGTTTGTTTGTCTTTTATTTGATATTTTGTAGGTATTTTTCTAGCAACATTAAATACCTCTTTATCTAACAAAGGAACCCTTAATTCGATTGAATTAGCCATTGTCATCTTATCAGCTTTCAACAAAATATCTTGAGGTAACCAAAAAAACATATCAATATACATTTTTTTTGTAATTTCATTTTTACCTTTAACTTTATCATAATAAGGTTTTAGAACATCAGATATTTTCATATCATCTTTCAATTCATCGCTTAATACCTTATTTATTTCTTTTTCATCAAATATACTTCCATGTCCTATATATCTTTGCTCTATTGGCTTACCATATAAAATCAAAGTATTTTGCCCTGGAAAATGTGGGAACTGTTTGGCCACCAGTGCAATAAATTTTCTCAAAAATAAAGGTATAATTCTATAAATTTTTAAAATTGTTGGTTCATAATATTCATTATATCCTGCAAACATCTCATCTGAACCTTCTCCCGATAATACGACTTTAACTTGTTCTCTTGCTAATTTTGATAAAAAATATAAAGGAACTGTCGATAAGTTTGCATGTGGTTCATCCGTATGATACTGAACAGTTGGCAAAATTTTAAAGAAATCATCACTACTAATATGTTTTTGATAATTCTTAATTCCTAATATTTTTGACAAATCTTTTGCATAAGTAGTTTCATCAAATCCTGATTCACTAAAACCTACAGAAAATGTTTTGTCTGGTTTTGCAACACTAACCACATAAGATGAATCTACCCCGCCTGATAAATATGAGCCTACCTCTACATCTGATGTCATTTGATGATATTTAACAGAGTTTTCCAACATTTCCTGCAACTCTTCTTCTAATCTACTAAATGACTTATTATCTTTTTCAAAATCAATATTAAAATATTCTTTTATATTCAATTTATTATTTTTATAGACAAAATAATGCCCCGGTTTTAATTTAAACACATTTTTAAAAAATGTCTCCTCAAATACCGAATATTGGAATATTAAATACATTTTCAAAGATTTTTTGTTTACTTCTTTTTTGAAATCCGGATGTCCTAAAAAAGCTTTAATTTCTGATGCAAACATAAATTCATCATTAGTTTTATAATAATAAAATGGTTTTATCCCAAAATGATCTCTTGCTCCAACTAATTCATTTTTTTCT
>CAZPSA010000014.1:0-24485 GCA_964589375.1 uncultured Clostridium sp.
CCCCCCCGTGTCAAGTTAATTTTTACCATCAAAAAAGTCTATGATATTAACCTTTTTAGTTAATTTTTAATATCTACTTTAATAGTTAGATCTTTCCTAAAGTTATAGCAGATTTATCTAAATTTTCATCTTGTTCATTTTTCTTGATAAAGTTTTCCACAGCATTTATAAAATAATTTTCCATATCTGCAATTATTATATTACTATATTTCTTTTTGTATTTAGACTTAACGGTCCTATCTAAAGATATATACAAAGCATCTTTTTCGGATTTTTTTAACCAATTAAGTTCTAAGTCTAAGCCAAAATTAGCATTATTTAAAAAAACTATAACTAAATCTGCCTTATTGATTAAATCTTTGGCATAAACGCTTTCATATTGTTTAGTTCTAGGTAAAATAATATTATGTCTTAAACATACTTTAGAAGATAAAACAGACTTGTAAATTAGATTATTATAATCAAATTTAGAACTATGCATAAAATAAATGGTTAATCTTTTCAATTATCATCACCATAAGTAGTATATCAGAATAATTAAAAATTTGCTATAATACCTTTAGAGGTGAAACATGGATATAATTGGAATAATTTGTGAATATAATCCTTTTCATAATGGACACTTATATCACATAAATAAAATTAAAGAAATGTACCCTAAATCGTTAATTATTTTAGTTCTTAATGGT
The DNA here is from genome assembly GCA_964589375.1 of uncultured Clostridium sp. GTDB lineage: Bacteria > Bacillota_I > Bacilli_A > RF39 > UBA660 > CAG-533. The sequence continues at coordinate 690 of CAZPSA010000014.1, forward strand.
TACTTTTTACAAAGAGGAGAAGTTAGTATTATTTCTAAGAAAGATAAGGTTAAAATTGCTCTAGAAAATCAAGTTGATATTGTAGTTGAGCTTCCTTTTGTTTTTGGTTCTAATTCAGCTGATACTTTTGCAGAGGCCGCAGTTATTTTGTTAAATTACTTAAATGTTCAAAAGATTATATTTGGTTCTGAATGTGATGATATAAATTTATTAAAGTCTATTGCCCAAAAACAACTTGATGGTTCTTTTGATGAAAAAATTAAAGAAGCTCTTAAGGAGGGTATTAATTATCCAACTGCATTAAATAAATCTATTGGTATAAGTATTAATACACCAAATGATCTTTTAGCGGTTTCTTATATAAAAGCTATCATTAAGAATAAACTAAAAATTGAAGCAATCCCGCTTAAACGAACTAGCGATTATCATGATATAACAAGTAATAATGACATAATAAGTGCATCTAATATTCGAGAAAAAATTAAAAATGGACTACCTATTACTAGCTATACAAATTATGAGGAATATATTAATCCTATTGACGAAGAATTATTATTTAATTTAATTAAAGTTAAAATAATTACTGATACTAATTTAGATAAATATTTAACTGTTGATGAGGGATTAGAAAATAAATTAGTTAAAGAGATTTTAAAAGCAAATAATTATGATGATTTTATTAGCAAAATTAAGTCTAAACGTTATACTTATAATCGAATTAAAAGAATGCTTATTCATATTTTAATCGGTTATACCAAGGTGGATCGTAAGCAAATGTTTATTAAATATATTAAAGTTTTGGGTTTTAATAATAAGGGGCAAGCTTATTTAAAAAGTCTTAATTTAGATATTCCGATAGGAAGAAAAATATCAAGCGATTATTTAGAACAGGCATATGAATTAAAAGCAGCATTAATTTATGACATGCTTACAAATGATAATGCTTATGAATTTGAAATAAGTAATAAACCGATTAAATATAATGAAACAAAATAAAAAAAACGGCTTTTTGTCGTTTTTTTAAAATGAGTCTATATTTATTTTTATACGGTTTAGTTTATGGGTATATGCATATGCTTGAATTAAAGTTCTAATCGCACTTGCCATTTTACCAGAACGACCTATAATTGCTCCCATATCGCTTTCATGGACAATTATTTCTAATATAATGCCTTCATCATCACTTGAAAACTCTTGGACACTAACCATATCAGGTTCTTTTACTAAACCTTTAACAAGCTCAGTTGTAAATTGAATTAATTCCTCATGCATAATTATTCCTCATTTTTTGCTGTTTTTTTGGGAGCTTTATATTTAGCCCAAACACCAGATTTTGTTAAAATATTTTTAACAGTATCAGTTGGAATTGCGCCATTATTAAGCCATTTTAAAGCTTTTTCCTCATCAACGTTTATATTGTTTTCTTTATAAATTGGTTGATAAGTTCCAACTGTTTCAATAAATTTTCCATCTCTTGGACTTCTTGAATCAGCTGCTACAATACGATAAAATGGTCTTTGTTTTGATCCCATTCTTTTTAATCTTAATTTAACTGCCATGTTTTCCTCCTTTGTTAATGCAAATATATAGTAACAAAAAAAAACTATTGTGTCAACTAATTTTGGTTGACACTATTTAAATAGTTTTCATTTATTTCTTCATCTATATCATTTGGATCAAATTCTTCTTCGTAATCATCAAAATCATCTTCAACATTTATTCTTACTTTAACATCGCCGACAATTTCTACGCCTAATTCTTTATCTACTGTTAGCTTAATTTTATTACCTTCTAAAGTTACATTACTGACTGATGGATTAGTTAAACTACGAACTATTATTTCGTTATCTTGGTTTAAATTATCTCCACTTTTTAGTTTAACAGACACACTATCATTGTAATTATAATTATGGGCAATTACATTTGTTTTCGTATTATTATCATAAGAGTACCAAACATTTATATCATATGAACCATTAATATTTACTTTTCCATTACTGTTATAGCCATTAAAATTATGGTTTATAACCCAGCACCCTAAGACATTGCTTATATCACCATCGATATTTATTTCTAGTTTATCCTTAGTACTTTTTTTAGTTTTACCAATAATAGCTTTAGTCATTATTTCTTTTAAATTAGCCACTATCATCACTCCTCTAATTTAATTTATGCATTTGCCTAGAAAAATGTACATAACTTGATAAATAAAAAGTACTAAATCACTTCAGTACTTTGTTCTTCTTTATATTCTTTACAAGTTTCATCTAATTCAAATATTAATTTATCAACATCATCAGCATTTTTTATTCTAGCTCCAGAAGCAAATTTATGACCACCACCATTAAATTTTGATGCTACTTCATTAATTACTGGGCCTCTAGATCTTATATTAATCTTATATAATTCTTGTTTTTCATCATAGGTTATGAATGCCCAAGTAATAAGTTCTTTAATATAATTATAATTATTAACTAAATTTGAAGGAGTTGCAGGATCTACACCATACTCTTTTAGCATATCATTTGTTATTTTTATATAACCAAAACCATTTTCCGTAATAGTCATATTTAGAGCTAAAAATGATTGAAAACGAAGATCAGCCATTGGTCTTTCATATAATTTAGTATATATTTTATTTAAGTCTAACTGATAATCACTTACTAAGGCTGAAACAGTTGCAAAAGTTTTAGCGCTAGTAGTTGGAGCTAAAAAACAATTACTATCAGATGCGATACCGGTATAAAGCTTTTCAGCAATTTCTTTGTTCATTTTAATTTTTGTTTTATAAATTAAATCCGTTACTATTTCAGCTGCTGAAGAGGCTGTTTCAACTACTAAATCAATTCCCATTTTATCTTCAAATGGGTGATGATCAATTTTTATTACTTTACTATATTTACTAAAATTTACCCCATCTATGCGGGAGATATTAGGAACATCTACAACAATCAATAAAGGATTATCTAAAGTATCTTCATCTATTTTATCTAAATCTCCTAAATATCTAAAACGAGCTACTCCAACCCCAACTGCATAGACATTCTTATTAGGAAATGTCAGTTTTATCGCGTCTTTCAAGGCCATTTGACTAGAAACCGCATCAGGATCTGGTCCAATATGCCTAGCAATTACAATGTTTTGATACTTTTGGATTGTCTTGTAAATGCTCTTTTCTTTCAAAATATACCTCCTATTACTTAATTAAATTATAAGTATCTGTCGCAATCATTAATTCTTCATTAGTTGGTATTACATAAGCTGGGACTTTAGAATTATCAGTAGTTATTAACTGTTCTTTTCCTCTAACATTATTTCTTTCTTCATCTAGTTTAATACCTAAAACAGCAAGTTTTTCTATAACTTTCTTTCTTGTTATAATGGAATTTTCTCCAAGTCCTGCAGTAAATATTAAAGCATCACAGCCACCTAATTCTACATAATATGCCGCTATGTAATCAACTATCTTTTTAATAGACATATCTTGAGCTAAAGCGCATCTTTCATCGCCATTATTAATACCATCTTCGATATCTCTAGAATCCGATGATACCCCACTTATTCCAAGTAGTCCAGATTCTTTATTTAATTTTGTATTAACATCAGAAACAGACAAACCAGTAGTCTCACAAATATAAGAAACAATTGAAGCATCTATATCTCCACATCTTGTTCCCATCATTAATCCAGCATTAGGAGTAAGTCCCATTGATGTATCAATACATTTTCCATCTTTTATAGCCGAAATACTAGCACCATTACCTATATGACAAGTAATTAATTTAGCGTGCTCATTGTTTAAAATTTCCATTGCCCGATTAGCGACAAATTTATGACTAGTTCCATGGAAACCATATTTTCTAACATTATATTTAGTATACCATTCATAAGGAACAGCATATAAATAATTAACTTCTTCGATTGTTTGATGAAAAGAAGTATCAAAAACTAAAGTTTGAATAGCCTCAGGCACTACCTCTTTAGCAGCATTAATTCCGGTTACGGCAGCTGGATTATGTAAAGGGGCAATTTGAGATAAATTTGATACAATAAGAACATTTTCATCAGAAGCAATTACACTTTTATCAAAGTAAGAACCACCTTGAGCAACCCTATGACCAATTCCTTTTATCTCATCATAAGAATTAATAATTTTTAAATCAATAAGTTCTTTCATAAGGATTTCAAAAGCTTCTTTATGAGTTGGAAGACTAGCTTCCTTTTTAGTTTTTTCTCCGTTTATTTTTACAGAATAAAATGAATCTTTTAAACCTATTTTTTCAAAAGTTCCACTAACTAATTCTGTTGTTTCTGGCATTTCAAATAAAGTAAACTTTAATGAAGAAGAGCCAGCATTTACACTTAATATTTTCATTTTTTCATCACCTAAAACCATTATACAAAAAAAATTTAGCTTTTTCTATCTTTTTATTGGCGATAATCATAGTTTATTTAAGTATTATCCTTAATATAAAAAAATCAAAATCCCTGGGGTTTTGATTTCAAACTAACTTTTTTTAATTATTTTAATATTATCATTAATAATGTTTCGTGGTTTTATTATAGTATCAATAGTATCTTTTGTTCTTCTTAAATTAATTCCATACTCACTATTAAATTCATTTTGTAATTTATCTTTAAGAGTTGTATTAATTTTATACCCCTTCATTTCATCACCATTATTATTATGGTCTAATTATCATAAAATATTTGCAAATTCTGTACTTTCTCTTGGAAGTTTAATTACTTCTTCAGTTTCCACCGCAGTTTTTATCATGGATTCAAAATCAATTAGTTTTTCATATTCTTGACAAAGCTTAATATTAGGATTAATTATTGGGTGCTTAGGAACAAAGATAGTACAGCAATCTTCATATGGTCTAATGCTAATATTGTATGTTCCAATTTTATTTGCTAAATCAATTATTTCTAATTTATCAAAACAGCACACAGGTCTTAAAACTGGCATTAAAGTTACATCATTAATTGCCGCCATACTTGTCAAAGTCTGACTAGCAACTTGACCAACAGATTCACCATTTATAATTGCTTTCGCATTACATTTATGGGCTAATTTTTCAGTTATTCTATACATTTGCCTGCGCATTATAGTTATCATATATTCTTTAGGACAATTTTTATATATGGCTTCTTCTATTTCGGTAAATCTAACAATATGAACTTTTATATAAGCACTATACTTAGCTAAAACTTCAGCTAACTCTAAGACTTTGTTTTTAGCATTTAAACTTGTATGAGGAGGAGCATCAAAGTAAACCGCTTCTAGTCTTATTCCTCTTTTCATTGCTAAAAAACCGGCAACGGGAGAATCAATTCCCCCACTAAGCATTAACATTCCTTTGCCTAAGGTACCAACTGGATAACCGCCTATTCCTTTTTCCTTTTCAAAATAAATATATGCTTTGTTTATTCTTATTTCAATATTAATGAGAAGATCTGGATTATTAATATTCACTTTTTTATTAGTGGTATTTTTTAAAATTACGGCCCCTAATTTCTTTGAGATTTCCATACTATTTAAAGGATAATTTTTATTGCTTCTTTTAGTAGTTACTTTAAAGGTTGCAAATTCTTTTTTCTTAAGTAAGAGAAGTAAATTACTGCTAATATTATCAAAACTATTATCATCAAGTTCATAAGCAATATTAATTTCATGAATACCAAACGTATTTAATAAAATATCTCTTACTTTTTCATACTCACTTGTTTCTATAAACATTCGACCAATATCATATTTTATTTCATGCGAAATGTTTTCTAAAGCAGCACTTATATTATTTTTTAATGTCTTAATAAAAAAGTTGATATTGTCATGTTTAGTAGTTAATTCTCCATATTTAATTATAATTAATTTTTTCATTTATATCCCCCCACGATACTTTCTATATTCTAAATTATTATCTGGCACTTCATTGTATAAAACAAACCCAGCATTTTCAGCCGCTCTAATACTTTTAATATTTTCTTCCGCTATATATAATTTGAGAAAATCAACAGCTTTACTTCTAGTAAAAATATCATCGCCCGCTTCTCTGATTAAAGATACTCCGGTAGATTCTTCTTTGGAAAACTTAAATCCCCTAGCTGATTGTAAAAGAGCATAATGCATTTCAACAAATTTATCATAATCAATAAGAGCTAAATATCCAATTATTTTATCATTTCTCGCAACTAAAAAAGCGGAATCATTAATATAGTAGGTGTCTTTACTAGCTTCTAAAAATTCTCCAATCGAATCACCTAAAAATCTTCTAATATCAGGATCAGTTTCTAAATACATTTTTGCTTTTAAGTGATCAAGTCTGAATGGATCAAAAGTCATAAAATGATAATTTTTAGTATTAAACTCAAGCATAAGTAAGCTCCATCAACTTATCGTAAACCATATCAAAAATATCTAAAAATTCATTAACTTCTTCCATAGTAGTTAAATAAGATAAGCTAATTCTAATTGTAGTCAATGCTCTTATTTTATCACGATATAAATTTAAAACGGCTGTACTAATCTTACCGCTTGAACATGCAGTATTTGAACTTACATAAACATCATGTTTTTCAAGGGCATGAATAAATGTTTCTGGTTTTATGTCCATTAAACTGATATTTAAAATATGATATATTGAATACTTAGTTTTATTAATCTTTATATTTGGTTTTTGAGCTAAATGCTCATGTATTCTTTCATTTAACTTTTTTACTTTATCTTCTTTTGTTTTTAAATCTTCGTTTGCTATTCTAATTGCTTTGGAAAATGCGACTATTAAAGGAAGCGGTGGTGTACCTGGTCTTACATCATTATTAGAACCATATAGTAGTGGTTTAATTCTAATATTTTCTTTTTTATAAAGCATACCAATTCCTTTAGGTCCATATATTTTGTGTCCGGAAAAAGAAGCCATATCCACATCATTTAAATTTATTGGAATTTTTCCAATTGCTTGAGTCATATCACTATGAAAAACTACATTGGCATTTTCTTTCATAATAACTTGCTTAATTGTTTTTAAAGGTTGTCTAATTCCAGTTTCACTATTAACAGCACAAATGCTAACTAATATTGTATCTTTAAATATTAAATTTTTTAAATTATCTAGGTCTATTACGCCGTCTTCATTATTTTCTACATAATCAATTATAAAGCCATTATCTTCTAAAAATTTACATATCCCATAAATTGATTCGTGTTCTAATTTTGAAACAATTATATGACTTCCTTTTTTACCTCTGGCTAAAGCAAGACCAACTAAAGCTAAATTATTACTTTCTGTTGATCCACTAGTATAAATAATTTCATCTTCTTTAATTTTTAAAATGCTAGCAATTTGTTTAGTTGCACTTACTAATAATTCATGGGACTTTACACCTAATAAGTGCATACTATTGGCATTGCCAAAGTAGTCAGTCGTAACTTTATTATAACTATCTAGTACTTCCTTTAATACAGGTGTTGTTGCCGAATAATCTAAATATATCAAAAATATCACCTCTCGTTATTATATAACAATTTTAATTACATTAATATTAAAACTCTATTAATTTTGTAAAGTTTCTATATAATGCATAACTTCTTTGACAGTTTTATCAAAGTCTTGATAATTAGTTAAAAACCACTTTACATTCATTTGATTATTAAACCAAGTATATTGTCTTTTTGCATAATGACGACTTCTTTTCTTAATTAATTCTTTCGCTTCATCTAAGCTAATTTTACCATCAAAATATTCATACAATTCCTTGTATCCGATCGCAGTCAAAACGGCTTTACTTCTAATATTTTGATTATAAAGACTTTCTACTTCAGCTAAAAGTCCTTCTTCAAACATCTTATCAACTCGTTTATTAATTAAATTATACAAGTTTTCTCGATCAGTAGATAAGCCAATAAAAATTGCGGGATATAAAAGTTTATCTTTATTATATTCTACTCTTTCTTTTCTATTAAGTGCTCTAATTAGTCTTTTCCGATTATTAACATGAATATTAATAGTATCATCTTTTGCTTTAACTAATTTATATAATTCTTCATTAGTTAATTCATCATAAGAATTAATATTATCATCTTCTTCAAATCTATAATCATATAAACCTGCTTTGATATAAAGTCCCGTTCCCCCAACAATAATTATATTTTGATTTTGATATTCTTGTAATATTTTTCTTAAGTCCTTTTGATAATCATAAACACTGTACATTTCATTAGGTTCTTTAATATCAAAAAGAAAGTGTTTTATCCCCTCTTGTTCTTCTTCTTTAATTTTAGCAGTACCAATATTTAATTTTTTATAAACTTGCGTAGAATCGGCATTTACAATAATTGCGTTATATTTCTTAGCGAGTTTAATGCTAAGTTTAGTTTTTCCTACTCCCGTTGGACCGGTAATTACTATAATCATATAAGTTCTATTTCAATCGCAACTACTTTATATTTTAATACATCAGATTTTGAATAATATTTTTCCATATCTAAATAGGTTGCTTGTTCACTTTCCATATAACCTAATAAACGTTTATCATAATTATCATAAACTTCTTTAAAATCATTAAATTTTTTTATTGCTACTACTTTAACATTGATTTTTTCTTTATTTAAACGATTTTCTAAAACTAATATTTCTCCTACTCTCAAGCTTCTTCTTTTAACATCATATAATCTAAGTAGAACTTTCTTTTGCTTATTTTTAACTAAATTAAAGCCTTCATTATCTAAATGCATATCATGTATCATTAATCCATCACTCTCTTAAACATTCTTTCTAATTCATATTTTGTAAATGTAATAATTGTTGGTCTTCCATGGGGACAATTATAAGGATTATCACATTTTACTAAGTCATTAAGTAAACTTTCTGCTTGCTCTAATGTTATATTGGTATTTCCCTTAACGCTCATTTTACAAGCACAAGTTTTGGCAATACTATCTTTAAATTTAACTTTGTCAAATTCTTTAGGTAAAGTTATAACATACTCTATTATGCGTTTGATATTTTCCTCTTCATGGCCAGAAATTAACCATAGGGGATGCCCTTTTACACTGATTGTGTTAATTCCAAACTCAGTAATTTCAAAACCTAAATTCAATAAAACGTCTATATGTTCTTTAAGATGTAAATAATCACTGCTGCTTAATTCAATATTAAGTGGAAATAGTAAACTAGTTGTACTTTTCTCTTCTTTGGCTAAAGATGTTATAATCTTTTCGTAGTTTATTCTTTCTTGAGCAGCATGCTGATCAATTAAATACATTGCTTTATCATTTTGAGCGACTATATAAGTTCCCATTACTAATCCGCAAGGATAAAGTTCTAGTTTTTTTAATTCTTCATTATTTTCGTCTTTCGTAAAATCAAATGTTTGTTGAGAAATTTCCGTGCTTTCATTAGCAACTAAATTATCATTTATATATAAAGGTTGGGAAGTTGGTAAAACAAAATCAACTTGACTGGTTTTTTCTTCAACTACTTTATTATCACTTTCTTCTTTTTTTACTTCAATATTGGGAATTAAAAGAGAATTATAAAGTGCTTTTTTAATTGTCTTTAGGACTAATTCCTTTAAACTATCCATTTTACTAAATTTAATATCTTGTTTAGTTGGATGAATATTTACATCAATTAAAGTTGGATCAGTATCAATTTTTATTACTACAATAGGATATTTAATATCTGGTTTATAAGTATAATAGGCATCATTTATTGTCTTCATTAAATCATTGTTTTTAACTACTCTACCATTAACAATTGTTATCATAAAATTACGATTTGATTTTAAAATGGCAGGCTTGCAAACATAACCAGCTATATCATAATCATCATTAGATGCTTTTATTTCTAACATATTCTTACTAACTTCTAAACCAAATAGTTCATGAATGGTTTTTAATAAATTACCACTGCCACTTGTACTTACAATCGTATTATTATTATTTATAAGAGTTAAAGAAATATCACTATGGGAAAGAGCTAGTCTTTCAATATAATAAGCTACTCCAGCTAATTCTGAGCTTTCACTTTTTAAATATTTCAAACGAGCTGGGGTATTATAGAATAAATCTTGAACTTTAATAATTGTCCCTCTTCTAGCATTACTTTTTTCTTCTGAAGTAATTATTCCTCCATTAATTACTAGTTTTATCCCCTGTTCTCCTTCCGAAGTAATAAGTTCAATTTTAGAAACAGACGCTATACTAGGTAAAGCTTCACCTCTAAAGCCTAAGGTATTAATAAAAAACAAATCTTCTAATTTATATAACTTACTAGTCGCATGTCTTAAAAAGGCATTTTTAGCATCTTCTTCATCCATTCCGGAGCCATCATCTGTTACTTTTATTTCTTTAAATCCGGCATCAATCAGCTCGACTTTAATACTTTTACTGCCCGCATCAATACTGTTTTCGACTAACTCTTTAACAACGTTTGATATTTTCTCAACTACCTCACCAGCTGCTATCTTATTAGATAAATCTTCACTCATTATTTTAATTTTACTCATAACTTTCCCCAAATACACTTTCTCTTAATTCAATATCATTCTCATTTAAATTATGTGTCATAATTAAAGTAGCATTTTTAATTCTAATAAAGCCATATCCTTTAATAATTAAATCCATATTATCTTTTATATTTATACTATTTTCTAAAAATACTTCTTTATAATACTTTTTAGCATAAATACTTCTTTCAAAATAAATTGTAATATTAGAATTACTTTGGAACTTTAAAAATATATCATTTATTTTTAATACTTCCCCTTCTTTCATTTGAAAACTAATTGGCTTAATCATTCCTCTTAATGGTTCAGCATTTAATAAACTAACAGTATCTAAAATAAAGCCAGGAGTATCAATGATAGATAGCTCTGAACTTATTTTTAAACGGATAAAATCCATAGTAGTATTAGGCATTTTACTAGTAGTAAGCATATTTAAATTACTATCTGAAATAGATAATATTTTATTTATAAAAGTACTCTTCCCAGAATTAGATTCTCCTGCGATAACGACATCATTAATTCCTTTTTGTTTTAAACTACCAATTAAAGATTTAACTCCCATATCGTTAATACTACTAATAAAGCAAATATCTTCTTTTATTTTATAATGAGACTTTATATATTCTCTTATTCTATTTATATTTAAAGATGGAGGTAAATTATCTATTTTACTAATAACTAATATTTTAGGCGTATTAATCTTTTTAAATACTTTAATAACATCTTCTCTTAAGGTAAAAAATGATGCTAAAAAGAATACTAATTTATTTTCTTTATTAATTAGATTTATTAAATTATCCGTACTTTTAGGTATCATCATTTCTTTATTGATACCATAATGAATAAGTTTAAAACATCTTTGACAATAAGGACTATCTTCTTTACCTAAAGGAATAAAACCAGGCTTAGAATTATCTTTACTTTGCAATTTTATTCCGCAACCATAACATATTTTATTCATAGTAATTTCCTTTCTTTAATAATTCTAATTTTTCTAATTTTTTATAGATAAATGGCTCAATATAACGATTTATTTTAGTTAAGGCATAATCATTTGTTCCAACTGGATTTATTAATATACTTAAAAAGTCCATCTTATTAGCACCATATATATCTGTTAGTAACTGATCGCCAATCGCCGCTACTTGAATAGGTTTTAATCTATATATCTTTAAAATTTTTTGATATTTTAATTTAAGTGGTTTTAAAGAAAAGTAAGCAGAGTCAACACCTAAAATATTTTTAAATGGTTCTACTCTTTTTTTGGGACTATTACTTACAATCAATACTTTAAAATTCATATCTTTTAAATCTTCAATTAGATCTTTTAGCTTCTTGTTTGGTTGCTTTAAACTTATTGGGGCAAGCGTATTATCTAAATCAAATATAAGACATTTAATTCCATTTTTTTTCAATTTTTTATAATCTATATCATATATACTTTTTTGGTAAATATCCGGCACAAATTTATTCAACACTTCTCCATCACCACTTAAAATTATACCAAATAAAAATCTTCTTTTAAACATATATTTATTTAGAGGTGTTTATGTTTTATTTATTATCGTTATTTAAAAGCTTAATATTTTTTACCGGTTCCTATTCAGTTAATGTTTTTCCGGATAAGTTGAGTAAAGAAGAAGAAGAAAGATATTTAGAAAGGTTTTATTTAGGAGACAAAACTGCTCGTAGTAAACTAATTGAACATAATTTAAGATTGGTCGCTCATATTGTTAAAAAATACGAAAATAAGAATTATGATATTGATGATCTTATTAGTATAGGTACTATTGGGTTAGTTAAAGGAATAGATTCTTACAAGCAAAATCGGAAAACTAGACTTACTACTTATGCTGCAAGGTGTATTGAAAATGCAACTATCACTTAAAAGAACTTTTATTATTTTAAAGATTATATTAAATGTTTAAAACATAAAAAAATGAAAGAGCAAATTCTAGGATTTTAAGCTCTTTCTTTTATTATCTTTTCTAATTCTAATTTAATATAGGTAAGTATTTTTTCTTTGGTGTTTATATCAACTTGTAAATCTCTAATCCAAGCTAAAACTAATTCTTTTTGAACTTGAGCAAATGCTTTATTAAATTCTTTTATTCCTTCTTCGGTAGTTGGGGCATTTATTATTAGCTGCATTTAATCACCTACTAAAAGATATGATTGAATATTAATAATTATTATTTAATAAAAAGTATATAAGCAAATGACCTATATACTAATTATATTTTTCTTTCTATCTTGCTTTACAAACACATCTGTTTTCAAAGGTAGACCATGAACACTTAAAATAAGTTCCTGATCTTGCTCTACAGGCATTTAATTGACTATCTGATGGCGTATTTTTATTATCCCCACCATCTATGCCGACTATAAATATTGCAAAAAACACACTGAAGACCAATATACCAGTAAACATTAAAAAGCCTTTTTTGTTATTCTTTTTTTCGATTTCAGTAAAAGTTCTTTTGTGAAAATAATAATATATATTCATACTACACATTACAACCATTGTGAGTGCTCCGGCTAAAATAAGCGCTACAAGAAGGCAAGCAATTAATTGGCTTTTTAAAATTATATAAAGTGTAATAAAGCAAATTATAGATAATATACAAAACAATTTTTTGCCAACTTTTTTAACTTTCTTAGCATTTTCTTTTGAAATACCATTAAAGAAAGAATATTGTTTATTGATAATTTCATTATCGTCTTCAATATTTTCTAAGTTTTCTTTGGAGCTAACCTCAGTATTTGCCGGGGTTTCTAAGTTTACCTCTGGGGCAATTTCATCTTTTAAGGTTTCTTCTATTTCATTAATTTTTTTTATTTCCTCGATAGGACAAGCACAATTAGGGCAAGCTTTAGCTTTATCACTAAATTCTTTACCACATTCGATGCATTTAATTAACGCCATTTTACATCATTCTCCTTTAAAATTATACTCTTATTACATTCTAACGTAATTAAAAGTATATATTTGACCTTTGTTAACATCTGTCGTATTTATCAATAGCTTTAATTTTAATTGAGTATCACTTATACTTACAATTTCAAATAAACTATCATAATTATCATCACTTTCTTCTTTAAGCTTTATATATATCTTATTGTCTAAAACTTTGTAATTATAATGATTAACGGAAATATTTTTTTCCTTATTCCAATTAGGATGATTTTTAGGAGCTAAATGGCCACTTATAAGTACTATATCTGAATAATCATCAAATTGAAGTGATAAGTTACTTGATCCATAATTAACGTAACGTTTATTAAAGGAGAAATCTCCACCAACTTGATATTTCCATTCCCATTCACCAAAACTTGCATATATACCCGTTACTTCTTCTTTTTGTTTAGTAGAGAGTATTTTGAAAATATCATTACTATCATATAATTCTTTTAATTTAGTATTTTTACTTATATAATTTTCCCCCATTACATTATAAGCTGATGATATTAAACCTTTATCTAAATAATCAATAGCTTGTAATCTTTTATTTTCTAAAAATAATTCCCAAGCACTAGGACAAGAACAATCAATTGTAGTACATTCACTTGTACTTAAATCTTCATGATCAAACCAACCAGTATTAGAAAATCCTTCGTAATCTTTATTATCGATGTATACTTGTAACTTGTCGGTAAATTCTTGACATTTTGTTTCAATACTTTTTTCTTTTTTTAGACTACAACCACAAACAGCAAATAATAATACTGTGCATAGTAAGAATAATTTTATTTTCTTTATCATTTCAAACTCCTTTAATTATTTTAATTATAAACATGAATATATACGGAATTAGATGGTTTACAATAGGAAAATTCAATAGTTACTTTTCCGTATTTATCACTATTGACTGTTTTGGTTTGTTTGCCAGTAAAGCAATTAGCCCCTGATGTTACCCCATCAAAATCAATGTCACGTCCATAATCTTCGACAATAGTTAAATATTCAAGCATACTAGTTCCAGTTACATCTATTTTTGCTTTAAAGCCACCCATTGCAGCGACAATTATAAGAATAACTGCAACTGCCGCAATAATGCCACCAGCAATCATTAAATTTTTCTTATTAACTATTTTTTATCAATTTTCCCCTTTTTTAATAAATAATAAACAACTCCGGCTATAATAATTAATAATAGCCCAAATAAAACGATACTTAACACTCTAAACTCCTTTCTATCATAGATTATATCATTTATTTTTTTCTTTGTCGTTGGTTATAATAGATATTCATAAAAAAAGCATATAAGGACCAATACTTATATACTAATTATTCTTTTTCTTTTTATAAATAATTACTCCACCAATTATCAAACTTAATACTACTAAAATAATTATAGAGGGAAGAATATAATTTTTTTCCTTTTCTTCTTTTAAATCTTTTTGGTCATTTTCTTTATTTTGCACTACGTCTTTTGAAGCTCTTTTAATATTTAAAGTATATGTTCTTTCACTTTTATCTTCAGCTTTAATTATTAATTTAATAACATTATCGCCAATATTTAAAGAATGTTTTCCCAATCCAGAAATAGTAGCCTTTGTATTAGCAGTAGTTGCTTTAATTTCTATAGATGATATTTCATAATCAACATCAATATCATAAGTTAGAACATCTTTTTTAAATGTTATATTTCCCGCACTTAGAGTAATTGATGATAGATAATTATTACTTGATTTTTTTGTCGTTACTTTTTTGGTAGTTGTTTTAGAACTAGGCTTTTGACTAGTGGCTGAATTATTGTTTTGTGTGGTTGTAGAATTATTGTTAGTTGTTTGAGTTTCTTTTTGGGCAAATTTTATAGTTTTAGATGCATCACTGGTATTAATATCTTTATCTCCATCACTAGCAACTATATTGGAAAAAGAAATAGTTGTAGTTTCATTTGGTGTTAAAGATTTATTTTTAAATTTCATTGCTAAAATTTTTGTTCCACTTTTAACGCCTGTAGATTTATATAGTACTAGGGTTTTACCTTCCGTTAAATCAAAATTTTCTAAAGCCGTAATTTCCTTTAATTCTAATTTATTAGTATCATAGCTTAAATTACCAACTAAACCACATAAACCATTACAAGCTCCAGCAAAATCAGTTAAATCATTAACTTGAATATATAATGTTATTTCACTATCAAATGTTGCATTTCCAACTATACTTGCCTTAAAACTACTCGCATTAACATCTTGTATAATTAAAAATGAAGAAAGTAATATTATAAAATTGAATAAAAATTTTTTCATTATTCCACCTCTTGAATATTTGCAACATCTCTACTAATTTTTACTAAATCAGTTATGCTAATTTCACCAGTGTCACTTACATCACCAGCTACTTCAAATACACCAGTTAGATTTTGTTTTCCGGCAAGATGCCTTTTAACTTTAACTAAATCTGTGATAGAAATATTACCATCACCAGAAACATCTCCTTTAACAACAATATCTAAGTCTAAAATATTTTCACCGTTTTCATTTAAAACTCTTGCTATCATGCCAGTTCCAATATTTCCATTAATTTCATTTGTTCCAGTTACATCATATATTTTAACTTTTCCATTATCTTTAATATTAATATTATTAGCAAACTCAGTAGCATTGGTATTTTTACTAATATTTTTAATTAAATCACTTTCGTTATCTATAAAATACTTGGTTAAATTAGGAAATAAATCTTTACTATCAACAAATGTAACGGTAAAGCCTCCTTGAATAGGCACGTTTCGATTATCACAGAATACAGAGAAAGAGTAGGAAATTGTATTTGCTTCTATTTTTTCATTAAACTTAATTTTTGCTGCTCCATCATTTAAATCTTTACCCTTAAGTTTTATTTTTTGACAATCACTTTTACCATTAGATTCAGTATTTGTTTCAGCATAACAATAATCAAATTCATATTCTTTATTTTCATCAAAACCGAGACCTGAAATAACCATTTCAATTGGAGCATTTCTAGTCGCAACGTAGGATAAATCACTTGTTTGTAAATATAAATTCTTATTATTTGCTTTTAAACTAGCATTTGCTAAAGTTGGCTCATTTACTATAAACAATACCGGAGAATCAGAAAATATTACCTCTTCACCTTTTTTATTGTCAATTTATATGTCGGATTTTTATAATTCTTATAATTATCTACTTGAAATAGTAAACCAGTAGTATTTAATTTTTGACCATTTATTTGTCCTTTAGATAGTTCTACTTCGTAATTAAAAGTAGAATCAAACGTATTTTCTTCAAAATCACCATATTCTAAAATATATTCATAACTCTCATTATCATTAAAGTTTTCTCCAACATACCTTATATATACTGATGAATATTTGGTAAAAACATTTTTGTTGGTATCATAAATTCCGCCAACAAAGAAATCGTCCCCCGTGCCTCTAAATAGTGATAAATTCTTTTTCCCATTTTCAAAGAATATATTTGAAGATACGTGAGCATTTTTTCCTACTGAATTATATTTATATTTTTGTTCAATAACAACGCCATCAACTTCAACATATACATCATATATTTTACCAGCTAAAATACTCTTATTTAATTCTAAAGTTAAATTAGTTAATTCTAGTTTATATCCATTATTTAAGATTAACCCATTAACATTTACACTATTATTATATATTGTCGTATCTCCCTTTTTTACCTTAACAGAAACTAAATAATCTTTATCAGCGTAGTTATTACCATTAACCTTTAAAGATAAAGGATTATTCACATTATGATAATTACTATTAATAACATAAAAATTATCACGATTTTCTAGGTCAAATTGTTTGATTTCTTCATTTTCAAAATTTGTATAAATTAAATTGTAATTGTAATATGGTAATGTATTATCTTCTTCATATTCTATTGTAAAGTAATCATAAATATTAGTACCATCATAATATTTAACCGGCAGCATTATATCGATATCTTCTAAAAATGTATGTTGATTTAAACCGCTTGAATGAGTTCCTAGATTAGTCAATTGAGTTTGGATTATTCCACTTTCTAGTTCACTACCTTTATAGCTTCCTGATTTATAATAATAATCAGCATCATCTATTAGATTTTTACCTGTAATTTTATAAGATATATTTTGTTTATTATTTAAATGAATAATTTTCACTGAATTTTCATAAGTTGTATTAATTATTTTATCCCCTTGTTTAATATCACTAATTATAGTATAACTATCCTTTATTTCATCAAAATAATCTAATTTTAGTTTTACAGTTTCAGATGCATAAATTTTAGAACAATTCCAATCATCACATACTTTTATATCAATATCGAAAAGATTATCATTTTTATACATTATATATAATCTGATATTTTCCCTAATATGGTTTGAGTTATTATATTGAAACCCAGAACCACCGCCATAATAATCAATTTTAATATAGTAATCATCTCCAGCACTTACATTTTCAAGTTCAAAATCCAAATAAACTTTAGCAAATTTATCTATAATGTAGCTGTCACTTTCATCTAAAGACGCTATTTCATCGCCTTGATAAATACCATTAACTTTAATTATAGGGTTATTTGTTTCTTCTGCTAAAACCGGTATCGCAAACGCAATATTTTGCAATAATAAGCTTAAACATAAAAACACATTTAAAATTTTCTTAAACATAAAAATCACACTCCTTAAATTTTTAATAAGAATTACTTAAATGAATTAAAAGCTAATCTTCTTCTTACTACAATTAAATTATACACCTTTTTAATAAAAGTCAATATTTTTTGATGCAAAAAAAGCAAATTATCTTAGATATTAACTAGAAAAATTAAAAACTTGCAATTAAGATTAAAATTCTTTATTAATAGTTAGATCTTATGCCATAAATAACATTTTTAATAATTTTTAAGCTATTCTTAAAATAATATTTAATAAGTAGTCGAAAAGAAAGGCAACAATATATGGTAGAAAACAAAAGAAAAATAGCAATATATTCTCGTAAGTCAAAATATACGGGTAAAGGTGAAAGTATCGAAAATCAAATAGAAACTTGCAAAGATTATTTAAAAAGATTTATGGAATTAAAAATAAACGATGAAGATATTATTATTTATAATGATGAAGGATTTACTGGAGCAAATACTATAAGACCTCAATTTCAAGAAATGTTAAAAGCAATTAGAAACAATGAAATTGATACGGTTATTTGTTATCGTCTTGATCGGATATCTCGTAGTGTTGTCGACTTTGTTAATTTATATGAAGAATGGCAACAATATAATGTTAATTTCGTATCAGTAAAAGAACAATTTGACACATCTACTCCGATGGGAAAAGCAATGTTAATGATTTCAATTGTCTTTGCTCAATTAGAAAGAGATACAATCGCGGAAAGAATAAAAGATAATATGTACGAACTAGCTAAAACGGGAAGATGGTTAGGTGGTAATGTTCCTTTAGGTTTTATGAGTGAGAGGATGGAAAAGATAAATATAAATGGAAAGAAAACAAATTTATTTAAATTAGTCCCCGTTGATGATGAAGTATCAATTATAAAGACTATTTTTCATAAATTTTTAGAATTAAAATCTCTAACTAAAGTTGAAAGCTATTTAATTCAAAATAATTTTAAAACTAAAAGAGATTGTGATTTTTCTCGGTGGGGAATTAAAAATATATTAAGAAATCCAGTATATGCGGTAGCTGATAAGGACATTTTGAATTACTTTTTAGATAATGAGGTTCTAGTATATAATGATGAGGATGAATTTAATGGTCAAAAGGGAATTATTGGTTATTGTAAAACAGAAAAAACTAAAACTGGCCAAGTTAAATATAAAAATTTGCAAGATTGGATTGTCGCGATTGGAAAACATAAAGGCATAATTGCTGGTAAAGATTGGGTCAAAGTGCAAAATATTTTAAAAATTAATGAAGACAAAAATTATCGTAAACCAATTAAAAATAACTCTATATTAGTTGGAATAATGCACTGTCAAAATTGTAATTCTCTTATGAGGGCAAAATTAAAACAAAATAAAACTGCTAATGGAAATCTAAGATTTGATTACATATGTGATCTTAAAATGAAAAGTAAAGGGGAAAAATGTGATTGTAAAAATGTTAATGGTAATGAGGTTGATAATTTAATTATTGAAAGTATGAAAAAGATTGCTAAACCTACGAAGGAATTTTATCAAGCTATAAGCGAAATACTTACGAGTAATGAATATAACTATCAAAGTAAAAATAATGAAGTTCAAATTTTAAAACATAATTATAAGAAGAATGATAATGAAATTAATAATCTAATCAATCGTTTAGCTTCAGTAGATGCGGAAATGTTCGAAATTCTTCAAACCAAAATTAAAAATTTAAAAGCTAAGAATAAAAAAATAATTGATAATATGGAAAAGATTAAACAAGATAATCCGTTTCAAATAATAAATGATCAAGAAATAGCTAAAATCGCTTTTGCCATTTTAAATAAATATATAAATAAATTCGCTGAATTAGATATAATGGACAAACGAAATTTAATAAAATTATTTGTAAGCAAAGTTAGAACCGATGGCAAAAATATTTATATAGATTTAATAGGTTCAGAAAATTATATTCTAACTTCTTAATTATAAATACGATAAAGCTACAAACAAAATAGATTAATTGCAAGGGTTATTAAAAAAATCGTTCTTTCAAGTGATAATAGAGAATGAGATATTAATGCACTTTAGAAGCAACAAGAAACATTTAAATAATGTTAGTTTAAATGACTCAATTGGGTTTGATAAAGAAGGAAATGAGATAAATTTAATTGATGTAATTAAAGGTTCTACTGAAGATATTGCCGAAGAGATTAATATGCAAAATAATATTGACCTTCTTCATACCTACTTAGAACTTTTATCCCCAAGGGAAAAAGACATTATTATTAAAAGATATGGCTTATTTAATACTAAAGAAAAAACCCAAAAAGAAATAGCAAAAGAACTAAAAATATCAAGAAGTTATGTCTCTCGGATTGAAAAAAGAGCCATGACTAAAATTCTTAGAGAATTTATCAAAAATAAAAAAGCAATGTAATAATTAAATCATTAGGATCCTTAGTAAGCCAAAAATACTTTCTATACGCTGAACTTTTGCCCATTGTGAA
This sequence comes from uncultured Clostridium sp., assembly GCA_964589375.1. Lineage (GTDB taxonomy): Bacteria > Bacillota_I > Bacilli_A > RF39 > UBA660 > CAG-533. The sequence goes on from CAZPSA010000014.1 coordinate 21,320, forward strand.
CTTGATAAAATAGCAACAGGAGTAGTATTATGAATGAAAAAGAAGATGTAAAATATATTTATAAGCTAGTTTCAGAAAGAATTAGGATTTTTAGAAAATTTAGAGGAATTACCCAAAATGAATTAGCCGACTTAACAACTTATTCAAATGGTTTTATTGGAAATATAGAATCTCCCAATACCGAGCAATCTTTTTCATTAGGTTTTATTTATTACATTTCAAAGAAACTTAATGTTCCAATGGAATTATTTGTCAAAGAAAATATTGATGAAGAATTAAAAGAAATGGGCATTATAAAATAGTATTAAAAAAGGCATCAAAATATGATGTCTTTTTAGTTTTAATTATTCCATTTAAAGTTAGTAACCTCTGGGATATCTACACCATGTTCTCTTATATAATAGTAATGATATTCGAGGATATCTTCACATTTCTTTACTAAAGCCTTGCGTTTTTCACTTTTTAATTTAGCATATTTTAATACATCTAATATTAAGTGGTATCTATCTAATTTGTTAACAACTCTCATGTCAAATGGGGTTGTTATAGTACCTTCTTCAATATAACCATGAACATGTAAATTTTGATTAAATCGTTTATATGTTAATTGATGTATTAAGCTTGGATACCCATGAAAGGCAAATATGATTGGTTTATCTTTGGTAAATAACTTATTATATTCATCGCTCGTTAAACCATGAGGATGATCTTCATTTGAAACTAATTTCATCAAATCAACCACATTAACTACTCTAACCTTTAATTCTGGCAATTCTTCTTTTAAAATCTGTCTAGCGGCTAAAACTTCTAAAGTTGGTGTGTCACCAGCACAAGCTAAGACAACATCTGGGTTATTATCACTAGCCCATTTAAATATATCAACACCTTTTGCACAATGAATTTTAGCATCTTCAATACTTAGCCACTGCATTCTTTCATGTTTACTAGCAATTATAACATTAATATAGTTTTTAGTTTTAAGAATATGATCGGTACAAGAAAGAAGGGTATTAGCATCAAATGGTAGATAAATGCGGACAGTATCGGCCTTTTTGGTAACTAAATGATTTAAGAAACCAGGATCTTGATGGGTAAACCCATTATGATCTTGCTGCCAGCAATGACTAGATAAAATAATATTTAAAGAAGCAATATCTTTTCGCCATGGAATTTCTTTACACATTTTTAGCCATTTAGCATGCTGACTAACCATGGAATCAATTATCCTTATAAATGCCTCATAACTATGGATTATTCCGTGTCTTCCCGTTAAAATATAACCTTCAAGTAATCCCTCACATACGTGTTCAGATAAAATTCCATCAATAACTTTACCATCAGCAGATAAAAATTCATCATAATCATATTTATCAGCATTCCATCTGCGACTAGTTACCTTAAAGACCTCATTAAAGCGATTGGAAAGAGCTTCATCAGGACCAAATATTTTAAAATTATCATTTTCGGCAATTATATCTCGTAAAAAACTTCCTAGTACCAGCATATCACTAGCAACAATTTTCCCGTGTTTATCAAATGTTAAACCGTATTTTGTATAATCAGGCATCTTTAAGGGCGTTAAAAGTTTTCCTCCATTCGCGATTGGATTAGCACTCATTCTTTTATTGCCTTTTGGAGCCATATTACGTAATTGTTTAATAAGTTTACCATCTTCATCAAATAGTTCTTCAACATGATAACTTCTAAGCCAATTTTCTAAAATATTAATATTGTTAATATTTTTTTCATCAACTGAAATTGGAACTTGATGAGATCTAAAACTATTTTCTATTAATAAACCATTAAATTCCTTTATACCAGTCCAGCCTTTAGGAGTTTTAAGAATTAACATTGGCCACATTGGACGACTTGTTATTTTTCGTACTTTAGCTTTATTTTTAATATTTTTAATTTCTAAAATTATTTCATCTAACGCTTGAGCCATTTTTTTGTGTAAACTTTTTTCATCACTACCACTTACTATATAAGGGTGATAGCCTAGTCCTTCAAAATATTTACGTAGTTCGGTTTCACTTATTCTAGCTAAAATAGTGGGATTAGCAATTTTATATCCATTTAAGTTTAAGATTGGAAGTACTACGCCATCTTTAAGTGGATTAATTAATTTATTTATTTGCCAAGATGCGGCTAAAGGTCCTGTTTCAGCTTCACCATCGCCTATGACACATGCACAAATTAAGGAAGGGTTATCTAGGACTGCTCCGTAAGCATGGGCTAAACTATAACCTAATTCTCCGCCTTCATTTATACTTCCAGGCACTTCTGGTGCGACATGAGAAGGAGTTCCGCCTGGGAAACTAAATCTTTTAAAAAGTCTTTTTAAGCCTTCCTCATCTTCTGTAACTTCAGGATATAATTCACTATATGTTCCTTCTAAGTAAGCATTTGCAATCATGGCTTGACCACTATGACCTGGTCCTGAAACATAAATCATATTTAAATCATACTTATTAATTACTCTATTTAAATGAACATAAATAAAGTTTTGTCCTGGAGCACTCCCCCAATGACCAACTAATTTTTTCTTTATATCACCTAAATACAATTCTCTTTTAAGTAAAGGATTATCTCTTAAGTATATTTGCGCACAAGATAAATAATTTAAAGCTCTAAAATAGCCATCTAATCTATTTAATTCATTTTCCACACTAATCACCCTTTATTTTCAAATATATTATACTAAATAATTAGCAAAATATAAATAATAAAATTATTAAAGGATCTTACTAAATTAACTTGTCAAATGAAAAATGACTTATTAGTGAACATGATTTTTAATGACTGTGAAATTTCAATTGGGCTTGTTTACTTTATTTTTAATATTATTATAAAATTTACTGTTTTCATCACTAGATTTATTATACTTTTTAGTATTTAGCGTTGGTGTAGTATCTGCGGTTTCTGGTGTCAATTTTGATAATTCAACTGGGTTTAATGTTTTAGAAGGAGGAATATCAACTTTTTGACTTTTTGGAATGTTTAACTCTTTAAAATATGTTTTTTTGCCGTTTGATTTATAATTTTCTTCTAAATAACTTTGTAATTCAGAATTATTATTATCATTTTGCATAGAATATTTAGTGGATGGTGTATGTCAATAATTTAGGAAAATGTCTCAAAAAAATTTAAACATTAGCGGGAAAAT
>CAZPSA010000015.1:0-24435 GCA_964589375.1 uncultured Clostridium sp.
TTATTTTTCTTCATATTCCTTAACTCTTGTATTTACTCCATCAATTATTTTATATTCTCTATGCTTATTTTTATTTATTTTCTTTAAAAGTTCACTTTCCAGATCGACATTTAAAATTTCAGACAATCCTAATAGGTAAATCACTACATCAGCGATTTCTTCACCAACATCATCTTTTTTCTTACGCCATGCTTCATATGCCTCAGCCACTTCACCATATGTTAAACAAAATTCTTTATTAATATCTGTAACATTAAATCCCTTATCTAATTTATTTTGATAAACATCTTTTTGTATTTGTTTTAAATCTATCATTTTATTCTCCCTCCAATACTTTATTTATTATTTTTCTTATTTCGAATATTCTTTTTTCCATAAATTCCGGATGATCTTTAAACCATTTTATATTAAGTGGTGATGGATGTGGTAATACAATTGCTAATTTCCCATTAATATAATTATTCTTGAAAATCAACTCATTAAATTTTTCTTCTGAAAAAAATACCTTTGCAGATTTAGCACCAATTATTATATAAATTTTGTTATTAATGTATTCTAATTCTTTTTTTATCCATGTTTCATAGCAAATCTTCGGTGGCATTCTATCGTTACCATTTTTATCTTTTCCAGGGTAGCAATGTGCAAGGGACGCAATATAAAAATTATTTGGATTATAGAATGTATCATCATCTATCTTGTACCATTCATATTTTAATTTTTTTCCTGACTGATCAGTAAATGGTTTCATAGTTTCATGAACAGTAGCAGATGGTGCTTGACTAATTTGAACTATTTTAGAATTAACATTTCCTAAAAATATAGGATGAGGTTGAAATCCAAATTTTTCTTTACAAATTTCACATTTCTTTAAATTTTCTAATAAACTATTAAAATCTTCTATCATTCTTTTTTCTAAACTCCTCTATTTTTTCAACAACTTCACTAAATATATTTTCAAATGATTGCATTCCATTAATATAAATTAAATTATTTTCATCAAGAATAGATAAATATGCATTTCTTACTTTTCCTAAATGTTCAGGTGCCATCTTTATATTAAATTTTGTATTAATATTTCTGTTAACAGATTCATTTGGTGTTATATCAATAAAAAATCCTATATCAGCTTTCGGGAAAACTGAATTAATATTAGTTACCCAATTTTTATCAACACCTTCCGCCATACGATAAGCAAGAGCAGATGGAACATATCTATCAAACAACATTATTTTGTTTTTTAAATCTTCTTGAGTTATATTTTTCATTCTTATATATCTATCAGTTGCAAATAAATATGCCTTTAAAATAGGATCTAAAGTCCCTTCTTTCGCCATGTTCTTTAATTCTCTACCAATATTTGTTTCAAATTCTTTTGATATTTCCGAATCTATACCTAATTCTAAATAATAATCTTTTATCATTTGTACCAATGTAGTTTTTCCACAATTATCTAATCCTTCAAAAATTACTAACACACTAATCACCTTATCTATGTTTATATTATAACATTAAACATAAGATTTTACAAAAAAGATACTTTCCTATCAAAAGTACCTTAAATCCTTGTATTTATTAGCATTTGTAGTCATTTCTTAATATTTGGATTTATCCTACTCCTCCATGGCCTGCATCTATCACAATTTTATAATCTTTCATATATATTCCTCCTTTAAAATATTTTATGATTAATAATCTCGAACGTGATAAACGGCTATAATTTAATTAAATGTATTTGTTTTGACAATTTAAGAGTATAAGATCCTAAATAGCAGTCCTAACATATCGAAAAATAACTAGGTCTTTATTTAGGATTTTTACTTTTTAGGTAAGATAAACTTTAAAGTTTTATATCGTAATATGACTAAGATATATGCTAGTTTGGTTAATAATTTATTATAATTATCATAATTTTTGGAACTTTTTAGGAAAAAAGCTAATATATTTTTTCTAAATTGGCTAACATGTGATATACTTTGCTTAAGGAGGAAATTAAATGAAGAATGAAGAAAAAACTTCAAAAAAGAAAACTAAAATAGTATTAATAATAGTAGGCTCATTATTAATTCTAATTGGGTTATTCTTGTTCTGGTTCTTTAACAGAAAATTTGAGGTTACATTTAAAGTGAGTGAGAGTGAAAAATATATTATTCAAGTTAAATATAATCGAACAATAAAAGAAGATGATATTAAGACTGAAGAAGAACTAGGTGAAAGATTTATTGCCTGGTATGAAGTAGAAAGCATTACTGATGATAAAGAAGTTCTTGCGAAAGATAGTTTTGATTTTTCTACAAAAATTAAGAAAGATGTATTGTTAAAAGCTGTATTTGAAGCTGAGGCTAAAAAAGAAGAAACTGTTACTGTAACATTTGATACTAAAGGTGGAAATAAAGTTAAAAGTATTACAATTAATAAAGGCGATAAACTTACTTTCCCAACTAGTCCTAAAAAAGATGGTTATACGTTTGTAGCATGGACACTTAAAAATGGAAAGACAGTTAAAAACAATACGAAATTTAGTGAAGATACAACTTTATATGCAAGTTGGAAAAAGAATGAAGAGCCTAAAACTGAAGCTCCTAAAGTTGAAGAAAAAGTAACAATTGCATTTGATACTAAAGGTGGAAATAGTATAAATAGTATTACGATCAGTAAAGGTGCAGAGCTTACTCTTCCAGATAATCCTAAAAAAGATGGACATACTTTTACCGGTTGGACTTTAGCTAATGGTAGTGCAGTTAAAAATAAAACAAAATTTAGCGAAGATACAACTTTATATGCTAATTGGAAAAAGAATGAAGAAACTATTAGTTTATCATTATCAAGAAGTGTAATTCATAGAAATGGAAACAAAACTTCTAAGGCAACTGCTAAAGTAGAAAATGCTAGCGGAGATGTAACTTATTCAATTGATAGCAATGCTTGTGTGAGAATTGATAAAAATACCGGTGAATTAACTGCCGAAGATGAACCAACCGGTTCTGCAACTAAAATTAAAGCTTGGAGGCATACTTGTGCCGAAAATGGCAATTCTGTTACTGTTACAGCTACACTTCCAAGTGGCAAAAGTGCTAGTGCTAAATTAACAATTGAAAAAGATTTAATATTATATGCATCATTCTATAGTATACCAAAACATTATACAGTTACTGCTGATGGGCAAAAATCATATGCAGATGGAACAAAGTTTTCAGTGGAAGCAAATCAAAATGTTACTTGGAGTGCAAAAGCTGTAGATGATAATGGAACTTGTACCCCAGTTAATAACTCAAAGAAGTCTACAACTTATGAAGGAAATACTGAGGCACAATGTAGTGATGGTAGCCCTAGAAATACAAATATTACTGCAACTACAGAAGCAAATCAAAAAATTACAGTTTATTATTTCACTGGCGTAAATTAATAATTTGATTTTTATAAACTAAAAGAGTACTGTTTAGACCTTTCTAACTTCAAGTTAAATGGTTTGCTGGTATTCTTTTTATTTGCCTAGTTAAGGATGTTATAGATAACCAGAATTGTAACTTTTTTGCACATATATATTATCGGAGATTTTTACTTTTTTAATTTAGAGGATATTTATTGTTTAGCATTATTAAATAAAAAAATATTTTTAGCATAGTATTAATAGAGGTGATTTATGAACGGAAATTATTTTCCAAATGGGAAATTCCCACAAGAATTAAATATTAATACTGCTCCAATTGGGGGAGGTAATGTAGAAGATGAGCAAAGTTATATTGAAAATATATTAAGGCTAAATAAGGGCAAAAGAGCCAAAGCTTACTTTTCGTTTCCAGACTCTGAAAAATGGCGAGATAAAATTTTTGAAGGAATAATTGAGGAAGCTGGAAAAGACCACTTAGTTATGAGTGATCCTAATACGGGAAATTGGCAACTGATTTTGCTTATTTACTTAAATTATGTTGAATTTGATGAGAAAATAAATTATAGTCATTCATATTCTGAAATAACTTATTAGGGACATTTCTAGTCCTTTTTTATGTAGCTTAATAAGTGGGGACGTTCATCTTTTAAGGTTGTTGGTTCGCCATGGCCGGGATATATTTTTATATTGTCTTGATAAGTTAATATTTTTTTAATACTTTCTTGCATTTGAGAAAAATTACCAGATGGTAAGTCACATCGGCCAATAGCACCTTGGAAAATAAAATCACCGCAAAATAATTTTTCATTAAACAGTAATGAAATTAAGTCATTTTTATGACCAGGAGTTCTTATCATTTCAAAGCTAAAATTTCCAATTACATTTTGTCCTTCTTTTAAATTTTGATAGTCATATACGGGAATATTATTTTTACTTGTAAGATCTGTGAGAGCACCTATGTGATCAAAATGATAATGGGTAATTATTATACCAACAATATTTCCAGAACAGTTTTGTATTATTAAGTCCGCATCTTCAGCGGGATCAATTATTAAAATATCTTTTTCTTTTTGTAAGATATAACAGTTAGTTTCTAAGAAACCAATTTTTAAAGTCTTTATATTCATTTTTACCTCTATTTCATAAATTTAATTCTATCACAGAATATAATTAATTACATCTAGTTGATAATATTATTTTAGCTTACAAAGTTTATCCATAATTTTACTTATTTAGTCCATTATTTTGGATTGATAATACAATTAAAAATTGATACAATTAGATAGGTGAATTTATGGATAGTATTATGACAATTTTGCTTACAATCATTATTTTCGTAGGCATTATTTCAATTATATATGTAGTATTTTATAATAATATACAGGCTTATAAAATTAAAATTAATGAAGCGGAAAGTATAATCGATGAACATTTAAGAAAAAAATATGATTTTTTATGTATCATGGTAAATATTATAAAAGAGGAAACTGATGTTACTGATAAAGTTTTTGATGAATTAGAAAATTTAAAAAATGTTAATATTTCTAGTTTTGATTTTGAAAGAAAGCTTTCTTTAGTTAATGGTTTAATTGATAAAATTAAACTTGACTACGATAATTTAGAAAAAAATGAAGATTTTATTAACTATAGTGAAGAAATATATGTGATTAATGAAAAGTTAGAAGCAACAAAATCATTCTATAATAAATATACTTCATTATTAAATAAAAGTATTAAAAAGTTCCCTTCAAATATTATTGCTTTTATTCATTATATAAAAGTTCAACCCTTTTTTGATGGAAAAGATATGTTTGATGATGATATAAAGGATTTTAAACTTTAGTTTTGTTTTATAAAATTATTTTTCTTAGATTATAAATGCTCGATTTATTCGAGTTTTTTAGTAGATAATTTAGGTATAATAAAAATCCTAAATAATTTTTTTCTTTAGGATTTTGTTAAAGTTTATAATTAAAGTTGCCAGTTTATAGGATCTATACCATTTTTCTCTAAAAACTGATTTGTTTTAGAAAAAGGATTGCTACCAAAAAAACCATGGTTAGCACTAAAAGGCGAAGGGTGAGCAGATTCAATAATCAAATGTTTTTTATTTGTAATGAATATTTTTTTGCTTCTAGCAAAAGCCCCCCAAAGAATGAATACAACAGGCTCTTCTTTGGCATTAAGTACTTTGATGATATAATCCGTAAAGTTACTCCACCCTATCTTTTGATGGGAATTTGGCGTATCTTTTATAACAGTTAGTGACGAGTTTAAAAGCAATACCCCTTCTTTAGCCCAAGATGTTAAGTCTCCACAGTTCGGTTCAATTATGTTTAAGTCATTATATATTTCCTTATATATATTTTTTAAAGATGGGGGTAATTTTACATCTTTTTGGACTGAGAAGGATAATCCATGAGCTTCTCCTTCGCCATGGTAAGGGTCTTGACCAACTATAACAACTTTAACTTTACTGTAAGGGGTTAATTTTAAGGCATTAAATATATAGTTACGAGGCGGATATATAGTTTTGGTTTTATATTCTTCATCAATTAAATTCATAAATCGTTTAAAACCAGGACTATTCCATATTATTTCTAATTTGCTATCCCAATCATTTCCGATCATATTGCCTCTAATACATTATGTTATTTTCAATTGCCCAAGGAATAAAGTGATCTTTTATAGCAGAGGCTAAAATACTTTCATCATCCCCTAGATTAAACCAACGATAATCAAGAATTTCATCATTAGGTAGGAGCTCAACATTAACCTCAGTTAAAGCTAACATCATATGCATTTCAATCATTAATGACGGATCAGATAAAGCCGGTTCTCTAAAACATAATATTTCTTTTAAATTTTTTTCTTCAATGTCATATCCATTGGCAATTTCTTCTTGAATTTCGCGGCGAGCAGCTTCTTTAAAGGTTTCTCCTTTTTCAACGCCACCACCAACAAGAGTATATTTTCCCTTTTTACTACTACGTTTTGACATACTTATTAATAGTTTACCATCTTTAACAAAAGCGGTTCCTACAACATAAATTAAATTTTCCATAATACACCTCACTTATGATATGTTTCGTTATTTATTATTTTAAATCCCCTGTATATTTGTTCTAAAAGTATTCCCCGAAATAGCCCGTGGGGAAATGTTAAATCACTAAAAGATAATTGGTAGTTTACATTTTTAATCACATTTTCATTTAATCCTTCGGAGCCACCAATTATAAAATCTATGTTAGCATATTGCATTAAATTTTTAGCAATTAATTGCGAAAACTCTACCGAAGAAAGTTTGTTTCCTTCTAAAGTTAAGGCTATTTTGTATGTGTTATTTTTTAAATATTTAAATATTCTTTCATTTTCTTCTTTTTGATTACTATCAGGCAGTTCAAGTATTGTTATTTTGTGATATTTGTTAATACGTTTTAAATAATCTTCTACCATATTAACTAAATATTGTTCTTTTAATTTTCCAATACAAATTATTCTTATCATACTTCAATTAACTCCGTCTTTTCATTTTGCTTAGCTGTTTCAACATTAGTAAAATTTATATTGTGGTCTTTTAGCTCGCTTTTTAGAGTATTTAAAGCTGCTTCTGGCGTATTATTTTCTTCGCTAAGATGGGCTAAAATTATCTTCTTGGTATTAGGACCAATTAACTTGGTTAGATAAAAAGCACAGGATTCATTAGATAAATGGCCTTCATCAGAATTAACGCGGACTTTTAGCCATTTAGGATAGCGCCCATTCATGAGCATTTCAACATTATGATTACTTTCAATAATATAAACATTTTTATTTTTTAATTTAGAAAAATATTTTTGATTTAAGTAACCAGTATCTGTTATCTGCACAACTGAGGAAGTATCTTCAGTAAGAATGAAACCACGAGAGTCTGTAGTATCATGGCTTGTTTTTATGTTTTCAATTTTAACCCCATCAATAATTAGATCATCTTCTAAAAATTGAATATTTTTATAATCTTCTAGAAACGTTAAATCTTGAAGCATTAAGGGAGTTAAAATAATTACTGGTTTATACTTTTTGATGATTGTTTTTAAGCTTGAAATGTGGTCTGTATGAGTATGGCTAATTAAGATATAGTTGATATCTGCAAGGCTTAGATAGTTTTCGGCTAATTTTTCATTTAGATAACTAGCGGATGTTCCGGCATCAATTAGAAAATTGCTCTTTTTAGTTCTAATTAGAGTTGAATTACCTTTGGAACCACTTGCTAAAACACTTACTAGCATGAAACCGCCTGACATGGATTTACATATGAACCAGTTGAATTGTTTATAATACCAAAGTGAAGATGAGTTCCAGTTGATGAGCCACTATCGCCCATTAAACCAATTTGCTCGCCACGAACAACATGCTGACCAACCCTAACTTTGATATCAGACATAATATGAGCATATATTACGGTAAAGCTTCCATCATCAGTCTGAATTCGAATATAGTTTCCCCAACTATTTCCACATGAGCTGCCATAATACCCACGGTTAGGACAACCAGAATAGGTCGCGATTACTGTACCATCAGTTGAAGAATAAATTGGAGAGCCAAATCCAGTTCCTGAAATATCTATTCCGTTATGATGTTTACCCCAACGATAACCATAACGGCTAGTAATTACATAAGGACTAATTGTTGGCCAATACCATTCTTCAGTTCCTGTATTTATATATACTCCACTATTGACATATGCTTTAGTCCCACGAGCTACAATCTTGTTAACGGTTGGGGCGATTTCTTCTTTTTTGGTAATTACTAAGTTTTCAATATCACCATTACGATATAAAATGTTTTCGGTTATCTTTAACATACCATTAGAGCCTTCTTGAATAACTTTGGTTTCTCCTTTATACATAGTATCATCATCTTGGTATTCAGTTCGATATTTATTGGTAATATTTTCGACAACCTCTTCTTCATGAACAATTGTTGCAATAGGAGAAATTAAACCAATCGATACTTGCTGTCCCGCAGCTAATAAAGCATTTTGATTAGGAATATTAGGATTAGCAATTAAAAATTCTTCAATACTAAGGTTATTCTTATTTAAAATTCCTTCTATAGAATCATTATTACCAACGGTATATTTTTTCTGTTCTTCAGTTGTGCCGAATAACAAATATTTACTTAGGTCATCTTCGTTTGTAAAGATTTTTTCCTTAACACTAATATAGGCTTCTTTAACGGTAATTTTTTCGTCCCAGTAAATATTATTTATCTTACTACCTACATCCGCTATTTCGGCTTGTTTATTATTTTTATATTGTTCTAATCTTTCTGAACCAACAAATGCCGCGATGGTGTTATAAAAAGCATCTTCAAAATATTCTTTTTTTAATGTATAAATATAAATTGGTTCTTTATCTTCATCTTCATATCTTATTGTTACAATATAGCCATCAATAGTAAAGGCGTCAGTATTTTCAATAATACTATATATTTGTTCAGCAGTTTTTATTTCTTCATCATAAGTTGATATTTTTTCTATTTTTAAGCCATCAGGAGGATAAACTTTATCTACGTTATATTTCTTTTTAATTTCTTCTTGTTTTTGATTTATTAAATCAAGAAATTTATCGCGAGAGTTTAAATAGCCGATTGTTTTGCCATTAAGATATACTTGATAGACACTGCTTGGTTCGGCAAGAGTTTCTTCTTTTTGACCAACGAAAAAAACAAGTACCGATATAAATATTGTTAAAATAATGGCAATTATATTTTCTTTTATTTTCAATTTTATCACTTCTCTTTGCTTTTATTTTTATTCATTTTTCTTTAAATAATTACGGAAATTGCTCATATCACGTTCAAATAGTAGTTCAATTGTACCAGTGCTACCATTACGATGCTTACCAATTATTAATTCAGTAATTGAGGTGTTTGATACCTCGCCAGCTGGTTTATTGTAATAGTCGTCACGATATAAGAAAGCAACAATGTCGGCGTCTTGTTCGATTGAACCGGATTCTCTTAAGTCTGACATAATTGGTCTTTTGTTTTCACGTAACTCAACACTACGAGATAACTGAGCTAAAGCAATTACGGGAACTTTTAATTCCATAGCCATAGTTTTTAGACTTCTTGATATTTCAGATACTTCTTGCTGACGATTACCTTCATATTTGGTAGATCCAGAAAGTAGCTGTAGATAGTCAATAACTACTAAAGAAAGGCCATCATCTTGAGTTGCTAAACGACGACATTTTGCTCTAAGCTCGGAAATTGTTAGTCCAGAGTTATCTTCAAAAAATATTTTGGTATCACCTAATTCAGATAAAGCTTCATTAACTTTTTTCCAGTCATTATGTTCTAGTTTTCCGGTTTTAAGTTTAGATAATTCAATGCCACCAACAGCTGATATCATACGCATCATTAATTGTTCAGCACTCATTTCCATATTAAAGATAGCAACCGGCTTTTTAGTTTTGACCGCCGCATTAATTGCTAAGTTTAAACCAAAAGCAGTTTTTCCCATGGCCGGACGAGCAGCAAGAATTATTAATTCGTTAGGATGGAAACCACTAGTTAATTTGTCTAAATCATAATAGCCAGATGGAACGCCAGTTATGTCGTTTTTATTTTTAGCTAAACGTTCTAGTTCTTCTTGTGTAGTTCTAATCACTTCGCCGATTGTTTTAAATTCACCAGCTTTACGAGCTTTGGTTACACTAAAAATCTTTTTTTCAGCATCATCAATTAAATCATTAGTGTCACTATCTTCATTATAAGCAAATGTAGTAATACTATTGGTTACATCAATAAGCTTTCTTCTTAATGCTTTTTCTCTTACTATGTCAATGTAATAATCTACATTAGAGGCGGTAATTACAGAATCTATAACTTCACTAAGATATTCAATGCCACCAATCGCGGCAATGCTTCCTTTTTTTTCAATTTCATTTTTTACGGTCGCAGAATCTAAAGGGATATTATTTTGATGTAAGCTTTTTATGGCATTAAAAATTCTTTTATTTGCTTCACTTACAAACATTTCTTCTTCTAATTCTTCGCAAATTTTATCTAGGGCATAGCTTGTAAGAAAGCTACTTCCTAAAACAGCCATTTCGGCTTCTAAATTTTGAGGTGGTTTTCTTTCTGCCATTTTATGCCTCAATTACGTGGATTTTTGATGCTGCAACTACTTTTTTATGTAAATTAATATTTATAATGTGAACACCTAAAGTATCAATTGGATTTGTAATATCAATTGTTTTTTTATTAATGATAATTCCTTGTTTGGCAAATTCATCAGCGATTTGTTTAGATGATATTGTCCCAAATACTTTTCCTTCTTTACCAGTTTTTACTTTAAATGTTAAAGGTTTCTTTTCAATCTGAATTTTAATATTTTCACATGACTTAATTAGTTCTGCTTCTTCCGTGTTTCTTTTATCTATTTGTTTATCTAATATTTTTTTACTTCCTTCAGTATATCTTACAGCTAAGTTATTTTTAATTAAGTAGTTTTGAGCATAACCATCACTAACTTCTATTATTTCATCTTTTTTTCCTTGTTTTTTAACATCTTTTAGTAATATTACTTTCATTTTTAAACTCCCGTCTAATCAAAAAATATTATAACAAAATTAAATAAAAAAAGATACCCTATATGTTTTTTTAGAGTATTCTTAAAGAAAAAATCTATGGTTAGTATCATAGATTTTAGATTATTATTTTACAAATGGTATTAAAGCCATAAAACGTGCTCTTTTAACTTGTTTAGCAATATATCTTTGATGTTTTGCACATGCTCCAGTCATTCTTCTAGGAAGAATTTTTCCTTTATCATTTATATATTTACTAATTATTGCTACATCTTTATAATCAACGTCTTTGCCAGCACACATTTGACAAATCTTTTTCTTTTTACGATAAAATTCAGCCATTTTTAATCCTTTCTAAAATGGTAAGTCATCATCGCTTAAAACCACTTCTGAACCAAAGTCTTTAAATGGATCTTCAGTAATATCAGTAGTTTCAATTGGTGATTGATTTACATTTACACTTGCGCCACTAAATGAAGCGCTTTCATTACTATTTTTTGAGCCTAAGAATGAAACGTTTTGAGCAGCAACTTCAGTTACATACACTTTGCGTCCATCTTGACCATCATAATTTCTAGTTTGAATTCTGCCTTGAACTCCAATTAGGGAACCTTTAGTACAATACTTGCTAAGGTTTTCTGCTTGTTTTCCCCAAATTACGCAATTGATAAAGTCAGTTTCTCTTTCGCCAGCGGCATTGGTAAATTGGCGATTAACAGCTACTGTAAAACTACAAGTAGTATTTCCAGTACTAACAGTACGTAGTTCTGGGTCTTTAGTAAGTCTTCCAACTAATGTTACATTATTCATTATTTACTACTCCTCATCTAGTTTAATAATTTGGTGTCTTAAAACATTTTCATTTAAACTTGATTTACGATCAAATTCTTTAATTGCTTCATGAGTAGCATCTACTGTTAAAACATAATAGAAACCGCTAATTTCTTTTTTGATTGGGTATGCAAGTTCTCTTTGACCCATGTCTTTAGTATTTAGGATTTTACCTTTCATATCGGTAATAATTTTGCCTAATGTTTCTACTGTTTCTTTTACAGTTTTTTCTTCTAATGTTGTTTTTACAATAAACATTATTTCATATTTTTCCATTTTTTCCTCCTTCTGGTCTATTCGGCCTTATTTAATATAAGGCAAGGAGCTTTCGCTCACGAAGTATTATAGCACACTTTTTAATTTATGCAAAATTTTTTTGGGCGATTTGTTAATTAGTTTATTGATTTTCAAAAGAAAAAATGTTAATTTCTAACACTTTTTACACATTAAATCTAAAGTATACGATATCACCATCTTGCATTTGGTATTCTTTACCTTCTAAACGCATTTTCCCAGCTTCTTTAACTTTTAATTCACTACCATATTCTTTTAAATCTTCAAAAGACATAACTTCAGCTTTGATAAATCCTCTTTGAAAATCGCTGTGAATAATACCTGCACATTCTGGGGCTTTCATTCCTTTTCTAAAAGTCCATGCGCGGCATTCATCTTTGCCGGATGTAAAGAATGTTTGAAGTCCAAGAAGGTCATAAGTTGCAAAGATTAGTTTATCTAAGCCACTATGGTTAATGCCCATTTCTTTTAGGAAATTATTTTTTTCTTCATCATTCATTTCGGCAAGTTCGCTTTCCATTTTGGCACATACTACGACCACACCAGCATTTTCATTGCCAGCATATGCTAAGACCTTTTTAGTATATTCGTTGTATCCTATTATTGCATCATCTTCATTTACGTTTGCCATATATATTATAGGTTTTAAAGTAATTAAGCAAAATGGTTTTAAAATATTTTTTTCTTCTGGAGTTAAATTTATGCGTCTTAATGGAGTATTTGTAAGAAGAGCTTCCTGGCATTTTTTTAAAGTTTGAAATTCTAATAATTCGCCTTTATCTTTGGTCATTTCGCACTTTTTAGCTATTTTATTAATTCTTGTTTCAACAATCTCTAAGTCGCTTATAATTAGTTCAAGATTTATTATTTCAATATCCCTGATGGGGTCAACTTTTCCTTCTACATGAATAATATCGCTTTCATCAAAACAGCGGACAACTTCTACTATTGCATCAACTTCTCTAATATGAGATAAAAATTTATTTCCTAAACCTTCTCCTTTAGAAGCACCTTTAACTAAGCCGGCAATATCGGTAAATTCATAGGTTGTTGGGATTGTTCTTTCGGGAATATACATATTTTCAAGATATTCTAATCTAGTGTCGGGCACGGTTACAACGCCAACATTAGGGTCAATTGTGGCAAATGGATAATTAGCTGCCAAAATATTTTTTTTAGTTATGGCATTAAATAGCGTACTTTTTCCAACGTTAGGTAAGCCTACAATTCCTGCTTTTAACATATTTTTTGCCTTCTTTCTATAGTAATATAATTGTATTTTTTATAATTAATTGGTATGATTTTTCCTTTAATTGCAGGATTATTTTATCATATTATTTGCTTTTTGCAAGAAGGATTTCTTCTTTTATTTTTTCTAGGTCTGGTTTTACCCCTCTTTTGTATAAAACTTGAATAATATCCATTCCTGGGCCACGGTTTCCTTCAATAATTAGAGGACCTTCATCAGTTATAGCAACGTCCCAGCCGACAATATTTACTTTATCATTTACTTTAGCAGCTTCTTTGGTCATCGCGATTATTTCGGGCCAATAAGGTATTTTAAAACCATCTACTTTTATTTTAGTTTGAGCGGTAAGTTCACTTTCAAAGCCTTTTTTGTCAATGGTATTGCCAACCAGTTTACCATTTGCAATGTCGACTTTTACACCTACTCCTCCTTGATGGAAATTGTCAACTATTGATTTGCCTGAGCCAATACGGGCAACCGCAAAAATAACATCGCTTTTACCGTTTATACATTTTGTAACAACTCTAATTGTGTTTAAACTTTTGGGATTTAATTGGCTCCACTCTTTGTTTTGAATTACTAATTCCTCAATTAAACAGTTATCTTTGGCTAAATCTTGATAGAATTTTTTTATGTCTTTTATATCTTTGGTTTCAATTTTTTCTACGTTAGCACCGCCTAAACCATTTATTGGTTTACGAACAATTGCCGAGTGAGTTTTGATAAATTTTTCTACTTCTTCGTATGAATCTTTTGAAGATAAACATTTTCTTTTGGTATATTTTTTAAAATTTTGATGGAAATTTACTTTGTTTGAAAAGAAGGAAGCATAGTCCCAATGAGCTGCAAGTTTGTAAAATTCATGTTGATAGCCAATTGTGGCATATGTTTTTCTTTCTTTAAATGTTTTTTCGTAAAACTTGTAATTTAAATAATCTTGTAAGCCTGATTTAAAGATAAGGCAGCTTATAGCAGTATCAATAAACATTAAATTAGGGCTTTTGTGATTTGTTTTAGATAATTCTTTTAAATCTTCGTAATATTTTTTGTAATTGCCATTGCGCGCAAATTTCATTAAACCCATTTTAGTCACCAAAGAAAGTATATCATTTTTTTTATTAATTAAAAAGAGGGTAAATCATATAAAAATCCTCATCGTTAGATGAAGATTATATTAATTACTTTTATCAGTTAGGGATAAAGTTTTTGTCATCTCTTTTTTGCCTCTAATAAATGTTACTTTTACTTTATCACCAACATTATATTTATATAAATAGTATTTTAAATATGAGGTGTTTTTGATTTTATAGTCACCTATTTGAGTTATGACATCACCTTTTTCTAGACCAGCGTTTTCGGCTGGGCTTCCTTTTTGAAGATACGCAACTACTGCTCCTTCAGTTATTGAAGAGTCTAGGGTAAATCCATATTGGATCATAGCTTGGGTATCGGTAACATTTAGAGTACCAACTCCAAGTAATGGACGTTCGATTATTCCGTTGGCAATTAGATCTTCAGCGTATTTAATTGCATCTTCAATTGGAATAGCAAACCCCATTCCTTCTACTCCTTCGCTCACCAATTTCATATTAGTTATACCGATTACTTCACCATTTGAATTAGCTAGTGGTCCTCCAGAATTGCCAGAGTTAATAGATGCATCAGTTTGAATAACTTTCATTACCCAGTTACTAGAACCATCTGAGGTTGTTCCAACGTCTACTAAACGATCTTTGCCACTTAGGATACCACGAGTAACGGTCCAAGAGTATTCGTAATCAAGTGGGGCGCCGATTGTAAAGGCAGTATCACCTAACCTTGCTTGTTCTGATGAGCCTAGCTCAGCTACCGAAATAATGTTTTTGGCATCTACTTTTAAAACCGCAATGTCTGAATATTCATCTTTGCCAACTACCTCAACTTCGTAAGTTTTATCATTAGTAAATTTTACTTTTACTTTTTCGGCACTTGATACTACATGATTATTGGTAAGAATATAAGCATCATTTTTATCTATTTTGTAAACAAAACCTGTTCCACTACTATTTAATACCCCTTTTTTGTAAGAACCAACAATTACAACGGCATCATATAGTTTTTCAACAGAGTCGGCAATTCCATTTTCATTAATTGTTACTTCTTTTTCAAGTTTATTAATAACCGTTTGACTAAATAGACCATATTCGGTTACAGCATAATACATACCACCAGCGCCTAATAATAGACAGAATATTACGATAATTAAATAAATATACCATTTATTTTTTTGATTTGATTTTTTCATGTTTCCTCCTAACAGTTTATCAACTCTTTAAAATTTGTGGGAAAACCCATTGTGTCTAAAACCTTATTAATTGAAATAACACTAAGTTTACCAGCTAATACATCTATTTCATAGCTTATTTCACTAACGAGTAACCTAAATTCATCTTCTCTTAATAATTGTTTTAAGATAATAAATAGAGCAAATAGGTCTTCTTTTCCATATATATATTCTCCATCACACATGGGAATATCTAAAGCAATATGATATTTAGTGTCATTAATAGGTTTTTGATTACGGTGATCATATAGAATATCTTCATGAGCACATAAATTGCGATAATTTGCTAAAATTGGTAAATAGGTTATTAGATTTTCTGGCGTAATATTGTAAATTTCAGCAATGTCAATTTGGTCTTCTTTTTTCATAATCATATAAAGTTCGCTTACAATCCCAAAAGATAATACTTTTACAACAACCCATAGTGGGATATATCCATAGTTGTACATATAATGAGAAGTTGCTGAATGTTGTTTGCCATTAACTCTTATTTGCCGTTTCATCTTTTTTAAAAGATCATTTACTTGGCCAGCTTTTTCAGGGTCATGTGTAAAATTTGATGCTTTTAAATAGTCTTTTTCACGATAACCATAATTCTTAGATAATTGATACGAAAAAATACTTTTCATGTTATTTTCGACAATTAATAAATTTTTAAACATAACATTTCTAATTTGGCGGTCAAAATTAAATAATGCGTGCAGTTCACGAAAATTTGTATTAGGTAAAAATAATCGATTGTTGCCGCTGCATAAAAATAAATGGCGATATCCGCTTAGAAAAAAGTAGTTTTCACGAATAAGAATATCTTTAGCAAGTTCATAATCATCAATAATTAATCCTTTACTTTCTAATATTTCTATTTGCTCATCAATTGTTCTAAATACCTTTGCTCGCATATGGTTTCACCTATCATAAAATTATATCACAAGTTGCAGGTAAATTATACTTATTATTTATGAAAAATATATGAAAATTGGTAATTTGAATTTAAAAAATGGGGTTGTGATTTTGGGAATTAAATTTATTTTTAAAAAAAGTGTAATTTAATATTTTTTTGACGTCGGAAAAGCGGAGTTCAGTTGTTAAACTAGACTTGGGGATTAGTTATAGTAGTTTATAAGGGCGTTAGTAATTGCTTTTGCTAAGTTGCTTTGATACTCTTTGTTGGTTAATTTTTTTAGTTCTTGAGGATTAGATATAAAACCACATTCAATGAGAACTCCTGGAGGATTTAATTTGTCATACATATAAGTTTTCGGTATTTCTTTAATTTCACGACTGGTTTTAGTTAAGTTATTTAAGTGTTTTTGAATTGTTTGGGCTAGATTTAAATTGGCATCATTTGCTTTGGAATAGAATACTTGGGGTCCATGGTATTTGGGATTGGAATAGTGATTTTGATGAATTGATAAATAGATATCAGTTTGGGAATTATTAATGAGGTTAATACGATTATCAAAGTCACTTTTTTTGCGATAAAGGGCGCCTGGTTTGCTTAAGTCATAGTCAGCATTTCGAGTAAGAAGAACCGTTGCACCTTCCTTGTTAAGGGTGTTTTTTAGTTCTAAACTGATTTGTAAATTTAAATCTTTTTCTTTTATTCCTTGGTTTGATGTGCCAATATCAACTGAACCATGGCCAGGATCAATATATATTTTTTTGCCAATTAAGGGAAATGTTAAACTGCTGGCATTTACATTAAAAATGCTTAGGATAATAAATATCAATATTAAAATTACAATTATTTTTTTCATATTTAAATTTATGTTTTGGAGCTTATTTATATTAAAAAATGACACCTTAAAGTGTCTATTTGTCATCTATTTGTTTTAAGATTGAAAGGTTCTTGTTTATAGCTTCATAGTTATCAATTATTGATATAAAGACTTGGGGATCTATTAAAGTTACTCCTTCTTTTAAACGGTAATAATCTTTTGTATCAATGACTGTCATAATTATTTTGTTTTTTTGATTTGAGAAACCACCTTTAACATTTATTTCGGTGTAGTCTGTTTCTAATTCGTTAAGAAGATAGTCTTTTATTTCATCGGGCTT
The DNA here is from genome assembly GCA_964589375.1 of uncultured Clostridium sp. Taxonomy (GTDB): domain Bacteria; phylum Bacillota_I; class Bacilli_A; order RF39; family UBA660; genus CAG-533. The sequence continues at coordinate 17,721 of CAZPSA010000015.1, forward strand.
GGTGGTGATGATATAGAAAGTTTTACTGGAACTTATGCCTATCTTTGATTTTGCTGCCATATATAAAATGATGATTATAGCGATAGCTGAATAGGCTGCACTTTCAATATTTATAATAAAGGCTGTTAGTAGGCAGATAATAATTTCGAAAGCATAAGAAAATGATTTGTCTTTGTATGGTCTGGTACTATTGAATATGTCTTGAAGAATGTCAATACTTCTACTACTAAATCCTTCCTTATAAATAAGACTGGAACCATAGCCAATAATGAAAGAACCAAAGATGGTTATTAAAATGTTTTCTAGATTTTCAAATAAAATATAGTTATGAAGATTTTGAGTTAAGATAATAAAAATAGGTGTTAATAAAGCAGGTAGCAAGTATTTTAAGGTTTTCTTTTTGCCTTGAATTAAAAGTGATAATAGTAATAATCCACAGTTGGCAATTAAAATAAATAAGCCGGGTGTATAAGATGTTAAATAATTAAATAAAAGAGAAACTCCATTTATGCCATTACAGATTAAGTCATAGGGAGCGAAAAATAGATTAAAGCCTAGAGCAATAAGTAAGCTTCCAATTATAATATTAATATATCTTTTCATTTTTTACCTCTTTATTCTTTTTTGATTATTGTTTTTGAATTTTTAAGTATTCTTCCATAAATTTTTTGATATCGCCATTTAAGACGGCTTCTGTGTTTGATGTTTCATATTGAGAACGAAGGTCTTTTACTAGTTTATATGGTTCTAATACATAGTTTCTAATTTGACTACCAAATTCAATGTTGGAATGGTTTTTTAATTTATCAATACTTTCAGTGTTGTTTTCTTCTAATAGCTTTTCAAGTTTGCTTGTTAGAACACTTAGCGCAGTTGCTTTGTTTTTGATTTGGCTGCGTTCATTTTGACAAGTTACTACTATTCCGGTGGCAAGGTGAGTTATACGAACTGCTGAGTCGGTAGTATTTACGCCTTGACCGCCTTTACCACTTGAGCGATAGACATCAACTCTAATATCTTCTGGTTTAATAGTAATTTTACTTGAGTTAATTATTTCAGGAATAATTGTGACTGCGGCAAATGAGGTATGTCTTCTTTTGTTTGAATCGAATGGACTTATGCGAACTAATCGGTGAATACCTTGCTCGCTTTTGAAATAACCGTATGCAAAAGGCCCAGATATTTTTAAAGTTACGCTTTTAATTCCCGCCTCATCACCTTTTTGATAATCAATTTCTTCATATTTGTAATTATTTTTATCACAAAACATTTGATACATTCTAAGAAGCATGTATGCCCAGTCGGTAGCTTCGGTTCCACCGGCTCCGGGATGAATTTCTAAAAAGCAAGATAAATTGTCGTATTTGCCATTTAAAAACATATTAACTTCTAGATCAGCAATCGTAGTTGTTAAATTTTCATATAGTTCTGAAAGTTCTTCTAATTCCGCTTTTTCATCGGGAGAAATTATATTTAATAATTCAAGGGCGGAGGAAATATTATTAAAGGCATGATCATACTTGGTAATTAGACGATTTAATGAGGTTAACTCAATGTTTAACGTATTAGTTTGGGAAATGTCATTCCAGATGTTTTCATTATTTAGGGCTTGCTTTATCTCTTTTACCCGTTCTTTTTTACCTTCTAAGTCAAAGTGACCTCCCTAGAGATGTTAATTTTTCGCTTAAAGTTTTAAAGTTGGTTTTTAAATCAGATATTTCCATTTTTATCACCAATATTAGTTTATCAAAATTTTAGGATAAAATCTATTGTCACTGATTTATTTTAAAAAATAAATAAAATTAGGTTTTGATAGGTTAAATCTATTTTGCTTATATTTGATATTTTTCGTAAGAGATTAATTGGGATTTAAAATTTTTATATTGTTATAACTATTTTTTAATCGTTGAAGATTGGGATGGAAGATTATCAGTATTTTCTGGCTCATATTTCTTTAAAAACTTATACATCGGCTGATTTAATACAACTGATATTTTATATAAGGTATCAAGTGAGCAACCAATTTCGCCTTTTTTAAATTCTAAGCGTCTAATAAAATCGTAAGACATGCCAGCATCTACTGATAATTGTTCTTGAGTTATACCGGCTTCTTTACGATATTTTTTAATATTTAAAGAAATATCATACATATAATTATAGTCAAATTGGAAATCACGTTTAAAAGTTGTCATTTTTATCACCTATAATTAGTATGCTTCAAAAAACTTTTTAAATCCGGTACTACAGATGTCCTGTTTGTGTTATACTATTGGCAAGGAGTGGTATAGTGGTTAAGGTTTGTTTGAATTGTGGAGAGACTTATGAAAATATTAATAGTTGGTTTTGCCCTAAATGTAAGAAAGCATTAAAGACTAAAGGCTATTGGAGTTGGTATGTGGCAGGAGCTGGGGTATTTATGATAATTTCTTGTATTATATTTGGCATATTATTAGTTCCTTTAATTTGGCTTATTCCAATGACTATTAAAATATTTAAAAGACGAACAAGTATAGAAAAATTAAGTATGTTTTTTAAAATCGGCGTATTATTATTAGGAAATTTTTTGGCTGGAGTGCTACTTATTTGTGATGATGAGGCTTGACTTTTGAAATTATTAAAAAACTCTCATGAGCAATATCTGCTTAATAGAGAGTTTTTATATTGATTAATTGCTGGCTTTTATCTTCGTTTTGAGAAGATTAACTAGGGCCGTATTTCCTTTTTCAGTTAAGTGAATACCGTCTTTTAATAGATAGTTTTGGTTTTTTTTGATTTCTTTATAGAAGTTTATAATGGTTACATTCTTATTGTTTTTTAAATTATTTAGAGGTTTTGAGGTTGAGAGTATGTAGATATCTTGATTTTGACATAAGTTGATTAGTTCTTCGTATTCTTCGGTAGAAATTATTATATCATCATCTAGAGCAAAAAGTATTTTGTTTGATAAGGTGTCTTCAGCGATTTCTTTTTTTATGTGTTCTTTTATTTCTTTAAAAGTTAGCTCTTTTTGAATGATTAGTTTGGCATCAGGATAGTTTGTGCTTATTTCATCAAAGTTGTATAAGAGGATATCATTACCATAAATTGCTAGTTTGTTTTTTAATTCTTGTTTATGTTCTTCAATTAGTTTTTCTTTTTTTAATGTAAAAATATATTTATAAGAATTCAAAATTGTATTGTAGATTATGTTAGTATATTCGCTTCTTCCTTTGGGTGGTAAGTGAATGCCATCATAGTAGAACCAGTCTTCATGACCATTAGATAGAGAATACCAATCAATAATTGTTAGATTTTGATATTTTTCAGCTAATTTATTAAGACTGTTATTTACTTTTTGATCATTAGTGGTATTTATCCAAAATACTTTTTTATCAGTAAGAAGTTGCATGATATCTTCTTTGCAAGTATTACAGTCACCATTACTACCAAGGTGGATTACTACGGCCTCACCTAGTTTATTATCGGCTTTTATTTCTTCAATAATTGATGTGGCAGTATAAATTTGACGTGATTCTTTAGCATCAAAATAGCTGTTTGGAAATTTTTTAACAATATTATTCATCGCACCAAGCATTACTGAGTCTCCAATAAACGTTATATTTAGGTTTTGAACTAGTTCTGGATAGTTAGAAGGATTGTCTAATTTCTCTAATTCTTTGTTCCAATCTTCTTCTTGTTTTTGGGTTATTTCGTTATACTTATCTTGTTGCTCAGCCATTATTATTTCGTTGGCTTTTAAAACAGATTTTAATTCTTCTATTTCTTTTTCATATGTTTTTGAAGTTAGATATTTAAATAATCCATAAGAAGATATTAGTAATACTATTATAGTGGTTAGGATTTTGGGTATTGATTTTGATGAGTTGTTATTATTTCTTTTTTTAGCAGTAATGTAATGGACTAAAAAAGAAAATAGAATGATTGATATAATAGTTAGTGCGGTTTTTAAGTAGTGATTTAAGTTTAAATATTGAAAGATGAAGATAACTGGATACTGAGTTAAGTATATTTCGTAGGTTATTTTAGAGAGGTTGTTTATGGTCCTTGAGCCTTCTTTTATTTGAATAGCATAGTCAATCATGCGGGCTGTGATTAAGTTAATTATTAACATTGATACAAGGAATAATGACGATGATGAATTTATAAAAATAAACATTAATAACGAAATTCCGAGATAGATAGAGAAGATTATTTTAGGATGTTTAAAAGTATTTTTGGGTATTAATGATTTAAAGTTCGTGTGGTAAAAACCAAGCGCAATTCCCCAAAGAAAGGCATGACATCTAGCAAAGGTATTGTAGTAGGCATTTATTAAACTTGAGTTTTTGATTAAAATGATAAAGTATATTGCACTAATTATTCCTAGTGATGTGGAGATTATGATTGGGGATTTTTTGGTTAGTTTTTGTTCGGCTTTTTTTAATATTATATAAAGTAAAGGAAAAAATAATTCCAATTGCATAAGAATTGATATATACCATAAATGCATAAATGGTGAGTCAACCTGACGAGCAAAATAGTCGAGATTAGTATTTATTTGCCAAAAGTTATTATAACCAAATAGGACGGATGTTGTTTCGTTTTTAATGTTTAACCAGTAAATATTTTTAAATAGGGTTGTAATGGCGATTGATATAAATACAACAATTAGTAAGGGTAAGTAAATTTTTTTAAATTTGTTTTGATAGTAGGTTTTTAAATCTAAGTTTTGTTTCTTTAATGTTATGATGTGAAGATATCCGCTTAGAAGAAAAAATATGTTAACAGCCAAATAACCACCTTTTAAATAGCCTAGGTGGTAAAATAGTACAGCTAAACAAGATAGTACTCTAATCGTATTTAAGTTTTGATAATATTTACTACTTTTTTTCATTTAATGCTCCTGATAATATCTATTAGTTTTATTATACCATTTTTCTTTCATTATATATTTATTTTAAGAGTTGTTTTACATTATATTTAATAAATTGGTATGTTAAAAATATAGATAGGCGTTTTTTTAGGAATTTTGTGGTTGTTTTCCTAAATATGGTGATTAGGTGCTTAGAAAATGATATTAAGTTTCATTATTAGAGGCCTTATTGATCATTGTCACTTGATAGATATTCGAATTCAAAGGCCACTATTGGTTTTTGATTTAATTCATCACCATAAATTTGACGTAATAAATTTATAAGATCTTCTTGCGTATGACCGGGCATCATGCGTTCAACTTCAAATTTCTCTAGTAATTTAGTCACATTTTGGACAATGGTTTTGTTAATTACTTTGACTTTAATGAACTTACCAATCATATCCTGATTGTTAAATATTATTATGTCGCCAGCTTTAATATTTTGCGATTTTTCTTTTAGAATTCTAACTTCTATTTCTTTTTTTCTTGATGATATCCAGTTATAAACATCATTTATTATATTATAAGTATATTCTTTCATTGTTTGCTCCTTTGGTAAATTATACGTTATATTTTTTTGAATGTTTTTTTTAATATGTGCTGTTATTATGGTATAACTGGAGGCGTTAATTGTTATTATAACGCTATTTGTTTCGCATTTTACCGTTTTTATATATTTGGGTGTTTTTATCCATAATTATATTTTTGCAGTATTCTAGCACATCATCTATAACTAGTTTTAAGTTTTTCTTTATTCTTTCATAACCCATTTTAGTCGTATGCATTTGGGCAATATTTTTTAGTAGTATTTTGTTTTCCATATTATTATATTTTATCTTTGCTTAGGAGGATCATAGGGGTATTATGCTTTCTTCATAGTCTTTAACATAGTATTTCTTGTTCTTAGTTCCTTGGGAAATAATTGTATGACCTTCTTCTTCAAGAAGTCTTTTTTGAAGGGTAATAGCTTCGGGGTATTTTGAATTTAGTTCGCCATCTGACTTTATAGTTCGCCAGTATGGTGTAATATTATCCTTTCTTTGGTAACTAGCCCAGGCAACTATGTTAATAAAAATGCCAGCTGTCATTGGGTCGGTGAAATCCGCCTTGTTTTGTTTAGCTAAATAGTTTCTAATTTGATTTGTTGTAATTAATTTCCCGGAAGGGATTTTTTTCATTATGTTGTCATAATATTGAGGCGGAGCAAAAAACATTTTATTCCCGCCATATTTTTTTATGGTTTTCTCATCTGTTATAATTTGAATTTTAGGCATGTCTTTATTATCTTTTAACATTAAATTAAAATCTTTTAGACTTTCTTTTGTCATATTACCTCCCGCTTTTTAAAGATTATATCACGATTAAGGCACATTATACATTATCTAATAAATACTTTGGTTCTACAGTTAAAATTTTTTCTAATATTTTACATTTCTACTAGATATGAATTTTATATAAAATGAATTTTAGGATAATTTTGCAGATTTATTTTTTGAAATTATTATTTAATTCCAGTAATTGTCATACTTTTCTCCCATAAATCTTTTCTATTTTCTACATTATATGATAATTCTGATGAATTAATATAATTAGTGTTCCTATCATAATATTTACAAGTATCTTTATATTCATCATTAACTAAAAGTTCAGCTAAAGCACTAGATGACTTATTTAAATTTCCAAGTCTTTCTGGCATAGTAAGTTTTACCATAGCTGTTCTTGCAGGGCTATTATGTCCTCCACTAAAATTTGTATTCATCATACCCGGGTTAAAAGCATTAACTAAAATATTTGAATTATCTTTTCTTAACATTTCATCTA
>CAZPSA010000016.1:0-23122 GCA_964589375.1 uncultured Clostridium sp.
TTATAAGGGTTTGCAAGGTCGTTACTTAATGAAATGTCGCTATCTATGTGTAATATTTTTGCTGGCATATAAAAATATTCATTACGATCTAAGGAACGATTTGTTTCAAGAGTGTGTTCGAATTCATCTGAATTTTTTGAAGATTTGGAAATTATTAAATCATCAATGGGGCTATCAGCATATAATCTAATATTTTGACCTTTTAAATAACAGATGTTTTCTTTTATATTTAGAACTTTAAATATAATATCGTGATTATAGCTTTTGCGAGTAACAAATGTTCCTATTTTTATATCCATGGTTTTCTCCTACTATTTAAATTTATGCAAAGAAAAAATAATTATTATAAAATAGCGACAATTTGTAAGTATATTTCTAGAGGAATATCTTCAGCGCGATTATTTAGGGAATAATTATTTTTAATTAAAATATCATTTATTTTTTCTAAGTTATAGGATTTTAAATTGTTTTTTAAGGTTTTTCTTTTATATTTAAATGCTGTTTCAATTAATCTTCTAAATTTTTCTTTATCAATTGGCGGATAGTTTTTGGTTTTTAAACTGATTATAGCACTATCGACATTGGGGGCTGGGTAAAAACAATTTTTACTTACATCAAATAACTTTTTGATTTGGAAGTGATAGTTTAACCATACTGTGTAAAAGCCATATTCTTTAGTCTGAGGTTTAGCGGAAAATCTGAGCGCAACTTCTTTTTGAACCATTAATATAAGTTCTTGCGGATTGACGTTTGATGAGATTATTTTTTCAATTATTGGCGTGGTAATATAATAAGGAATATTGGCAATAAAGTATAAATTATCGTATGTGTATTCCTTTAGTATTTCATTTAATTCAACTTGAAGAAAGTCAGTATATATTATTTTGGTTTTTTCATTTTCTAAAGTGTCTAGTATTTTTTTTAACGTAGTATCTATTTCAAAGCAAATAATAGTAGCATTATATTTTTGCAAATATTTTGTTAGATTACCACTACCAGGACCGATTTCTATTATTAAATCTTTAGGAGTAGGAGTTATACATGAATATATTTTTTTTAGTATATTATCATCAGTTAAAAAATTTTGACCGTATTTCTTTTTAAATATATGTTTTTCCATAAAATCACTTTTTTATAATATCATAGATTGTTTAAAATTTAAACTTGACGATTATATCCATATCTTAGGACATTATAAGTTATATTTTTTCTTCCGACATAGTTTAAAGCATATTCTTCATTTTCTACTAATAAGTCTAATGAGGTGCCTGTTACGCCACGATCTAAGACAATAGCAGTTATAGGGGTTGATGATACACTGTCTAATTGAAATTCTACGATTGATCCGCAAGGCATACGAAGGGAAGATGCGACAATACGCACTTGGCCATATTCTTTGTCATGATAAGTGGTAGTACCATCTAAAACATTTTGGCCAGTACAACCTAAAGTTCCTCCGCAAAGAGGACAGTCGGCGGCATAGCCAGTAATAAATCCATTATATGAGTCGATTGGGGTGTATAAATCATTCTTTTTTATTTCTTCTATTTTAATGGCCATAGCATTTAAATCAATGGTTTTATTTATATTACTGTTGTTACTCTTGGTTTCGGTATTAGGTAAGCTTACTGCAGTTGTTAACATTGTAACACTGAAGATTAAGACATAACTAATTGTTTTTAATATTTTTTGTTTCATTTTTGATGCTCCATATCTTTTTTCATTTTAGCATTTTTAGGATAGGTTTGTCAAAGCTTGAAAATTATTGATATTTTGGTGATTTTTACCTTGCTTTAAGTCAAATTTTATAAATTGTTAGTATTTGAAAATATTGCTAGTATGGGTTGATATTAGTTTTTTTAGTTTTATTATTTTTCTGACAGAGGGCAGGAAGTATGGTGAGGTTATGATTTTTTTAATAAAAAAAGTTAAAATTTGACATATTATTAATATGCGTTTTAACTTTATATTATTTTGTTTGTTTATTTGATTTAGGATTAAATAAATTTTGAAAGTTTTCTTCTAAAATACTTGCTAATTCTGACACTTCAATTTTTAAAGATTGGGCTAGAACTTGGGCGGTGTATTTTAAGTACATTGGTTCGTTTGGTATTCCTCTTAATGGTTCAGGGGTTATATAGGGACAGTCTGTTTCTAAAAGCAAGCTAGTTGCCGGAAGTTGGGCAGTAACTTCTTTAAGTTTGCAGTTTTTAAAAGTTATAATGCCATTTATACCTAAATAGAAACCGAGCTTTATAAATATTTTTGCTGTTTCTAGGCTTCCATTAAAACAATGAATTATGCCTTTGCAGTGATATTTTTTTAAAATTGTAATTAAGTCTTCTGTAGCGTTGCGATTATGAATAATAACGGGAAGATTATGTTTTTGGGCAAGTTCTAGTTCCTGAGTTAAAAGGGCTATTTGTTCTTTTTTATTAGTGGAATTATGGTAATAGTCAAGTCCAATTTCCCCGATAGCGAGTATTTTAGGATGAGAAATATTTGCTTCTATAAGTTTTAAGCATTCTTCTTTTTCTTCAATATTATCAGGGTGAACTCCTAATGCTCCATAAACATTTTCATACTTGTTAATTAAATTTAATACGTCTTTATTGGTCTTTAGATTATAGCCATTAACTATTATTCTTTTTATATTGTTTTTTTCTAGTGTTGCTATTATTATTTCAGGAAGAGGATATATATCATTTAAAACGTGGCAATGGGTATCAGTAAACATATCAATTCTATAATAAAAATGTTGACAAGAGAGATATTGCATTTTATTTTTATTTATTCCTTATTTATTTCTCTCATTTAAAAAGTCATAATAATATGACTAGTTTGATTTTAACAAATTATTAGATTATATTCAAGATAATGTCAAGTATAATGATATTATTCTAGCTAGAAATTTTACTAATTGATTATTGGATAAAGTGGATAATTCAACAGTTCCAATGTTAATTGAATTTTTTATTATTTCGGATTTTTGGAGATATTTTGCTTGGGGATTACTATTGTATATTTCTTTTTCGCGATCACATATTTTAATATCTACTTTAAATATTTCAACAACGGCATCACAGATAGAATTAATATAATTTAAGTAGTTGTTTAGATACGAGTATTTAGAAATCATTATTTTATTTGTGTCCATGGTTATCATGATATTTTCATTGTCTTGAATTTTAAGTTTATTACGTACTTCTTTAGGAATAACAATGCGTCCTAATTCGTCTATTTTTCTTATATAATTATTTGAACTCACTTACATCACTATAAATAGTTTGGCTGGTTTATGATTTATTATACAAGGTCGTTTTTTATCTGTTGTAAAATTTCGACTAAGTAATATAAATAATGTTTGTCTAGGTTTTTAATTGGTAAGTTTATTATTATTCTTTTGGCTAGATATTTAATTTTAAATTTTGGATTGACATTATATAGTTTTAGGAATAATTTTTCGCCATTAATTGATGATGAGATATTTTCAGGCAGAGTTATTTCAACATATTCCTTGGTTTGCACTATGTGTTTGATTTTTAGACTTGATGCTAGTTTTTCAAACCATTCTTCATACATATATATTTCCATTTTGTCATCAATTTTACCAAATCTGTCTTCAATTTCATTTTTGATGTTTGTTAAAGTTTCGTAGTCTTTTATTTGATTAATTAGTTGGTGAATTTCAATACGAATACTGTCATCTTCAACATATTCTGGTTTAATGTGAGTATCAACATCTAGTAATGGAGATGATGATTCTTCGTCTTCTTCAATTGGTTCACCTTTTATTTCTTTTAAGGTTTCTTCGATTAATTTTGTATATAATTCTATTCCAACTGAGTCTATGAAACCAGCTTGTTCGCTTCCAAGTAAATCGCCAGCCCCACGAATTGATAAATCACGCATTGCGATTTTATAACCAGAACCCAATTCAGTAAATTCTTTAATTGCTTTTAATCTTTTGGTAGCAACTTCATTTAAGATTTTAGAGTTGTCATAGACTAGGTAAGCATAGGCAATTTTATTACTACGCCCTACTCGTCCGCGTAATTGGTAAAGTTGACTTAGTCCATAGTTTTGAGCTTCATTAATAATCAAAGTATTAACATTTGGGATATCAATCCCTGTTTCAATTATAGTAGTGCAAACTAATATATCGTATTTTTGGGCGATAAATTCTTCTATTATGGTTTCTAGTTTTTCTTTGGCCATTTGTCCATGAGCATAACATATTTTGGCATCAGGAATTAGTTTTTGAAGGCGTTCTTTTTCTGTCTCAATTTTGGACACATTGTTGTATAAATAATATACTTGACCATTTCTTGATAACTCTTTATATATTACTTCTTTAATAAGGGCATCATTTTGCTCTACTACATAGGTTTGAACTGGGTATCTTTCTTCGGGTGGAGTATCTAAAATTGATAGGTCTTTAAGTCCTGACATGGCCATTTTTAGGGTACGAGGTATCGGGGTTGCAGAAAGAGTTAAAATATTAATGTCTTTGGCCATTTCTTTGATTTTTTCTTTTTGACTAACACCAAATCTTTGTTCTTCATCTATTATTAAAAGGCCTAGATTTTTAAATTTGATTTTGGAATTAAAAAGTTTATGAGTGCCAAATAGTAGATCAATTTGGCCGTTTTCAAGTTTAGTTATGATTTTGTTAAAGTCTTTTTGACTTGTAAAGCGATTTATTATTTCAATATTAATGGGAAAATCTTTAAAACGTTCCAGAGCATTTTGATATTGCTGCTTAGAAAGAATTGTGGTTGGACATAAGTAAGCAACTTGATAACCATTCATAATAGTATTAAATACTGCCCGAAAGGCAACCTCTGTTTTGCCAAAGCCAACATCTCCACAAAGTAAGCGATCCATTGGTTTTTCAGTCTTTAAATCACTTAGAATATCTTTGATACATTTGGTTTGATCTTTGGTTTCGGTATATGCAAATTTGCTGGCAAATATTAGTTCTTCGGGATATTCTTTGTATTTAGGACTTTTTAGTTTAGACCTTTCGGCATATAATTTTAGAAGTTCTTTTGAGATGTCTTTGATTTTGGCTTTGATTGAGTTTTTAGTTTTAGTCCAAGCGGTTGAATTTAGGGAGTTTATTTTAGGCGGTATTCCGTCGGCATCTGAATATTTGTAGATGGTATTTATCTTTTCAACTGGCACATATATTTTATCGTTACCGGTATATTTTATTTGAAGGTAATCCTTTAATATATCCCCTTTTTTAAGGGTTATAACTCCGTTATAAATGCCAATCCCGTGAGCTGAATGAACCACGTAGTCGCCGGGTTTTATGTCATTAAAGTCTTTGATTTTACGTCCAATTTTAATAGGGTTGTGATATTTGGTTGGAAGATTATTTTTAATGATATCGTTTTCGGAAATTACTAGGTATTTTTGAAGAATAAATCCTTGATTAATTGGTTTGTTTATTAGATAGATTTTGCCTTTTTCATATGTAGCCGGTTCGGTTTCTATTATAGAAAATTCTTCTTTTAGATTTAAAATAATATCTTTCTTTTGAATAAATAGTAAAATGGCGTATTTAGGCAGATTTTGGGATAGGTATTTTTTTAAAGCCGGAAGGTTGTTATTAAAGTTTTCAATGGTTTGAGAGGATATATCAGTATATTTCTTATTATTAAATGTAGTGATGTTTATTTCTTCTTTTATATTAATTTCAGATAGTTCAAACATGAATTTTTGTGATTTGTCTAAGGACTTTTCCGATTTATATTCGATTATTTGATTTTGTAAAAGCTCGTTTGATTTATCAATTATTTCGGGATCAATTTTTATTACTAGTGGTTCTTGCATTAATTCGTATATATTAGTTTGGCCATTATCAGTTATTTCATCATATGGTAGTATTGTGATGTTATTTAGTTTGTTAATGGAGCGCTGGGTTTCTACGTTAAATTCTTTAATGCTTTCTATTTCGTTGCCAAATAATTCTATTCTTATAGGATTAGATAAATTATAAGGATAGATGTCAATTATGTAGCCACGAATTGAGTATTCGCCAGAAGATGTTACTAGTGAGGTTTTATTGTAGCCAAATTTATCGATAATTTTTTCAAAGTTATCTCGTTGAATATTTTTGGTTGTTTCTATTTTTAGTTGGAGTTTTTCAAGGGCTGCGTTATTAGGAACAAATTTTAAAAATCCAGTTAAGTTTGTTACCACGATAGGATTTGGAGTTGTTTTTAGATTGTTTAGGGTTTCTAATCTTTTGATTTTTAGATCTAGTGATGAGGCAATTGCAACTGAGGTTAAAAATTCGTCCATAGGAAAAAGAAAAACATTGTTTTTATATGTTTTTAAATAATTATAGTATTTAGTAGCCTCATACATGGTACTTGTTAGGATTATAATTCCTTTTCCCCGATTTTCACTTATGTAATTAATATATTGAACTTTTAATTCATCTGTTAAGCCACTTACATTGGGGATTGTTAGTTTTGAAAAAATATCATTTATAAATTTCATAGTTTCGCCTTTAAGTTATATTTGCTTTTTATTGTTTCGATTGGTTCTTCATTTAAAAATGCGGTGATAATGCTTTTTGTGGTGGGTAGAAGATTATTAATTATTTCTTGTTCTTGAATTGAAAATTTTGATAATACGTAATCTTTGGTGTCTTTGTTAGGACGAGAAATACCAATTTTCAAACGATAAAAGCTATCTGTGTGGAGATGGTTTATAATATCTTTAATGCCATTATGACCTCCAGATGATGAATTGTTTTTTATTTTAATGTTTCCTAGGGGACTATCTAAATCATCTTGAATAACGAGAATTTTATCAGGAGTTATTTTGTAATAGTTTGTATAGTACGCAACAGCTTCGCCGGATAGATTCATGTAAGTAGTAGGTTTAATAAAGATTGCTTGGTTTGTCTTAATTATATCGGCGTTTTTTTCGGATTTCCAGATTTGGTCTTTTAAATAGGCATCTAAAGTTATATAACCTATATTGTGTCTGGTTAATTCGTATTCTTTTCCGGGATTACCTAATCCGACAATTAATTTCATTTTATATCACCTTCATAGTTTTTAGTTATTAGTGGACAAGATATTTCCACGTTGTTTTTGCAGTCTTTTTTGGCTTCAATTAGGATCATGTTGCTTTTTTGGTTTAAATCGTTATGACAACATCTTATTTTTTTTATGCCAAAATGGTATTTGTTTAATAGTTCAATTATTTCAACAATTCTTTCAGAACGATGAACAAGGTATAGCTTTCCTTTGGATTTTAGGATTTTATTTGCTAAACTAATTATTTCTTCTAAAGTAATTTCTTTTTCATGTCTGGCAATTGTTTTAATGGGATTTTCATTAGTAATAGAATCTTTTTGGTATTTAAAGTACGGCGGATTGCATGTTACAACATCTATAGATCCAGTTTTACAGTATTTTAAAACATTTTTAATATTGTCGTTTATTATTTTGACGTTATTAATATGGTTTATTTTAATTGATTTATTGGCCAGATCAGATATTTCTTTTTGAAGTTCTATTCCAATTATAGTATTAATTTTTTTCGACATAATGATTGGTAATGGAGCATTACCGGTGCAAAAGTCAACTAGAATTTTATCTTTAAAATCTATTTTAACGAAATCGGCTAATATTATGGAGTCTAGAGAAAATTTAAAGTATTCTTCGTTTTGAACTATTTTATAACCGTAGTTATATAAATCATTTATGGTTGTTTTCTTCATTGGCTTTTACTTCCATTATTTCATTTTCGTATTCTATTTTATAGGTTTGATTTAAGACATCTACGCTTACGACTTTGCATTCTTTGCCATTATATTTTATGTTTTTTCCCACAGATGGGAGATTTTTCTTTTGGCATGTGTAAGTTTCATCTTCGTAAGATAGACAGCATAGTAAACGACCACAGCAGCCGTTAATTTTCGAAGGGTTTAGAGCTATGTTTTGATTTTTAGCCATATTGATTGTAATTGTATCTAATTTATTTAGGAATGATTTGCAGCATAGTTCTCTTCCACACGGACCGATACCACCAGTTTCTCTTGCTTTATCTCTTATTCCCATCTGGTGAAGATCAATTCTGGTTTTGTATATTGATGCTAGTTGTTTTACTAATTCTCTAAAGTCTATTCTTTCATCTGATATAAAATTAATTACTAGTTGTTTACGGTCAAAGGTATATGAAGCGTCTAGTGGTTGCATATTTAATTTAAGCTTTTCAACAAGTTCTTTGGTCTTTTTTAATACATCTGTGGCATCTTTAATATTTTTTAGGTAATTGTTATAATCTTGGGTAGTTGCTTTTCTAATGATTGGTTTTATGTTTTCTAAAGGTTGGTTGAGATTGTTAGAAATGGTACTTATTTTGCCTAGTTGTAGTCCCTTTTCGGTTTCGACGATCGCGTACTGGCCGACTGACAAGGTAGCATCTTCAGATTTGAAATTATAATTTTTTCCTTTTTCTTTAAAGGTTATTCCATATATTTTCATTTTTGTTTCTCCATTTCTATTAGCATTTTATCAAGACATAATTCGATATTAACATTGGCTTTTAGATATTCAATAGTATTATCTATTATTTTATATTTTTTTGCAAGTTGATTATTTAATGGATAATTAACGATTTTGGTTTGGTATTCTTCTAGAATTGTTATTATTTCGGATTTGTCTTTTTTAGTAAGAGATTTTTTTAATTCATATTTTTCTATATATTTTAATTTGTCGATTTGTTCTAATTTTTGAATGTATTCTTGATTATCAGTTTGATTTTTGGGATTTTTTTTGTAAGTATAATGGACACATCTACTTTTTATAGTTTCTAGTAGTTGATTAGGATTTTCAACTAGTAAAAAGCCGATTACATTATCAGCGGGTTCTTCTAAGGCTTTTAGGAGTTTGTTTGCAGCTACTAAGTTCATTAGTTCAGCATTTAATATAAAGTATATTTTGTATTTTTGTTGAGATTTGAGAATTATAAATTTTTGAAGTTGCAGGATTTTGTTTTTGTCAATGATGTTATTTTCGGGATAAATTATTTGAATTGATAGGTTATTTTCGATTTTTTCATCTGATATTGCTTTGGTTTCTATGAATGTTTGATAGATTTCGTGCATTGTTTCTTCACAGCTGTTTGTTTCAACTAAAAAAGCATGAGAAAGTTTATTCTCATTGATGGATTTTTTTATGTGTTCTATTAATTGTTGTTCCATTTATATCACTCTTTTTCATAGTAGAAAGAAGAATGAAAGAGCAAGGGATATTAGACCAGGAAAGCCTAATATTGTTACAGTTGCAAGAGTGTAAATATTTAGAGGGACTATTATATCAAATGATGATAGAATAAGGTCTAATCCATAAATTGTAACAAATGCAAAGATTATTTTTTTTATTATTTTTGTTATCATATTATAATTTATTTTGTTTTAAATTTTTTATGATAGTTCTTTACGATCTTCAAATGCTCTTTCTAAGGTTAATGAGTCTAAGTAGTCTAATTCTGTTCCAACAGGTAGTCCATAGGATAGTCTCGATATTTTTATTTTCTTACTTTCTAAAATTTTTTTTATATAACTTGTAGTGGTTTCACCTTCAATTGTTGGTTTTAAAGCTATAATTAATTCGACTTGGGGATTATTGTTTACTCTATTTAACAGGGTTGAAAGGTTGATATCATTAGGCGATATGCCATTTATTGGAGATATTAAACCGTTTAGTATATGGTAAACACCTTGATATTTTCCCATTTTTTCAAAAGCAAATACACTTTTATAATCTTCAACTATGCAGATTATATTTTGATTACGGTAGTTGTCATCACATATGCGGCAGTTTGAGTCAGTAGTTAAATTTCCACATATTTGGCATGGGTGCAAGTCTTTTTTTGCTTGGATTATGAGGTTGGCAAACTCGTTGGTATCTTCTTCTGATAAGTCTAATATTGATATAGCTAAGCGTTCGGCGGTTTTTTCGCCTATTCCTGGTAATTTTTTAAAGTATTCTATTAAGTTTTCTAGTATTTTAGGGTATATCATATTACATTAGTCCATTAAGGCCTTTGGCTAAGCCTCCAAGTTTGCTTTCGACTTCTTTTTCAATTTGTTTTATTGCCTCGTTATGGGCTATTTTAATCATGTCTTCTAAAGCTTCAATGTCTTCTTCATCATGAAGGATAGTTTTATCAATAGTAATGTTTGTTATTTCTTTTTTACCGCTTAGAGTTATTGTTATTGCTCCTGAGGTGGCAGTAAATTCTTTTTGGTATATTTCTTCCTGTTTTTTTTGTAAATCTCTTTGCATTCTTTGGGCTTGAGCCATTATATTTTGCATATTCATATTTTTTTCTCCTATCTTTCTTCTATATTTATATTTTCAAATAGTTCGCTAGCTGCATTAAAAACAGCTTTTTTTTGTTTTTCCTTCGTATTTTCAGGAATATATTCGTATTTTTTATTTTTATTTTTTATATAGTTTTCTTTTTCTTGAAGCCATCTTGATTGTTCTAAGCAAATAAAGTTTAGCTTATTTATCGCATTTTTTTGAAATTCTTGTTCTATATAATTAACACTATTGTTGAATAGAACAGCAGTTGATGGCGATTTATGTGAAAATATTACATTTGTTGGTGATACTACTTCAATGGTTGTATCTTCAATAATTGATAGTATTTCTGATTTTTTGTTGAGCGTTATATCAGATATAAATTTTTCCCATTGTTTTTTAAAGTTGGTTTTTAATTCTTTATTTGCGCCTACATAGGCATTATTTATCCTTATTTCAATTATTTCTTCGGTTATTTCTATGTTTGATGGTGGTAAAATTATTTCCCGGGAAATAATTTGGTCGTTTTTGGAAGATATTTCCGAAGGATTATTTGAATTTTTAGGTAATGTTTTTATTTTTTTTTCTTCTGGTTCTTCGGTTTTAAATTGAGAAGTATTTTCAGAAATTATTTCCCGGGAAATAATTTCTTGAGTATTATTAGAATCAGTAAAGTAACTAATAAGTATTATTTTGATTAAATTAAAAGCGTTTTTCTTATTATAACATTCAGAAAGTTCTTTAGAAAGCAACTTAATTTGTTCCGAGCTTATTGATGAGAATTTGCCATTCGCAATAGATATTTGCATATTGTATAGGTAGTCTATTATCTTATTTATAAGAATATTTATATCTAGACCTTTTTGTTTATATTCATCTATTATATTATTAAAATCCGCAAATTTTTTTTGAAATAGAGCTTCAAACATTTTATCAATATCATTAATACCAATTATACCAAAGGTTTTTTCTATCAATTCATTATTAATTAGAGCATTTTCTTTAGATAGTTGATCAAGAAAACTTAGTGCATCTCTCATGCCACCATCCGATAATTCAGCTAAGTATTGTATTGCTTCATCTTCTATTTTAATTTCTTCTAATTGAGATATTCTTTTTATATTTTCGGCAATGGTATTAGGAGATATTTTTTTGAAGTTAAATCTTTGACATCTTGATAAGATTGTTATTGGAACTTTTTGAATTTCTGTTGTTGCTAGAATAAATACAATGTGTTTTGGTGGCTCTTCAAGTATTTTTAGGAAGGCATTCCAAGCGCTTTGCGATAACATGTGGACTTCATCAATTATATATACTTTGTATTTACTAAAAGTTGGTAAAATTTTTGCATTATCTCTTAAGTCTCTAATTTCATCTACACCATTATTTGAAGCAGCATCAATTTCGATTATGTCAGGAGATTCTTCATAGTTAGTGCAGGATGGACAATTATTGCATGGAATTCCATCAATCGGATTTTCGCAGTTTATTGTTTTAGCAAAAAGCTTGGCGGTACTGGTTTTGCCAGTTCCACGAGGTCCGGAAAATAGATAAGCGTGAGATAATTTCTTTGATTTTATGGATTCTATAAGTAATTTTTTGATGTTTTCTTGTCCGTATAAATTATTAAAATCCTGGGGTCGATATTTTCGATATAGTACTTTGTATGCCATATTTCCTCCTGTTTTTTATTATATCATAAATATATTATTGATGATATTTTTTAGCGTAATTTGTAATTAGTTTTAAGATATTCGAAATTATATTAAATTTTTATTTGGATATTCGAAATATAAATAAGTCTCATATACGCCCTTTATAGTATAATTTAATTGAATAGAAAAATTACTAAGGAGGTATGTATGTGGGATGTAATTATTTTAACAAAAATTTAACAGAATTGGAAATGGAAAATATTGAGTTGTATCTTAATAAAAGAAAATTCTATACTGAAATTGTAAAATTATTCTTCTTATTTTGGTACTGCTAGAAAATGGACTAATTTAGCGTAATTTTTGCCAAAATTCTTGATTTAATTGTTGATATTTTTGAATTTGTTTTTGGGTTATGGCATCATTTGATTTTATTTTATTAAAGTTTGTTTTATTGTAGATTTTTTTGTATTCATTACGATCAAGTATATAATATACTTGATCAATGCGACTTTCTTTTATAACGTTTTTGCACATTTCGCAAGGTTCTATCGTTACATATAGCGTACATTTGTTCAGTCTCCATGTTTTTAGTTTTTTATTTGCTTTAGTTATAGCTTTTATTTCAGCATGATCAATTGTTTTGTTTGTTTTATTTCTTGTGTTATATGCTTTGGCAATTATTTTATTGTTATAGATTATTATTGCGGATATAGGTGGTTCTAATTTTTTTTGAGCTTTTTTAGCTAATTTTAATAATTCTTCTATGTATTTATTTTTCATTTTTACTCCTAATAAAAAAGCGCACATATATAGAAGTAAATGTGGCTGCTTTCTTCCGAATCTGACCAGTTTATTACATATATATTGCGCAATATAATATTACCACATTTGCATTAGTTTTTTCAAATTTTTGTTTATAATGTTTCACGTGAAACATTGAAATGTTGATAACTTTGATTTAATTTTAATTAATTATACTTTTATAAATTATTTCCCGGGAAATAATTTATAAGTTTTTATTTTGTTAACACTTGCAGGATTTTATATAAATTTTTTTGAGTATAGCCTAATTTTTTTAAACTATCAATTATTTTAGTATTATATTTTTAAAACAATAACAAATTTTGTTTATATTATTATATAAAACATCCAAAATTATTTCCCGGGAAATAATTTTGGAATAAATACATATATATAATCAATTATTTTTAATGTTTCACGTGAAACATTAATTTTTTGTTGATAAATATTTATATCATTTAAGTAATGAATTATATAAATAATATAAAATCTTAGCAGATAATATTGTCTCAAACTCATATTTTTTTTAATTTTAACACCAACTTCAAAAAAAATATCCTAAAATTATTTCCCGGGAAATAATTTTAGGATATAAATTGTTATAATTATATGTTTCACGTGAAACATTGGCTGTGGAAAACTTAAACTTATATCTAATTTTATGTGTTTACTCATATTATAATGAATGTAATCGGATATTACAAAAATAAATGTTTCACGTGAAACATTTATTTTTGTTGAAAAAAGTAGGGTAATTGTTATTCAAATTATTTTCCAGGAAATAATTTAATTTAAAAATAACGGACATATATATAAGTTTATTAAAAAAAATGGTTAAATTTAGCCATTTTTTTGTTTAAAATCTATTTTTCTTGACTTTCAGCTTCCTCAGATGTTTCACGTGAAACATCCTCAGCAGTTACTAAACTTATTGATGATACAGTTTGTCCTTCTTTTAAATTAATAAGTTTTGTACCTTGGGTTACACGCCCTAACTGGGATATTTGAGCTGTTGGTATTCTAATGATTATTCCTGTGTTAGTTATCAACATTAAATCAGTGTCATCTTCACATTTTTTGATGGAAACTATATTACCATTTTTTTCGGTAATATTTAGAGCCTTAACTCCTTTGCTTCCTCTTTTTGTTTTACGATATTCGCTTAATAGGGTTTTTTTGCCATATCCTTTTGAAGTAACAAGAATTATATTATCATCATCTTGAGCTGTTTCCATACTTATACATTTTGATTTGTCTAAGTTAATTCCTTTTACACCAGATGCAGTACGGCCCATAACTCTTATTTCTTCTTCATTAAATACAACCATTCTTCCTGATTCAGATGCTAACATAACATTATGTAAACCTGTGGTCTTTTTTACATTTACAAGTTCATCATTTTCTTTTAGTTTTATACATAATTTTCCTGTTTTTCTAATATTATC
Source organism: uncultured Clostridium sp. (assembly GCA_964589375.1). GTDB lineage: Bacteria > Bacillota_I > Bacilli_A > RF39 > UBA660 > CAG-533. The sequence continues at coordinate 14,242 of CAZPSA010000016.1, forward strand.
GAATTCGCTTAATTCTGTACGTTTAACAATTCCGGCTTTTGTCGCAAAAATTAAGTATTTGAAATTATCTTCTTTATTATATGGAATAATGGATTGAATTTTTTCTTCTTTTTCAATTGGTAATAGATTGATTACCGGTATTCCTTTTGATGTACGATTAAATTCAGGAATTTCATATCCTTTTAATTTATAAACTTTTCCTTTATTAGTAAATATCATAACATAGTCATGAGAATGGAGATTTAATAAATATTCAACATAATCTTCTTCGCTAGTTGACATTCCCTTTACACCAACTCCACCTCGGTTTTGGATTTTATAAGTTTCTAATAAAGTTCTTTTTATATAACCTTTGTTGGTTACAGATAGAATAATATCATCATTTGGAATTAAGGATTCGTCTTCAATGTAATCTATTGCAGTCATATCTATTGTTGTTCTTCTTTCGTCACCAAAACGATCTCGTATGTCAATTAGTTCTTCCTTTATTATATTAAGAATTAATTCTTCTGATGCGAGTATTTTTCGGAAATTATCTATTTTTTCTAATAAGTCTTTTAGTTCTTCTTCTATTTTAGAGCGTTCTAATCCAGTTAATCGTCTAAGTTTTAGTTCTAATATACTGTCAGCTTGAATTTCGGTTAGGCCGAATCTTGATATTAATTCATTTTTTGCAACTTGATCTGTTTCGGCTTCTTTAATAATTTTTATTACTTCATCTATATGATCTAAGGCTATTTTTAAGCCATTTAAAATATGAACACGGTCTTCTGCTTTCTTTAAATCATATTGGGTTCTTCTAATAATTACCTCTTTTTGATAGTTTATATATTTTGAAATAATGTCTTTTAAACATAGGGTTTTTGGAGTTTTTTCATCTATCATTAATAAAGTTATACCATATGATATTTGAAATGAAGTGTGTTTATATAAATTATTTAAAATGACTTGAGCATTTGCGTCCTTTTTTAGCGTTATAGTTATTTTTACACCATGTTTTAAGTCTGTATGATAATCTGCTATTCCATCTATTATTTTATTATGTACTAGTTCCGCTACTTTATTATGAACATCTTTTAAATTTATGCCATATGGTATTTCAGTTATAACAATATTATTGTGGTTTCCTTCTTCTTCAATTGTGGCTTTACTTCTTATCGTAATAGTTCCACGGCCGGTTTCGTATGCTTGTTTTATTCCTGAATTACCAAGAATAATTCCTCCAGTTGGAAAATCAGGACCTTTTATATATTGCATTAAGCCAACATTATCAATATCATGATCGTCAATATATGCAATACAACCATTAATTACTTCGGTTAAATTATGAGGAGGAATATTAGTGGCCATACCTACCGCTATTCCCATTGCACCATTTACTAAGATATTGGGAAATCTTGATGGAAGTACGACTGGTTCTAAACGGGATTCATCGAAGTTAGGTCGCATATTAACTGTATCTTTTTTTATATCTCTTAACATCTCTAAGGATAATTTTGATAGTCTTGATTCAGTGTAACGATATGCAGCGGCTGGGTCGCCTTCAATTGTACCAAAGTTACCATGGCCATCAATTAGCAAGTATCTTAATTGAAATGATTGGGCTAATCTTACCATCGCATCATATATTGAAGAGTCGCCATGAGGGTGATAATTACCCATTACTTCACCGACTGATTTTGCACATTTTCGATGTGGTTTATCGGGAGTATAGCCATTTTCAAACATTGACCATAGTATTCTTCGATGAACAGGTTTTAAGCCATCTCTTAAATCTGGGATAGCACGAGCGGTTATTACACTCAATGAATAATCTCTAAATGATTCCCGAAGCTCGTGAACTATGTTTTCTTCAATTATTTTATCTCTTTCAGGAGCATCACCACCAAAGTATTCAGAGGTATTTTCTAGAACTTCTTCGGTTGTTTCTTCGCTTATTATTTCTATTTTTTCTTTTGTTTCTTCTTCCATAAATTACCTCCTATATATCTAGTTCTGCATAGTTTGCATTTTCTTCAATAAATTTTTTACGCGGTTCGACTTCTTCTCCCATTAATTCTGTAAAGATTTGATCTGCAAGCATACAATCGTCTACCGTTATTTTTTTAAGTACACGATGGTTTATGTCCATAGTAGTAAAATTTAATTCATCAGGGTCCATCTCACCTAAACCTTTATTACGAACTATTTCACATCGAGAACGAATATTTTCTGGTAAACTTGCTAAATATTTATCTTTTTCTTCAACTGTTAAAACGTACTTTCGTGATTTGCCATAGCTAATTCTAAATAGAGGCGGCTGGGCGGCATATACATGACCTGTTTCAACAATTGGTTTAAAGAAACGGAAGAAAAGCGTTAGTAATAAAATTCTAATATGGGCACCATCAACGTCGGCATCGGTCATAATTATTATTTTATCATATCGTAATTTTGATAAATCAAATTCAGCGCCGATGCCTGTACCAAATGCAGTTATGATTGTCTTAATTTCATCATTACTTAAAGCACGATCTAATCGAGCTTTTTCAACATTTAGGATTTTTCCTTTTAATGGTAAGATTGCTTGAGTAATGGAATCGCGCCCTTCTTTGGCAGAACCACTTGCTGAATCTCCCTCGACTATAAATATTTCACTAACTTTTGGATCTTTACTTTTACAATCTGATAGTTTTCCAAAAAAAGTAGTTGTTAAATTCATTTCACTTTTGCGAGTAACTTCTCTAGCTCGTTTAGCAGCTAATCTGCCCCGGCAAGCTAGCATTGCTTTTTCGATGATTATTTTGGCCGATTGAGGGTTCTCCATAAGAAATCTTTCAAATCCCTTAGAAAAAACACTATCAGCAATTTTTCTTACTTCTGAGTTGCCTAATCTACCTTTAGTTTGTCCTTCAAATTGAGGGTTTGGATGTTTACAAGAAATAATCATGGTTAATCCTTCTTTGACATCATCACCGGTTAAAGAATCATCTTTTTCTTTTAAAATATTATTTTTTCGAGCATAATTGTTAATTATTCTTGTTAATGCTCTTCTAACTCCTTCTTCGTGGGTTCCACCATCATGTGTATTTATATTATTAACAAATGAATATATATTGTCTGTATAGCCATCATTGTATTGCATAGCTACTTCAAATATAATTCCATCTTCTTCTCCTGTTAAATGAATTATATCATTGTGAATTGGGGTTTTATTTTTATTTAAAAACTTAACATATTCACTTATACCACCTTCATATAGAAATGTTTCACCAGTGGTATCTTCATCATCGCGATCATCTCTTAGGGTAATTCTTAAACCTCTGTTTAAGAATGCTAATTCTCTTACCCTTACTTTTAAAGTTTCATAATCATATATTTCAGTATCAAAAATATCAGGGTCTGGTTTGAATGTTACTACTGTTCCCGTACGATTTTCTTCACAAGTTCCAATTTCAGTTAATTTTTGTAAGATTTTGCCACCATTTATAAATTTTGTTTCATAAATTTTTAATTCTTTATAAACGCGAACGGTTACCCATTTTGATAAAGCATTTACAACTGAGGCTCCAACTCCATGAAGTCCACCCGATACTTTATATCCGCCGCCGCCAAATTTACCGCCGGCATGAAGGACTGTGTAAACTGTTTCAACAGTTGACATACCTGTTTTTGGGTGAATACCAACTGGAATTCCACGACCATCATCTTTAACTGTTATTGAATTATCTTTATTAATCACTATTTCAATATTTTTACAATATCCAGCTAAAGCTTCATCAATTGAATTATCAACGATTTCCCACACTAAATGATGTAATCCTTTTACATCGGTTGTGCCAATATACATTCCTGGTCTTTTTCTTACAGCTTCTAAACCTTCTAAAACCTGAATGTCATTTTCAGAATAATGTTCATTTTTAATATCTTCATTCATAATCTTTTACCTCCATTTTGTTTTTGGTTATTTTTATTACTCGACAATTTTTTAATAATCTTTTATTTACTTTGGTTAAATCTGTTGTTGTTATAAATATTTGAAAACTTTTTTTTAAGTTGCTGATCAAACTATTAATCTTTTTATTATCTAGCTCGCTAAATAAATCATCTAGAATTAAAATAGGTACCTTGTTAAATATTTCAATACAGTATTTAATTTCGGCTAATTTAAATGAAATAATCGCACTCTTTTGTTCACCTTCGGATAAGTAATTACGAGCTTCTTTTCCTGATATTTCAAAAATATAATCATCCAAATTAATTCCAACATGGGTTTTGCCATATGTTATATCTCGAGTTCGATTTTTTTTATACATTTTTATTAAATCTTCTTTTGTTTTATTATCATATTGCGAAATATAGTTTATTTTCAAATTCGGCTTTTTGGTTGATTTAATAAATATTTCCGGTAAATAGAGATTTATTGTATCTATGTAACCTTTTCTAATATTATATATTTTCAAACCATAATCAATTAATTTTTCATCTAAAACTTCTAAATATTCTAAGGATAGTTGATTTTGCTGAAACTTTTCTTTTAAATAGGTATTTCTTTGTTTTAATAATTTATTATGTAAACTTAATAATTTTAAATACTCATTATTAAACTGAGATAGTTCCATATTTATTAATTTTCGATGGACACTAGGATTGTCTTTAATAAGTTTTAAATCATCAATGGAAAATAAAATAATATTAAGTTTTGAAATATAATCACTAATCCTACTTACTGGGTTATTGTCAATAGTTATTTTTTTACCAGCTTTACTTAAAACTAAGCGATATGTATTATTAATATTTGTTTTGATATTTGCTTCAATGATTGCGCGATCGGCGTTTTCATTGATAAGTAATATATCATCACTGCATCTAAAAGATTTTGTTAAAGCTAAATAATAAATTGCTTCTACGATATTTGTTTTGCCGACACCATTATCTCCAATAATAATATTTTTATAATTTGAAAATTGTAAATTTAACATATCATAATTGCGAAAATTTTTAAGTTTTAAATTAGTAATTTTCATTTTTTGCCCTCTTTTAAAGATATATAATAATAAAATAGGTATATATGTGTCCCTATACCTATTAACATTATATCATAAAATTTCGGGGTTTAAAATCAAAAATAAGTTATTTATATTAAAAAATCAAGCATTTTTGGGGAATTTTGATTTTATTATAGATTTAGAAGTTTAAACCTTAAAATTATATAATATTTTTTTATAAAAATTAAGATTGTTTACGATTTTTGAAAGCATTTTCTAAAGATAGAGATCGTAAATATTGATTGTTTAGAATATTGAATGATGTATTTATTTCTAAACTTTCATTGTTTAAAAATTCTATTGCTGATTTAGAATTTACTTTTTTTACATTTTTAATATTATGTAAACTAATCCATGAACAATCCTTTAATCTTGGAGAACTAGTAGGAAATAAAATCAGATTTTTATCTTCTCTTAAAATAATTGGTGCCTTATAAGTATAGCCAGTTAAGGAATAAGTTCCTTTAATTCTGCCTTCAACTGAACTACCATAATACTTACAATTTGCTTCCATAATTTTAGATATTTTTTCGTTTATTATATAACAATCTTTTTTTTCGTAAATTATGGTCTGTTTATTTCCCATCGGAACTAAAGCTAGTGTTTCTTCGTTTATTTGATAGTTTTTCAAAATATCACCCCCTGACTTGAGTTGATATTTAATCATATTTTTTTGTCGAATTTTGTCAAAATTTGTCGAATTAAAGGAAAAAAATAAAAAAATTGATATTTTTAAATTTTATCAATTTTAATATGTCTTGATTGGTAATATTAATTGGATTAAAGATTCATCTGTTGCTGACTTTAAAATTATCGGTTTTGATTCATTATTTAAAAGTATAATTAATTCTTCTTCTTCAAATGTTTTTAATGCATCTAACATGTATTTTGCACTAAAGGAAATTGATATATTATTTGGAGTATTTTTATTTATTAATACCGTTTCTTCTGATTTTCCAATTTCACTAGCATATGATGTTATAGTAAGTTCAGTTGCTTTAGTATCCATTTTAATAATATTTTTATCTTTATTTTGAGTTAATAAAGCTGCACGATCTATAGCGTCGTAGTAAGCATTTAATGATGTCGTTAAGATAATTGCAAAATCGTTTGGAATTAAATTTGAGGTATTTGGATAAGCACCACTTAAAAGACTAGATTGAAATAAATAATTATTATATTTGAATAATATTTTGTTAGCAAATACATGGATTTCCACATCTTGTTCTTCAGTTAATAGTTTATCTAATTCATTTATATTCTTTCCGGGAATTACTACATTATAAGAATCATAAGTTTCATTTAAAATTAGATTTTTCTTAGCTAAACGATATGAATCGGTTGCAACGCATTCTAATATGTTTCCTTCTATTTTTAAATTTAAGCCAGTTAATAAAGGTCGAGATTCTTGAGTTGATACGGCAAATAAAGTTTGATTAATAACCTTTTTAATAATACTACTGTTGATAATTATAGGTTTTTCCACTTCTTCTAAATTAATTTTTGGATAATCTTCTGTGTCTAGGCAATTTAAGTTGTAAGTAGTATTTTCAGTACTAATAATTATTTTTAGTCCATCTATTACTTCAATATTAATATCAGTATTAGGTAACTTTCGGACTATTTCTAGTAAGTACTTACTTTGAATAATTATTTTACCTGGAACATAAATATTTTTTATTTTTTCTTTAGGAATAAAGTTTCTAATAGTTAAATCACTATCACTTGCGGTTAGATATAAACCTTCTTCGGTTAAATCAAACATTACCCCATTTAATATGGGAATTATATTACGAGGAGATATAGCTCTCATAACATTTGTTAAACTTTCTAATAAGATATTTTTTTCAATTAATAATTTCATTTTAATCCTTCTTTCTAATTTATTATTATTATTGATGTTTATAATGTGGAAAAGTAACTTAAAACCTTTATTTATAAGGGTTTGTAATTGTTTATTATTTTAAGTTTTAAATATTAATTAACAATTTTATTTTTAATTTCTTCTAAAGTTTCTTTTAGTTTTATATTTGTTTTTAATTCGTTACTTATTTTTTCAAAAGCGTGAAGTACTGTTGAATGATCTCGATTACCAAATTCTAAGCCAATTTTAATTATTGTTTCTTCAGTGGTCATTCGGCATAAGTAAATTGCAATTTGCCGTGGATAATTAATGTTGGCGTTTCTTTTTTTACTTTTCAAGTCATCTACGGTTATTTTAAAATAATCTGCGACTGCTTTTTGAATTTTTTGAATATCATTTGTAACATAAATTGATTTTCCTATATAATCTTTTAAGGCATCAACGGCAAATTCTAAATTAATTACTTTAGGACACATCATGGCGGCATATGCATATAATCTTGTAATTGCCCCTTCTAAATGTCTAACATCATTTTCACAATTTGAAGCAATATATTCAATAACATCATTATTAACTAACTTTGCTACTTCCATACCGGTCATTTTGTCTTGAAGAATTTTACATCTAAGTTCGAAGTCTGGAGGATATATATTTACGGTTAGTCCCCAGCGGAATCTAGTTAGAAGGCGATCTTCTAATATTTTTAAATCGTCTGGAGAACGATCTGAACTTATAATTATTTGTTTATTAGAGTCATAAAGATTAGTAAAAGTATGAAAAAATTCTTCTTGGCTTTTTGATGCTCCTCCTAAAAATTGGATATCATCAATCATTAGAACATCAATATTACGATATTTTTCTTTAAAATGTTCAACTATTTCAAAATTGTTGCTATCTTTTTTATTTACTCCAATAAAATCAGAAATAAATTCTTCACTTGTTACGTATAAAACTGTTTTAGAACTATTTTTATCAATATAGTTACCAATTGCGTGCATTAAATGAGTTTTCCCTAAACCACTTTTTCCATATATAAATAAGGGATTATATATTTTTCCTGGTTGTTCGGCTACTGCAAGTGCAGCTGTTTGAGCAAACCGGTTACTATCTCCTATTATAAAGTTATCAAAAGTGTATTTAGGATTTAAGTTTGAATTAATTTTTTTATAATTTGTTTTTATATTGGTGTTGTTATCTTCTAATGCTACTAAATCTTCTTCTACAACAAATTCTAAATCGTAGTTAGTGCCGGTGATATTGTTAATTATTTCTTCAATAAATTCAGAGTAATTAGTAATTAAAAATTGTTTGTGAAATGTCATTGGAACTTTAATTATTAGTTTACCATCTTTGATATCAATTAGTTTTGTATCTCTAAACCATGTATCGTAAGAAATATCTTGAATTCTAGGTTTTATTATTTCTAAGAAACTATTCCATAATTCATCATTGCTCATTTCCTCACCCCGCTACGTTTTCTTTTTCTAAAAATATTTTAAAACAAGTTTGTTGAAAAAGAAAGTATGAAAATAAAAAAAAATATTTTTAGACTTTTATCAACAGACATATTAACAAAAATTTACCTTATAATAACGCATAAAAATCAACTTTTCAACAATTTCCACAAAATAAAATTAACAATAAAATTAATAATCCACAATTATTAGATTTTAAAACGAAAAAATTAAAAAAAGCTTTAATTTGTGCGTTATTTTTGATTGTTGAAAACTCATTATTAAAAATATCTGGCTATTAATAAAGATAATTAAATTTGAGATTTTTTGATTATTGAGTTAAATATAAGTTAAAAAATTTAATTTGAGAAAATCAATATTAATATTTTTTGTTAATGCGGTGGTAAATTTAAAATATACACGTTAACACTTAAGACATTATCACAAATTAATTATATGGGTTTGGTAAGTTGAGCGTTTTTAGTGTCAATAATTTAGGAAAATGTCTCAAAAAAATTTAAACATTAGCGGGAAAA
>CAZPSA010000017.1:0-22332 GCA_964589375.1 uncultured Clostridium sp.
CTCCTTCAATCAACTAGTAAAATTTTATCTTAGACACAGTTAATTGAAAAAGGTCAAATGAAACAAGTACAAAAACCATATCAACTACATGTGCAGAAAACAATGCCACAGTAAATTGTGCTAAAAAAGGCAGTGGCTATGTCAAAATACATTACATTCCAAAATAAGGCTATTACTTAAGAGAATAGAAAAATCTATTCTTTTTTTGATGATATACTACTAAAAATAAAAGATAGAAAGTTTAAGACATGTAAAAAAATATAATTCCAAAAGAAAAAGTTAGAAAATATCATTTTGATATCTCTAACTTCTATTTAACTTAAAGAAATTGCTTCTATTTATTTTTTAATCTTCTTGTTTATTTCTCTAACGTTTAGACATAGTTCATTAAATAATAACAATAACTCATAAACAATTCTTAGACCTAAATTTCCTAATATTAATAATGTTAAGAATTTCCAAGAACCTATGTAAGTAAATGATAGTAAAGTAATCATAATTGCGCTAATTAAATATAGTATTCTAAATAAATCATCAATAATAAAATATTTAAAGTTAACAAATTCACTTAAGTATTTCATAAATCCTTTATATTTTGCCGTTTGCTTTTTATTAAAGACAGTAAAATATAAGGTAATACCACCAATTATTGCAACTACAATACTTATGATTGTCCACACTACACTAAATGTAATTTGGTTAGTTGTTGGAGCAACATAATCAAAATCGTATAAGTCCATTTTAACTTCCTTTCTAATCTAATACAATAATATCATATTTAATATTAAAATACTATTAATAAACTTTATCCTTATTAACAATTAATAGATTAATTTTAATTAAATATTAACTTCCTTGGCTTTTTCCCATACTTTTAAAATAATCTGATTTAATAATTGCATCGTTAAGAAGCATTTTTCTTTTAACAATTAAATTATATTTTTCAATTGTCTTCGAACTTATCTTTTTTCCACTTTGATATTCGCCATTAGCAACATAAGTAGAACCATTATACCATGAACCATCAGAGAAGAAGACGATTGGATCATAATTCTTACTTAAAATATCTCGACCAATATAATTATTAATATTATACTCAATTCCAAATAAATTTAGTATGGTAGGTAGAATATCCAACTGCGAATTTACCTGTTTTACTGTCTTTATAACATTTCCATTATTATATATCATAAATGGAGTTTTATTTATTAGATTATTATCAGTTTCTTTATATTGATCTAGTATTTCTTTATTTTCAAGAGTATAGACATAATGATCAGAAAATAAAGCGATTACTGTATTTTCTAACATATTTTTCTCTTTTAATTTTTCAATCAATAACTTAATCATATCATCAGTTTCTTTAGCTTGAATTTTTAAACAATCTAATTCAGTTAATCCCTCTTCATCTGTTAACATTCCACAAGTTCCTTTTGATGTTTTATATGGAAGATGCGCAGTATAAGTTATTATGTATGATACACTTGGTTTATCATTATTAAAAATCAAATTAGAAAATGTATCATTTTTAATTAATTCAGTATCTAACCAATATTCATTGTTTTGATAAATATTTAAATCTTTTAAACCATTATAAGAGTCATAACCAAATGCTTTATAATTAACCCCTCTTGAGTAATATTCTTTAGAATTCATATGAAAGGCATTAACCGTATAACCTTCTTTTTTAAATAAATTTGGTAAAGAATAGGTGTATGTATTACGACTAAATATATAGGCACTTTGATTATAATTATATGCACTAGAATAACCAGTATTAACCATAAATTCAGAATTAAATGTTGAACCACCACCTGATGTAAATGAATAATGATTAGTAAAATTAATTGAATTTTTAGATAACTGATAAAAAGTAGGCATTACTTTTCTATCAAGTAAAAAACTATCTATACTTTCCAGCTGAATTAGAATTAAATTTTTACCCTTAAAAATACCCGTATAATCATTCAGACTACTTAATTCTTCTTCTTTAAAGTTATCAACAAGTACTTCTTTTTCTGCTTCGGTTAATTTTTCATTATCTTTAAAAAAGTTAACTTTAAAATTTCGAATGTTATATTCAAACATTCCCGCCACCATCATACTTTTATTATTATCATTAAAGTTTTCATAAATAATTCTAGCATTACGCCAATCATCCCATTCAACTTGGTTATTTTTAGTTCCGTATAAATAAGGAATTAAATTTTTAATTATAATAAAGCTGATAACTATAACAATAATCTTTTTATAATTAGTTTTAGAACTATGATTTATTTTTTTAAGTGCCTTGATAGATAAGAAAACGCTTAAAATAGTTACAATAACAATCCATAATTTAATATTAGCAATAACAGTGCTATAATACTCTGCTCCTTCAGTCGCAAAAGTTAAAGTACTATAATCAAAAAACATATTAAAATATGAAAAATAGATTGAATGAACTAAAAACATAATTAAAGAAAATAGATAAAAGATTAAATAGATTATTTTTCCTAATGTATTTTTAGAAAACTTTGTTAATAATAAAATAAATATAATCCAAATAGTACTAAAGAGATTTGGTATAAAATTATACCATTTATAATATCCAACTTGCGAATTATAAAATAATCTTAAAGCTAAGTCTAATATAAATAAGGATATAAATAAGAAAATATAATACTTATTATTTTTAATGAATGTTAAAGTCATCATGTAAATTTTATTACCAGTTTTTTTACTAAAATTAAGAATTTTTTGAAAGAAATGATTGAATTTTCTAGTATACTTTCGATACATAATAGTAAGTGTTAGGAAAAATAATCCCATGCATGAAACTAGTATGCCTAATTTTAAGTATGGTGTATGATATACCACTTTAATAGTATGACTACCTTCATTAATATTAAATCCAATGAACGCATTATCTACCTTTTGATATGGTGTTTTAATGTCATCAACATAGATAGTAAATCCTTTTTTTTCGTAAGGAATAGTAAGTTTAACATAACCATAATTACTTACATTAACAGTTCCTTCTAAAGTATTATTAGTATCATTTTGATTAAATATTATTTCATCAACATTATTTTTAATATTTTTAATATTATTATAGTTTATTTTATATAATTCAATATTATCAATATCAAATTCACCACTTGAAAACTTAATATTTAATTCTTTAATTTCCTCATTAGATGATAATACATATTCAAATGTTTCATTATTATTATGATATTTCCAATTCTGACAAGATAGAGCATTAGTTATTCCATTGATTTCAATATTACTACTGCAAGCATATCCTTCTTTTTGTTTATTCATATTAAATTTAATAATTAAAATTTCATTTTTTATAGGGGTATTTAAAGTGATTTGTAATAAGTTATCTTTTTCGGCCTTAATTAAATAATGATTATTTTCATAAGAATAAGTAAGATTACTAATTTTATTTACTTTATATTTTGACGTATATTTAGTAATATTTCCTTTTTGATAGACATTATTTAAACTTTTATCAACTATAACATAATTTAATAAAGCATCAATTGTTTCTGGATATGATAAAGTATCAAATTCCCTTTTACTCATTACTTTATTAGTTGCATATCCAATTGGTAAAACACTATCATTTTGATATAAACTAGTATTATTTTGTTCTGATATTTTATAATAACCGATTGGTTCTTTTTCACTTGTTACTAAATATTTTGCTCCAATATAAATATTATATAATATATTGTTTGGTTCAGTTATAGTAGTATTATCTCTATTTAAGATATTATTTTGAAAAGTATTACGAACAAAGTTTAAATAATTCTTATTTGAATAAGAAGAATAAATTGAACTCTTAAGAATATTAGTATTATAAACTTTATTAACAGTTGCAATTTCATTTTCTAAAATACTTGTACGATATAAATTTTCATCTGCTATATTTAAGTCCTTATAAACATCATTAATATTTGATATATTTTCTTTTTCTACATAACTTTCATTTCTTTGCGAATACGTAAAGTTAATTAATAAGATAATTGTTACGGGAACCATAATTAATTTAGACCATGATTTTTTTGTTAATATTAGCATAGTTATTAACATTAAAATAATATCTTCTAATAATAGGTTTATAGTTGTACTTTTAAGAGCAGTAATAATTATAATGAGAGATGTAGGAATAAATATCTTTATAATTTTAGAAAGATTTATTTTATTTTTGAAAAGGCTATTTAAAAATGAACTTATTAATAATATGATAATTGGTAAAAAAGGAATAAAACATTTGCCATCAATATACATAAAGCCATTTAGTAAATAACTAAATAATGGAACAAATATATATAGTAAACTAATAATAGCTAGAAATATATTTTCTTTCTTTTTACTTACAATAGCGCTTATTAACGCTATAATATATATCATGGTAATACCCCAAGAATAGTATGAATAATAAAATGTTTTATTGTAAGCTGGGTTTAATAAACTTAAAATATTTAAAGCTTCATTTGTAGTACTAGCACGTCCTTTAACTAAGGCATATATAGTTGGTATTAAAATAATACCTGCCATCAAAATTGCAATAAAAACATACATTATTATTTTAGATATAGTTTTAATAAATTGTTTTTTATCAGTCTTATTTTTTAAAAGATAATAGATAGAGTATATACCAATAGTAACTATTCCTGAAACACTAAAATAGTAACTAGTCATTATCATTAAAAAGCTTGATATTATAAGAAGGAAAGGTTTTTTTTCTTCTAAATATTTATCAACTCCAATTAAAGCTAATAATAAAAATGGCATATAATTTACAAACATGATATGACGATGAAAATGATAAAAGAAAGTACTATTTAAAAGAAATACTATAGAACTGCAAAAAGCAATATCAGATGAGTACTTATTATTAATAAAACGATAAAATAAGTAGACAGATACAATAAGGGATATTATTGACATTAAAATAATATAAGTAGACATTGAAACAAATGGTAATAAGTAAGAAATTAAAATTAATGGACTAAGAAGACCATAATAAGAAAAATAATATATATTTTGTCCTAAACCTAAGTTTAATGCAAATTCGGGAATAATAGTTCCTTTTTCATAGAATAAGGTTCTAAAGTATTCAGGAATTGTAATATATTGATTTAACCAATCTGTATTAGATCCAAAAAGCAAACCTTTACTATAAAGGGTTGTAATAAATAATAAAATAAATATTAAAAATATTCCTAAAAATATATAGTCTTTTTTTGTCAATTTTTTCATAAACTACCTCGAAATCACTATAAATTATAACATTTCTGCTTATTTACTGCAACTTAGCAGGACATCTGCTCTTTCTAAATTAATGATTATTCATAAAATATAGTAGGTGAGAATTTATGGATAGCCAAATAATTTTGATTGTAGGCCTTATAGTATCATTAATCTCCATTTTGACCCCAATTATTAAACTTAATACAACCATTAACAAACTTAATTTCATGGTAAGCTCTTTAAAAGATAATTTAGATAATGCCGTAAAAAAATTAAACCAACAAGATAAGATAATTTTTTCATTAGAACGAAGAATAGAAGGGAGAGATAAGTGTGAAGTTAACAGTAACTAGTATTATATCTTTTGTAACGCTTATTATTGGTTTTATTAGTAAAAGATTTAAAATTGTTAGTAAGAAGTTTATCCCATATCAAAATCTAATTATTGGTATTATTTCTGGTTTATTAGTTTATTTAACTGGGATAGATGAAAACCTTTATAGTGCAATTATTGCCTCTATCATGGCATCACTAAGTGCCGGAGGATTATATGATGCAATACCAAAGAAGGAGGTTATTAATGAAGAGTAATTATGAATTTGTAGATTATTTAAAAAGTCTTATTAATATTAATACTGTTTATATGTGGGGTGAATTTGGAAGATTAGTAACATCTAATACTATAGAAGCTAAATCCAAACAATACCCAAGTCATTATAATAAAAATAGAAAGGAATATTTATATTCATTAGTTGGTAAATCATATTATGCTTATGACTGCGCGGGATTAATTAAATCATATTTTATGAGTAATTATGGTAATAGTACTGTTAAGTATGATGCTAAATATGATAAAGATGCTTATGGAATAACTATTAAAAGTGCATCAGAAAAAGGCGATATAAAGTCAATGCCCGAAATTGTTGGACTTTTATTGTATATGAATGGACATTGTGGAGTTTATCTTGGAAATAATAAAGTTATCGAATGTACATCCAATTATAAAATTAGTAAGAAAGAGTATGGTGGAGTTTGTATTTCTAATTTAAGTGATAGATCTTGGAAAACTTGGACCAAGTTAAAATGGATTAATTATGAAACTAAATCGGCAGATAAAAATAATTTAGAAGATAATAATACTTATTATATTGTCCAAAAAGGGGATACATTAAGCAAAATTGCTAGTATTTATAATGTAACAATAACTGATTTAGTTAAAGTTAATAGTATTAAAGATAAAAATAAAATATATGTTAACCAAAAACTTATTATTCCCTTAAAGGCAAAAGATGAAGAAATATACATTGTAAAATCTGGTGATACATTAAGTAAAATTGCTAAGAAATACAATACAACATGGCAAAAAATATATGAGAAGAATAAAAACACTATTAAAAATCCCAATTATATTTACGTTAATCAAAAGTTAATTATTTAAAAGTGATTAAAATATTGTTATAATTGGATTGTGATGTGATATGAAAAAGAAAATAAAGGGTATATTAATTGTTAGTTTGATTATTTTGGTTTGTTTCTTAGTAATTTATAAAGCATTTGAGGAGATAACTCCCTTAGATGATACTAATTCTTTATATATTAAATGTAATGATCATAGTGAAAAGTATGAAGCATATAATGGTAAAAAGATTGAATTTGCCCCCGATGATAGTAAGTGCAAGTTAAATTTAGAAATAAGAAATATTGAAAGAAACTATATCAAACTTAACTCGACCTTTTATTTGTATAAAATAGACAATAATAATAAAGTAATAGATGGTTCTTTATCAAACGAGATATTTATTAACCCCAAAGAAGAACAAATCTTATATGCAATGGATAAAGAAACAAAATTTATATTTAGTTATAAATAATTGGTTATTAACTTAATATAAGTAGTATAATCTTTATAAGAGATGAGGCAATTTATGATGAAAAAATGGTTTTCTTTGTTAATAATTTCATTATTACTTCCCTTAAATGTATGGGCAGAACCAGAAGTAGAACCGGAAGAGCCTTTGCATGTTGATGAATTCATAATTAATTGTGATAGTATTAATATGAATATAAATGATCAAATGATATGCCGAATTGGGGTTGCAAATTATGGATTTAATTTTGATAAAATTAGTTATGATTTGGAAATAAGTGAAGGTTTAAATATAGTCGATGTTAGAAGTAATTATGATAAACTATGGAAAGTAGAAAAAAACGGTGCTACTAGTAATGAAGAAAATATTGGTCTTCAAGAGTTTGGAATAATTTTAATAAAAAGCGTAAGTTCTGGTGAAAAAGAAGTTAAATTAAAAAATATCATAGTCGAAAATAGTCATAATGATAACAAAAAATCATATAAAGACGTAACATATAAGGTTAAAGTAATATCTGATAATAATGACTTAGAAGATATAATAGTAGATGATAAATCTTTAGAAGATTTTAATAAGAATAAGATGTCATATAATTATTATATTGATGATAATATAACTAAATTAAAAATTGATACGGTTAATAGTAATGAGTTCAGTAAAGTTGTTGGTAGTGGAGAATACGATATTCCGCTTACGGTTGAAAAAACAATTATTCCTATTGAAGTTATAAGTGAAAATGGTAATAAAAAAGTATATAAGATTAATATAATAAGGGAAGATTTTAAGAAAAATAACATTGATAAAGAGATTAAATCAATAAAAATAACTAATAATAAAGGTAATATTATTTTACTTAATTTTAAAAGTAATATTTATTCTTATAGTATAGAAGTAAATAGTGATATTACTAATTTGAATATTGAAGCAGAGATTAACGAAGATGTAAAGTTTGTTTCTGGTTATGGAGCAAGGAAGGTTTCTATTTCTTCTGGTAATAATATTATTTTAATGAAAATTATTGATGAAGATGGTGAAATATTAAATTATGAAATAAGTGTTACTAAACCATTGTTAAATAAATCTAGCAATAATTATATTAAATCTTTAGTAATTACGGGATATGATTTAAATTTTAGTAAGCGAGTTAGAAATTATAATTTAAAGGTTAAAAAAGGTACCAAAAGTTTGGATATTAAACCCATCCTTGAAGATGAAAAAGCATCTTATGAAATAGTTGGTAATAATAATATTGAAGATGGTAAAGTTATAAAAATAATTGTTACTGCTGAGAACCAAGTAAAGAATGTTTATCAAATAAATATTTCTTATAAAAGTAGTAATCTCTTAGTTATCATTGCCATAGGGGTAGGAATGCTTAGTTTACTATATTTTGGAATTAAAAAGAAAAATAGAAATAGTAAAAAAAGTAATAACAAAAATAATTCTAAAAAAAGTCCAAAAGTTAATCAAAAAAGTAATGTTAGTAAGACGAGTAACAAAACAAAAGTTAAAGGTAAAAATAGTGTTAAAAATAATAAGACTAAGACTAGTACTAAACCTTCTTCAAATAAAAAAAGCTCTCGTAAGAGCAAGTCAACTAAAAAGGCCAAAACAAATGGCAAAAATAAAAAGAAGAAGAAAAAGAAAAAATGATCTTTAACCAAAAATTCATCCTTAAAGATGAATTTTTATATACATATATTGTATCATATGATACAATATATAAAGATGGAAGGAGTGAAGTTTTGCCAAAAAGAATTAAAATATCCAAAGAAATGATATTGGATGCCGCATTTACCATTACTAGAGAAAAAGGAATAGATGCCGTTAGTAACCGTGAAATTGCCAAAAAACTTAATTCTTCAATAAGACCAATCTATTATCAATTTTCTAGTTCAACTGAACTTAACAACGAATTAATTAATATGATTGATAAGTATTTTTATCGTTATATTTTAGATGGATTAAATGATGATTTACCTAAATATAAACAAGTTGGACTTAATTATATTAAGTTTGCTCAAGAAGAAAAGAATTTTTTTAAAGTTTTATTTATGAGTAAGCATTATTATAATGATAATAAGTTTATGGTGGAAAATGAAAATTTTAAATCTATATCTGATTTAATAAAACAAAGTGTTAAAATTACTGATGATAGCATAAAAGATTTTCATAATTCAATGTGGATTTATACTCATGGTTTGGCCTGCATTTGTGCCTCGGGAACCATAGTCTATAGTCTAGATGATATAAAAAGGTTATTAACAAATGGTTTTGATGCGTTTGTTAGTTTATATAATAAAAATAAGAAAGAGGGATAATATGAAAAATTTAAAAGGAGTTTTATGGGGAATAATATTGGTTGGTATTGGAATTATTTTAGGACTTAATACTTTAAATATTACTAACATAGATATATTTTTTGCTGGCTGGTGGTCATTATTTATAATTGTGCCTTGTTTTATTAATCTATTTACAGAAAGTGATCATACTGGTAATTTAATCGGCTTATTAATTGGTGTAATGCTATTATTATCAAGCCAAGATATAATAGATTTTGCTATTTTTTGGAAATTACTAGTACCAGTAGTATTAATTATTTGGGGTGCATCATTAATATTTAAAGATACATTTAGAAGTAAATTTAATGAAGAAATAAAAAAAATAAGTCAAAAGGCCAATAAAGACAATGAATATTGTGCTACTTTTTCAGAACAAAAAGTTAACTTTGATAATGAAAAGTTTGAAGGAGCAAATTTATCAGCTGTATTTGGTGGGGTAAAATGTGATTTAAGAGATGCAATCTTAAAGAAAGATACAGTTATTAATGTTACTGCTGTGTTTGGTGGCGTTGATATTTATGTTCCAGAAAATGTATTAGTTAAAGTAAAGTCAACATCTATTTTTGGTGGCGTAGAAGAAAAAAAGAAGAATAATACAAAGGACAAAAAAAACCAAGTGATTATTTATATAAACGCAACATGTGTATTTGGTGGAGTTGAAATAAATGAGTAGTGCTCAAAAAATTATAAAATATTTTGGGTTTGCTCTAGCTTTTGTTTTAGTAGCATTTATAATTAATTTATTGTTTAAAAGTTCATTAATTGTAGGTGGTTTATTTAATGACAATGTCAACTCTTCTTTTAAGGAAATATTAAGTCTTCAAGATAATATTAGTGAGCTAAATATAGAACTTGATTTTAGCTCTTTAGAAATTAAAGTTGGAGATACATTCAAAGTTGAAACAAACAGTGATGATATTAAAGTTATCAACGAAAAGCAAAAAATTAAAATCATTGATAACAATATATTATCTTTCAATAAAAACAATACTCGTAAGGTAATTATTTACCTTGTTAAAGATGCTAGATATTCTGTAGTTAATATTAAAAGTGGTGTTGGTAATATTGATATTGATATTTTAAATAGTAAAAAGATTACTCTTGATTTAGGAATAGGGAATATTTTTATAAATGATATTCATGCTGATAGTGCCATAATAGATGCTGGGATAGGCAATTTTAATATTGAAAAAGGCATAATAAATAATCTGGATTTTGATCTTGGTATTGGTAAAACTGATATAAAAGCAAAATTAACTGGAACAAATAGTCTAGATGCCGGAATAGGTAAATTAAATCTAGAGCTAGCTGGTAGTGATGAAGATTATAAATTAAATTTTGAAAAAGGAATAGGCAAGATAACCTTTAATAATAATTCGATCCATGATGGTGCCATTTTAGGTAGTGGCTTTAATATAATTACAATTGATGGTGGTATTGGGAAAGTCAACGTTACTACTCAAAATAACTAAAAAGCAGTAGAAGA
Source organism: uncultured Clostridium sp. (assembly GCA_964589375.1). GTDB lineage: Bacteria > Bacillota_I > Bacilli_A > RF39 > UBA660 > CAG-533. The sequence continues at coordinate 10,944 of CAZPSA010000017.1, forward strand.
AATCCGTTTTTAAGATATATTTTAACTTTTAATTTTACAAATAGTTCTCACTATAGCATTAGTGAGATTTTTATTATTTAACTCTTAGATTATATAAACTCTACGGATAGTTTGGAAACATTTTAAGTTTTATATATTATAATTATTTCAAGGAGGAAATTTATGAACCAAGAAAAAATAGGCAAATTTATATTTCAACTTAGAAAAGAAAAAAATATGACCCAACAAGAACTTGCAACTAAAATCGGCGTTACTGATCGCGCTGTATCAAAATGGGAAAATGGAAGGGGACTTCCTGATTTATCCTTGCTAAAGGCATTATGTGATGCCTTGAATATAACAATTAATGATTTACTTAGTGGCGAACGAGTTGATAAAAGCAATTATAAAGATAGATTAGAAGAAAATATTTGGAAGACTATTACTTATTCTAATAAAGAAATAAAGACCAATAAAAAAACTTTTAAAATTATTGTAATCTCTTTTTTTATTGTCTCTTTAATATTTATTATTATGTTTTTAATAGATTTAAAAAGAATGAATGATAATAAAACAGTTATCTTTAGTACTTGGGGATTTAAGTATACTCCTGCGATAGAACTAGATGAAATTGATATTAATTATGCCGTTCGAGATTATCTGATTAAAAAAGGAAATAGCGAACCAAAACATCACGAAGGAGAAAAAACTTTTGTAAGTATGAGAGTATATTTGTTAGAGGAAATTGACGATAGAACATATTTAGTCTATGCTTGGGTAATGAGTGGTAGGTATTATTTAGATGCGGGTAATTTGCTAAAAGATAGTGGGGCATCTATGCCATATTGTTTTAAAGTTGTAAAAAGAGACCAAACCTATGAAGTAGTAAGTTCCAGTTATCCTCGCGATGGTGCTTATTATCCGGAAGATATGAATAATATTTTTCCTAGTAGAGTTAGAGAAGATATAGACAGTGTTTATTTAGATGGCACAATTGAAAAACTAAGTAAGGAACTTGAAGAACAAGCGATATTATATTTTCATAAATAATATGTAATAGTTATTCACAAAAAGCTATCTCTTAAACTAATATCAATTTTTTCTATAATAATTAACATTTTTTTGATATAATACCTTCTAAGAAATTTATTAAAGGGACTATTGGAGGCGCAAAGATGGCAACAAATAATGCTGATAGGGCAATTTTATTTCAGTCTAGGGTAAATTATGCCAAGATGCTTATTAATAATGTAAGTACATTAGGGACAGATACATCAAAGTATTCTAGAGATGTTGATAATTTGTTATTTGATGTTAGAAGCAAAGTTAAAAGCTTGAAAGGTACGGAAAAGCTAGCTGCAAAAATGACTGTCGAGGCAACCTATTTAGAGGCAAATACCAAAATTGATGAAATAATTCTATCTTTGGATAGACACATAATTGGTTATCAAATTAAAAATAATTGTGACTACGTAAATAAAATGCAGGATATAAGTAGCGCCGAACTTAGAAGTGTGGTAGATAGTTTAATTAGTTCTCTAAAAAATTTGAAAAAAAGCGATCCTAACTTTATGGTAGAATATAGTTCATTAGTAGCCGAATTATATGAAGCGATTTATAAGGTTATTAAATTAGAATATATGGCAAACGGACTAGCTTCTTCCCGCTTATTCGATTATGTTTTAAAAGATAAATCTTCTAGATCTTATATTTGGACTTTAATAATAAAAGAGGTAAATGCCCTAAGAAGTACTAGCGCAGACTTATCTAAACTCGATTTATTAATTAATAAGGCTAAAGAAGAAGCATTTGATGATGATGTTTGCTTTAGTGCGGACATTATAAAGGAGATAATAAAGGTTAGCCACGGCAAAGAACTAGAAACTATATTCAAAAAGACTACTTTGGATTTAAGAAAACGTTATACGGATAATTTTAATCAATCAGTTGAAAGTTGTAAACAAATTGAAAAATGCGAAGAAGAAGTTGCTGCTGCTAAAAATGATTTAAAATCAGCTCGCAAACGCAAACTTAAAGATATTTCGACAGCCATTGTTTCTTCAGTTTTAAGCGTTTCTTTTTTAGGAATATTATTAGTAGGCCCATTTTTTATAAAGCATAAAAAAGTAAAAACAACTACAACAATTACCAATACTCTATCTAATGCTATAGATATAAACAATGAGTATTTGGCAAAAAACATTGAAGCAACAACCTATTTAGAAATGTTTGACCCTTGGGTTAAAACTGATAATGGTAGATATCTAAGATATGTTTATAGATTAGGATTACCATATGATGAATACTGCGATAAAGATATAGCGGAAATTATTGCGTATGATAATTTAGAAACACTTGTAGATGGTGTTAGTACCGCTGATAAGAAAACTGAATATGCAGAAGAACTATCTGAAGAAGATTTTTATGCGGAACCTTGGTTTAGATTTGTTAAGAAAGAACAAGATTTAGATGATTATATATATGAAAGAACTGTTAAAAATAATGCAATATATATTTTGTTTGGTATGCTTTTTTGCGTAGAACATCTTAAATATATAGCTAAATGCTATGAAGATCTTAAGTGGGATGTTGATAATTGCTTACCTTTACTAGCTGGAGTTAGAAATACTGTTCTTTGGTTAAATAAGCAAAAAGATGCAGTATGGGATGAAGAGATACTAAAGGAGTATGAAGAAAGAATAACTCTACTTTTAAGAAGACAAGAAGAATTAAGAAACCAAGTTGGAACATTAGAAGATGAAAACGATGAAATAGAAGAAATTTTAAGTAAAATGATGGCAGATCCAACCATAGCCGCAGTAATCAAACAGATGAATTTAGAATTGGAAGCTAATAAAGAAACTGCCCCGAAAGATAAAAAAGATAGTAATAATGTTTTACAAAAAAGTATTATTAGTTAATTTTATAAAATTAAAAGCCAAAATACTACCTTGCATAATTATCAATTATTAGTATAATTTTATTAGTTGTAATTTAAATAGGAGATATTTATGGAAAAAATTAATTATAAGCTAAAAAACTATATTGAAAAACATATAATGCCATTATATCAACAAAATGATTTAGGCCATGATATTAAACATATTAAGTATGTTATAAAAAGAAGTTTAGAATTTGCTAAACAGTTTCAAAATATAAATCTTGACATGGTATATGCTATTGCGTCTTTTCATGACTTAGCCCATCATATAGATAAGGATAATCACGAATTATTATCCGCAAAAATATTCTATGAAAATGAAGATATGAAAAACTTTTTTGATGAAGAACAAAGAAAAATAATTTTTGAAGCCATAGAAGATCATCGGGCATCATTAAAAACTAAACCTAGAAGTGATTATGGCAAGATAATTTCATCAGCTGATAGGAGTACAAGTATTAATTCTATATTACAAAGGACACATTCCTACTCAGTCAAACACTTTCCTCAATTATGCCTATATCAAATGATTGAGCGTTCTTATAATCATACGCTTAAAAAATATGGTAATAATGGTTATGCCAAGAATTATTGTTATGATAAAGACTATAAAAAATTTAAATTAGATGTTGCTACTATTTTAAAAAATAAATGGGATTTTACTAAAAAATATTTGGAAGCTAATATGATTACAAGTTTAAAAGAAAAAGCAAAATTATTTGCAATAAATGCTCATAAAGGACAAATTAGAAAAAGTGAACCTGATAAACCTATGATAATACATCCAATTAGTGTAGGTATGATATTAGAAGAATATGGTTATGATGAAGCTGTAATATCTGCAGGATATTTGCACGATGTTGTAGAGGATACTTCCTATAAAATTGAAGAAATTAAAACCGAATTTGGCGAAGATATTGGAAATTTAGTTATGGTTGCCTCAGAACCAGATAAATCCCTCTCATGGGAAGAAAGAAAATCACATACTATTGAAGAAACAAAAAAATTAACTTTAAGAAATAAGTTAGTTATTTGTGCAGATAAGATAAATAATTTAGAAGACCTAATGCTTAAATTTCAAAAAAACGGAAAAAGAGACTTTTCAACATTTAAAAGAGGTCAAGAACAACAAAAATGGTATTATACCAGTATATATGAAAGCTTAGTTCATGGTGAAGATGAAAATTTACCTATATTTAAAAGACTTAAAAATGTATTAGATATTGTATTCTATGAAAAAGAAGATTTATACTTAAAAGATACTATTTTTGCTGATAATAAAGAATATTACGCTAAACTAATAAAGCTCCATGCTCAAAAAGAAGAAATTAAAAAATTAAAGTCATTAAGTGCATTGCCCAAACCTTTTGTCATTGAATTTAGTGGTACGCCTCGGACTGGAAAAACAACTACTATAAATAATTTATATGATTTTTTTAAAAAGGGCGGATTTAAAGTTGCCATAATTGAAGAATTTACTACCTCTAAATATTATAAAGAAGTATTTAAGCCAAAATATAAGAAAAACAGTTCAGCCATAAATAAAGCAATAATAGAAGAAACTACTAAACAATTAGAAGAAGCTATTAACTCTGATAAGGAAATAATCCTTATTGATAGATCGATAAATGATAGACAGATTTGGAATTATGAAAGGTATATTGATGGCAATATGTCCCAAGAAACTTATACTAAATTAAAAGAAAAATATAGTAGAATATCAAGAAATTTAATAGATTTTTTAGTTATCACCTATGCTGAACCATTAGTTTCTTTAAAAAGAGACTATAACTCTAGTTTAGCATTAGAAAAAAGAAATTTTCTAAATATTGATAATTTAAACGAATACAATAAGAGTTTAAATGCTTTAGCTGAACTATTTAAAATAAGTGTTGAAAATTTGCTTTTACTAGATACTAGTGAAATGAGTATGAGTGAAGTTTCAATAATTATCGCATCACAAATAATGACTTCTATGAGAAGTGAGTATATTAACTCCTTTAAACAAAAATATTGCAATTAAAATTGACGAATATAGAAAAAATATTGCCCATTATCATAGCAATATATTTATCTATACGTTTATTAGGAACAAGTTCTACTATATCTTTAGGACCTGTTCCATCCTTGATTAGTTGATTTAAAGAGCTAATACATTCTTGACCTTTATTCATAGTATCAATTTTGCCAAATTTTTCTTTGATTTATCATCATCACATAATAGCTCGTTTGCGGTTAAAGTCCTTTTTCTTTTTAATTTAACATAATCTCCAATTATAGAATAAGTTATATGACCATTTTTGGCTGTAACTTTTTTTATTTCCTACTATCAAATAACCTTTACTAACCCAATTATATTATAGTACGCAAGTACAAAATGATAAAAACTAGATTTTTCAATATATATAGAAAAGATTTTTGTTACAAAGTATCAAAGATGAAAATTTTATTATTTTGCAACTTATGGTAAAAATTACCATAAATGTATTGACATTTTATAACTTATGGTATAATATACTATATGTAAGGAGATGATAGAATGTTAGTGGCTTTAGAAATAGGCGCAACAGTATTTGGACTAATACAAGGAATATTGGTGATGTTCAATAAAAGGAGTAATTGGATAGCCTATACAATTCAGATGTTATTATTGGTTTTATTTTCTTTGTCAATGAATTTGTATGGAGATGTAATTAATAATAGTATTTATTTAGTATTAGGCATAATTGGCTTTATTTTGTGGAATAAAGCCGATAAAAGAAAGATTACAAAATGTAGTTGGAAGGAAAGAATTATTTATACTAGTACAATTGGACTTGTGACAATATTTGGATATTTAATTTTAAAAAACACCAACGATCCGTTACCATTACTTGATTCATTTACAACAGTATCTAGTTTAGTTGCTACCTATTATATGATGACAAAAAAGATTGATACTTGGATTATCTGGTTTATAAATGATATTTTCTACGCCTTTGAATATTATATTTTACCTAACCAAGCGTTTTATTTGTTCTTATTAAATGTTATTTGGACTTTTATGGCAATAGGTTCTTACATTAGTTGGTCAAAAATAATGAAGAAGGAGAAATAATTATGATAAAAATATTTTATTCTTCGCCTTATAATATTCAACATAAGAATATTAATCCAAATAATGCTGAAGAATTATTAAAGGACGATATTAGATGCAAAATAATAGGCAATGTTAAAAAGTTTGTTTATGGAAATAATGGTACAAAAATTAAAGGAAATAGCAACGTATTGTATCTTGGTGGTTTTTATTACGAAGAGGATAAATTTTTAGATAATAAATATGGTGAATGTGAAAATACAGTAAGATGTGAACTAGAACAAATTGATAAATCAGATATTGTATTTGTTAGTTTATTAAAGTATTCAGCAATTGCAAGCATTGCAGAACTTCTTTATGCAAGCTTTAAAAATAAAAAAATAGTTGTGTTCTGTGATAAAAACATAACGCAATTTAAAACTGAATATGAATATTGGTTTCCATTAATTACAAGTATGATAATTAATAATAAAATTGAAATTATATATATAGAAAAAGAAGAAGAAATAATTAATTATATCAATAATTTAAAGGAGGAAAAAATATGAGATGTGTTGGAACCGTTGTAAGAGGTATTAGAACACCAATAATTAAGGAAAATGATGATTTAACTAATATAGTGGTTGATTCATTAATGAAGGCAAGCGAAAGTGAGGGTTTTAAGTTTAGAGATAAGGATATAGTCGCTATTACAGAAGCAGTAGTTGGAATAAGTGAAGGAAATTACGTAACAGTAGATGATATTGCATTAGACGTACAAAATAAATTTCCATCAAAAAATATTGGCTTAGTATATCCAATACTTAGTCGTAATAGATTTTCTATGATATTAAAAGGAATTGCTCGTGGTATGAATAAAATAACAATGTTGCTTAGCTTTCCATCTGATGAAGTAGGTAATAGAGTTCTTGATGAAAACACTTTTGAAAAAAGTAAATATAATTTATCTAGTGTTATTAGTGAAAAAGAGTATAAAGAAACATTTGGAGAGTTTATTCATCCATTTACCGGAGTAAATATAGTAGAATTTTATAGGAAATTAATTGAAAATGAAAATTGTGAAGTAGAATTTGTATTTGCTAATAATCCAAAAGAAATATTAAATTACACAAATGATGTGCTTACTTGTGATATTCACACAAGATTAAAAACTAAAAAAATGTTAGAAAATGAAGGCGCACATGTATATGGTTTATTTGAATTAATGAATAAACCTATAAATGGCAGTGGATTTAACCCAAATTATGGATTATTAGGTTCAAATAAGTCAACAGAAGAAAGATTGAAATTATTTCCAAAAACTGGGGATAAATTGGTTATTAATATCCAAAATAGATTAAAAGAATTAACAGGAAAAAATATTGAAGTAATGGTATATGGTGATGGCGCATTTAAGGATCCAGTATGTCATATATGGGAACTTGCCGACCCAGTTGTATCACCAGCTTATACAAGCGGTTTAGAAGGTACTCCCAATGAAATAAAATTAAAATATGTATCAGATAATAAATTTGCTGATTTAAAAGGAGAAGAATTAAAAACTGCAATAAAAGAGGAAATAAAAAATAAAGAATCTAATTTAAAAGGAAAAATGTTATCTGAAGGTACAACTCCAAGAAGACTTACTGATTTAATCGGTTCACTTTGTGATTTAACAAGTGGCAGTGGTGACAAAGGTACACCAGTTGTATTTATTCAAGGATATTTTGATAATTTATCTGATGATTAATAAAATAAAAGTTTAGAGAAGGAAAATGTATGAAAGTAGATGTTATTGTTGGTGGATTATATGGAGACGAAGGAAAAGGAAAAATAGTTAGTAATTTAGGAAGTAATTATGATTATATTTTCAGGGTAAACGCATCCACAAATGCTAGTCACACTGTTAAATTAGACAGTGGTGAAATGTTTGTTACTAAGCAACTACCTTCAGTCTTTAAAAACAGTAAAATTAAATTTGTTGTAGGTCCTGGAGCAATAATGAATTTAAACGCACTAAAAGAAGAATTAATAAGTAGAAATGACATTGATGATATAAAGAATAATGTTTATATTGCCTCGAGCATTAGTTTGCTAATAAATCCATATATTGAAAGAAATAAAAATTCTAATCATTCAAAAAAATATGGAAGCACTAATCAAGGAACTGGTAATGCCATAATTGCAAGAGATGGTAGAAATTCAGTTAAATTAATGGATGTTATGAATGTAGCAAATGGAATACTTACAAAAAACAATTTGGCAGAGAAAATTAAAGAAAGTTGTAATCAACTAGATTATTATTTCTTCAAAGCCAAAACAGATAAATATTATTTAGAAGAAGCTGAATTGTTAATTAAAAATTATTATGAAATTAAAGAGATGATCGGAGAATTTTCAGTTGATTATACAAAATTTATATATGAATTAAAAGAAAATAGCAATATATTGATAGAAGGCTGTAACGGAATTATGTTAGATAATTTGCATGGCTTAAATCCTTATACAACAAGCGCTTCTACTTCAGTTAATGCTCTATTAAATGGAGCAAATTTAAGTCCTTGCTATTTAAATAATGTATATATAATTATTACTGGATATTTCTGTTGTTTAAATAAAAGACCATTCTTAACAGAAATGACAGCTGAAGAAGCCTCAAAAATATATAAGTATAATAGTGAAATAGATGATGCCGAAGGAATAAAAAGAAGACTTGGATGGTTTGATTTACCAACATTAAAAAAAGCATTAGCTGGTCATAAAAATTGCAAGTTAGTTTTAAATAAATTAGATATTATGCAAGATGTTGAAGATATAAAGGTATGCGATTATTATTTAACAAATACAGGTGAAAAAGTTTATGTAATGCCAGATAATATATTAGAATTAAGTAATCTAAAACCTCATTATATAACTTTTAAAGGCTGGGGTAACTTAGATAAAATAAAAAACGTTAAAGATATTCCAAAAGAATTAAAAGATTTTATTACCTATATTGAAAAAGAAGTTGATAGGAAAATTGTTTATCTAGGAATAGGACGAAAGGTAAGTGATTTAATTAATTATGAAAAATAATATAATATTAGAGGGAACTGATGGTGTAGGAAAAACGACAACTATAAAGAAATTAAAAGAACAAGGAATAGATTGTAAAGATAGAAGTAAAGACATAATTTCAAAATATATGCTATTTACGGTACCTTTAGAAGAACGTGTAAAGATATATGAAGAATATTTAAAAAAGTGTGATGACATAGTTATATTTTTGATAAATAATGATAATGATGAATTAATGAAAAGAATTTACTCTAGAGATACTATTTCTGAGTTTGACTTAGAAGCACCCAAATATAATGAACTATACTTAAATACTTATAATTATATGAAAGCGAATAATAAACTATATGGGAAATTGTTTTTAGTTGATTGTACTAATTTGACATTGGAAGAACAAGTAAAAAAGGTAAAAGAAGTTATAAATGCCTAGTATTGCTGCTCATATGATATGTGCAAACTTAGCAGCTAATGAATTAAAAATAAATGATCCGGAATTTATTAAAGGTAATTTACTTCCTGATATAATAGATATTAAAAATAGTCATAAGAAAATCAAAGGTAAATATTATTATATACCTGATATAGATTACTTTATAAACACATTAGATTTAACAGACAACTTACATTTAGGTTACTTATCACATCTATTATTAGATAAATATTTTTTGGAAAACTATATTTATGATGTAGTTCGTGGAGAACAAGTATTTTTAAGTAGGATTATATACAAAGAATATGATATAATTAATTATGAACTACTCAAAACGTTTAATACAAATATAGATTATTTAAATAGTATTCTAAAAGATTTTAATGTTCCAGTTGATGAGAAAAAATATAATACTAATATTATAAGTTTAAATAATGTCGATACTAGTAATAATTTAAGTTATTTAAATGTAGAGGATTTTTCAAAATTTTTAATAGAAACATCTAAATTAATAGCAGAATACTTAAAGGAAGTGAAAAAAAGATGAATGTAAACTTAGTCTGTCCAATCATTGTACTACAAAATGAATTAAATCCTAATATCAGAAAAAGTGATGTAAAAAAATTTAAATTATTGGTTGACAAAGATAATAATTTAGTAAATGTTATGGTAACAAATAACACCACCTTAAAAACAACATTAAAAGATAAAATAACAAATATTATTAACTCTGATAGATTTCATTTAGAACAAGTATATACATTGGGAGAAGAAAAATATTATTTTGATGATAGTATAGATATAATTTATTTGGCTGTTACTAATGCTGAAAATATAAAAACGTTAGATAATAATTATAAACTTATTGATTTTAGTATTAGTAATAATAACATTGTTTTTGATACTAAAAGTTATGAATTTAAAACAAAAGAGCATATTGCTAACAACAATATTGAATATTATCATGAAATAAATGTGGAAAATATAAAATTAGAGAAAGAATTATTAGAAATAATAATAGCGTATAAGCAGTTAAGAAGTAAATTAGATAATTCAGACATAATATTTAAATTTATGCCTAAATATTTTACTTTGGAAGAAGTGAGAATTGTATATGAAATGATAAAAGAAGTTGCTGTAGATAAATCCAATTTTAGAAAGAAAATTGTTAAATATTGCGTAGAAACAGATGTAGATATTGCCAAAAAAGGGTATAGGCCTAGTAAGATGTATACATTCAAAGTTGTTAAAGGAGATGTTTGGTTATGATTTTTGCTACTAACAATAAAGGTAAGTTAATGGAGATTGAAGAAATATTACAAGAATACAAAATTTATTCTTTAAAAGATAAAAATATTGAAATAGATGTATTAGAAGATGAAGATACTTTTTATGGTAATGCTTTAAAGAAGGCTAAAGAAATATATAAAATATCTGGTGAACCAGTCATTGCTGATGATTCAGGATTATGTATAACCGCTTTAAATGATTTTCCTGGAATATTTACTCACCGATTTCTAGGAGATAATGCTACTGATGAAGAAAGAAATTATGATTTAATAAGAAGAGTTAATAATGTATCAGATAGAAGTGCTAAAGTAGTGTGCAATTTAGTTTATTATGATGGAAATAGTACTTTAGTAGGTGAAGGTATTTTAGAAGGAAGAATTGCAACTGAACCTCGAGGTCAAAATGGTTTTGGATTTGATCCAATATTTGAATTAGAAAATGGAAAAACATTAGCAGAACTTACGAGTGAACAAAAAAATTTGTTAAGTGCTAGACATCTGGCAGCAGTTGATTTAGCTAGTAAAATTAAGAAATATTCGAGATAAATTTTATGTTTTAAACCAGTATCACTGAAAAATAGTACTCAGACTGTTGACAAAAGAAATTTTGTTAATAGTCTTTTTATTTTTTTTAATTT
>CAZPSA010000018.1:0-20954 GCA_964589375.1 uncultured Clostridium sp.
ATATTATAATTTAGATGACAATAAATATATATTTATTTTAAGAGAAGTAAACAAACTAAGAAATGCTGTTGCTCATAATTCTTGTATAATATGTGATTTAGATAAAAAAGATAATATACATAGAGTTGATACTTTAGTTATTAATTATTTAAAAGCTTGTGAAATTGGTAAAGAAAATAGAAACACTAAACTTTCTAATTCGAGAATAAGGCAAATCACCTATACTTTATATATGTTTAATATTATAGTAAGTAGTGAAGACGTAAAGAATAATGTTAAACATGATATTACAAAATTGTTTTATGAACGAATAATTTTAAATGGAAAGTACTATACTAATAATGGACTATTGAAATCCATATATAATTACTTTGATAAAATTATTGAAAAAAATTATAAAGAAAATTTGGACCAATAGTTTGACATAGAAAAATATTTATGATATATTATCTATGCAAGGAAAAAATGTTAAATCATTTTTGTAAGGGGTCTATTTTTGGATAGAGCCCTATTTTTCTACAAAAAAGTAATCAAAAGAAGACGTTAAGTCAATTAGTTAAAAATTTATATTAAGGCGTTCCAAACGATACTGCTGCACAAGCCGCTATTAAAAATAGTGGTAATAAATAATTGGTTATTTCATACACTTAATTGTATACTATAGCTGATATTTTCATAAAATTGTAGTCTATTTATAGTGCTACTTTAAAAGTGGTGAAAATTTTTTTCACTTTCAGGTGGTGCGATTAATAAATGATCCTGGTTGAAAATGTAGAATAACTTCTATCTATTGATAGGGTTTTCTTTTATTTTGTGATATATTTTATATAAGGAGTGAAACAATGATAGATAATATAATAAAATTAGTAAATAATAAAGCTTTTGGGACGGTTTTAGTAATCGTATTAGTCATAATTATTATTGTATTTTTATTTTTAAAGTTGTGGCTTCCTTTCGGTGGGACAGTAACAAAAGATGACGTTAGTGATTATTCAAAGAGAGCTAAAAATTACAAAAATGGTAAATTTTATAATGAGAATGAATTTGAAATGATTTATAGCAATCCATCTAAAAACTACTATGTTTCTAATAAAAAACAAGTGCCAGAAAACAAAATAAAATCGGAAAAACTGGAAGTTTTAGGTACTTTAGAAAATGAGTTAAGTATTACTTGGTTGGGACATTCTAGCACTTTAATTCAAATGCATGGTTTAAAAATATTAATAGATCCAGTATTTAGTGAGTGCTCTTCGCCAGTGTCTTTTATTGGGCCAAAACGTTTTAGTGAGCTTCCGCAAGGAATAAATGATTTGTCAAAAATAGATATTGTAATTATTACTCATGATCATTATGACCATTTAGACTATAATACAATTAAAATGATTGATAGCAAAGTAAGCAAATATGTCGTGCCGTTAGGAGTAGAAAATCATTTAGAAAGATGGGGAATTACGCAAAATAAAATAGTTAATATGGCTTGGTGGGAAGAAATTAATGTAGATGGTCTTACGATAGGTTGTACGCCCGCAAGACATTATTCTAGAAGAGGTATTAATGATAGTTATAAAACTTTGTGGGCATCTTTTGTATTGTTAGATGAACACTATAAAGTATTTAATAGTGGTGATACTGGTTTTCAACAACATTTTGCGGAAATTCATGATAAATATGGTGATTTTGATTTAGCTTTAATTGATACTGGTCAGTATGATACTAGATGGAAATCTACTCATATGGTTCCGGAGGAAGCAGTAGAAGCTGGGAAAATGTTAAAAGCTAAAACTATAATGCCTATTCATTGGGGAACCTTTAAATTAGCTAATCACCCTTGGGATGATGCTGTGGAAAGATTTACGCAAGCGGCTGAAAGAGAAAATCAATCTTATATAACGCCTAAAATTGGAGAAACTGTGAATTTGAATAGAGAATATAATAATATTAAATGGTGGCAAAATTTAACTTAAAATTTTTGATTTTATGTTTAAAATATTACTTTGATATATATTATAAAACAGGTATATATACAAATAATCTAAAAGGTATATTATATGAAAGAATATAAAAGAATAATTGCCAGAGAACTATTAAAAAGAAATTAAAGGCAAGGGAGCTGTTTTGTTTCAAGACGTTAAGAAGATAAGGAACAAAATATAAGTTTATCAGATTTAAATTCTAGTTTATTATTAACTGGGAAACTCCTAGGTTAATTGATGAATGCAGATATCCTCTAAATTATGGGACACTGTGAGATTTGAAGTTGATTACCTAAAGAAGGTCAATTTATCTTAAATGGCTCCACAGTACCAGTAAATATGGATAATAGTCTTTCTAGTTAGTTTAGTATACTGGGAAAAATAAGTACTATGTAACACTTGAAGATATTGCTTATTTAGGTTGTAGAGGTGGTTAGTCAAGAAGTATTTTATGGGAAAGATATTGCCTTAAAACAAGCTTGCGATTATTTTGGCCGTAGTTAACTTCGATATTTCTCGGGCTGATAATATAAATAGAAATCCAGATAGAGCAAAAAATTAAGAAAGTTGAGGAAAATTTGCTAAGATTAGAAATAAAATTAACACCGAAAAAATGAATAATCCGGCTTTTTAAATGATTTTAACCGCTACTGGGAGATCTGATTATCATAAAGATTATGTGATATATATTGTTCCTATTAGTTATTTAAAAGACTAAATTCTATTTCCACAAATAGAATTTTTTTAATCCTTATTTTATCCGATTTAAATAATAGTTAATCTATATGTTAATTTTAGTAAATTAAATAATGTTTCAGATTTTAAAAAATTGTTTTAAAAACTATTGCAAATTTTGAATATTTGCTATAGAATAGCCATTAATTGATTAATCGATTAGTCAATAAAAGTTTTGGGGTGATTTTGATGAAATATGACACAATACAAGATGGTGTGGTTTGTTTTAAAATTGATAAAATTTATATCGGAATAAAAAGTATAATTGATTTTATTTTGGCTTCTTTGGCTTTTGTTATTCTTTTACCTTTATTTTTAATTATTACATTATTAATTAAAATTGATAGTAAGGGTCCAGCTATTTATAAGCAACAAAGATATGGTAAAAATGGTCAAATATTTAGTATTTATAAATTTAGAACTATGGTTTCAAATGCTGATGAAGTAATGAAAAATTTTACGAAGGAGCAAAAAGAAGAATTTGCCATGTTCTTTAAATTAACTAATGATCCAAGAATTACTAAAATAGGAAAAATTTTAAGGAAAACTTCTTTAGATGAATTACCGCAGTTAATTAATATCATAAAAGGAGATATGTCTATAATTGGACCTAGACCGGTTGTTTTAAATGAAATTACCAAATATGGGGGGGTAAAAGATAAGTATTTATCACTTAAACCAGGACTAACAGGTTGGTGGGCTTGCAATGGTCGGAGCATTACATCATATGAGGAAAGAATAAAGTTGGAAATGTATTATATCGATCATGTTTCATTTAAACTTGATCTAAAATGTTTGCTAAAAACAGTTGTTGCCATTTTAAAAAGAGAAGGGGCAATGTAATGAAATATAGTGTATTAATGTCTGTATACATTAAAGATCGACCTGCTTATTTAGAAGAAAGTATAAAAAGTATTTTAAATCAAACTATTTTGCCTGATGATTTTGTTATAGTTAAAGATGGATGTTTAACTAAAAAGCTTGATAATATTATTGCAAAGTATCAAAATCAATATGATTTTATTAATGTTTTAAGTCTTGAAAAGAATTCGGGTTTAGGCAATGCCTTAAAGATTGGCCTTTTAAAATGTAAGAATGAAATAGTGGCTAGAATGGATGCAGATGATCACAGCTTTCCCACGAGAATGGAAACCCAGCTTAAATTTTTAGAAAATAATCCTGATATTGATATTGTTGGCTTGCAAATAATTGAGTTTATAGATGATATAAATAATCCATGTACGCTTCATGACTTTCCATTAAACCATGAAGAAATTGTAAAATATGCTCATTCGAGAAATCCTTTTTCACATCCAACAGTTATGTTTAGAAAATCTAAGGTTATAGAGGCTGGTAATTATGAACAATTTTATTTATGTGAAGACTACGATTTATGGATTAGAATGATTAAAAATGGCTGTAAATGTGCTAATATTGAGCAAAGACTTCTTGCTTTTAGAGTTGGTAGTGATTTTTATAAAAGAAGAGGCGGGATAAAATACGTTAAATCAATTAATAATTTAATGCGTAGAAATATGAAAAATGGGTTCTTTACTAAAAAAGATTACTTAAAAAACATAATAATTAGAAGTACAATTTATTTAATGCCTAATAATTTAAGAGGTTTCATTTATAGTAAATTTCTAAGAAAGAGAGCAAATCATGATTAGAATATTACACGTAGTTCCTAATATGAATAGAGGTGGACTTGAAACCTTTATTATGAATGTATATCGTAATATTAACAAAGATGAATTTCAATTTGATTTTCTTGAACACTATCAAGAAATATCTGCGTATGATGAGGAAATAAAATCTTTGGGAGGAACTATTTATCACTTATCATTTCGTAATGATAAAAATATTATTAAATATATAAATGATTTAAATAGATTTTTTGATGAGCACAAAGAATATCAGATTATTCACTGCCATATGGCAAGTATAAGTGCAATATTATTTATTATTGCTAAAAAACATGGGATTAAAATAAGAATAGCCCATAGTCACAATAGTGCTACTGAGAAAACTCTTAAAGGTGTTGTTAAACGTTTCCTATCTTCGTTTGTAAAATATACTTCAACTATAAATTTTGCTTGCTCACAATTAGCGGGACAATATTTATTTAAAAATAAAAAATTTGAAATAATCCCCAATGCTATTGACTTAGAAAAATATCAATATAATTCTACAGTAAGACAAAACCTAAGAAAAGAATATGGTCTTGAAAATAAATTCGTAATTGGTCATGTTGGAAGATTTTGTCTACAGAAAAATCATGACTTTTTAATAGATATATTTTATGAATATCAGTTAAAAAATCCTCGCGCGGTGTTAGTTTTAGTTGGAACTGGAAATAGAGAAAACGCTATTAAAAATAAAGTAAATAAACTAGGATTAAACAATAAAGTTATATTTCTAGGGGTAAGAAAAGATGTAAATGATTTATATTCCATGTTTGATTTATTTTTATTTCCTTCCAAGTTCGAAGGTTTACCTTTAACTCTTGTAGAAGCCGAAGCAAGTGCTTTGCCTATAATAGCCAGTCAAAATATATCTAAAGAGTGTGTTATTTCGGATAAAATTTATTTTCTAGATATTAAAGATAAAACTATTTGGTTAAATAAAATAAATGAACTACGCTTACAAAAAAGAGAGGATGTTTGCTTTAATCAAAATAAAGAGAAATTTGATATAAAAAAATTAACCCTTTATTTAGAAGAAAAGTATCATATTTATAATCAAACTATTAAATAAAAAGGAGGAGCTAAAATGATAACTAGTTATATAATTTTAATATTATCAATATTATTTAGATATTTTCAATTTTATAATATCGTAGATAATAACACTTTACTTTGTTATGCATTTGTTTTAGTAATATTTTTCTTAAGCTTTATTAAAATATTAAACTTAAGATTTAATAAAAAAATGTTTGTAACAGCCCTGATAATTCTATCGATATCATTTACAATATTCTTTTTAAATACAGATGATAACTTATTTATCTATGGTTTAATTGCTTTAGCGTTTATTGATATTGATAATAAAAAATTGATTAAAGTATTTTTTATAACATCTCTAACTATGTATATAACGACAATTACTCTTAATCAACTGGGAATTATTTCATCAAATGATATTCTAAGAGATGGAGATGTTTTATCGTCAATAAGATATTCCTTAGGATTTGGTCATGTTAATTCAGTGTTTCTATATTACTTGCCAATCGCATATTCGGGATTTTACTTATTTCATGAGCATAAAATTTATAAATGGTTAGTTTTAGCTGCTGCTATAATATTATTTATTTTAAGTAACTGCCGAACTGGGTTAGTCTTTTCCTTAGTATTCTTCTTTTTAATGATTATAAAAGATAAAAAGATAATAGATTATTTAGCTAAGATTTTAAAATATCTATTTCCTATACTAACTGTAGCGAGTATAGTTGCTGTCTTATTATGGGGTAGTAGTAAAAATAATTCTTTAAACTTATTATTGAGTAATAGATTATCAAATGCTTTCTTTTATATTAAAAATGGATATTTGTTTTCCTTCTTTGGAAATAATATTGCTAATAAAATGGCTTTAGACAATTTATATATTAATTTACTTGTTACTCTTGGAATATTTAGTTATTTCTTATATTGGTTTTTATATCAAAAAGGTGCGTCATTAATTAAAGATAAAAAATTAGTTATTATTACTTTGCTATATTTATTATATGGTTTAAGTGAAGCAAACACTACGGGTAATTTCATGTTAATAATATTTATTAAAGAAATATTGTTAAATGCTAAAAATGAGGATTTTTATGGCCAAAATTAGTGTTATTGTTCCTATCTATAATGCTCAAAGTACTTTAGTTAAAATGCTTGAAAGTTTAATTCAACAAACATTTAAAGATTTAGAAATATTATTAATAGATGATGGATCAACTGATTTATCGGGGAAAATATGTGATAATTATCAAAAGAAGGATAAAAGAATAAAAGTTATTCATCAAAATAATCAAGGGGTATCAATGGCTCGTAATAAAGGTCTAGAAATGGCAACGGGAGATTTTATTGGTTTTGTTGATAGTGATGATTTAATTGCTAAAGAAATGTATGAAATTTTATATAAAAATATAATTAAAACAAAAGCCGATATTAGTGTTTGCTCCTATATCAAATATTCTAAAGAACCAGTCTTTACTTATCAAAAAGAAATAGTAACCTTAAATAAGGTTGAGGCCTTAAAAAGTCTCGTTTCGGATGGAATAGTTAATAGCTTTCTTTGGAATAAATTATTTAAAAAAGAACTATTTAGAAATATATTATTTCCGGAAAATAGAATATATGAAGACTTATATGTTATGCCACTTATAATAGATAAAGTAAATAAAATTGTCTATAGTAAAAGTAAACTATATGGTTATTATCAAAGAAATGATAGTTATGTTAATACGTATAATGATAATAAAAATAAAAACTTTTTAGAATATTCAAATCGTTTATATCAAGAACTCTTAAAGTATGAAAGTTTAAAAGAAAATTTAAAGGAATATCAAAATCTTTTCATATATACGGCTTATTTGCAAGCAGCTAAATCAAAATGTTATAGTATCTTTCAAGCTAAATATATGGATAAATATTATAAAATATATAAAGAAAACTATAGCTTAAAAAATAATTATTCCATAAAAAGGAAAATATTAACTTTAGGGCTTTATCTAAATAAAAAATTATTTTATAAAATAGTTCAAATAAAGAAATAGAAAGGAAATAAGATGGAATCTAGATTTAAAAATAGTATTAGAAATAGTTTTTGGGGTGTCTTAACTAACTTAGTAATGACGCTTCTAAACTTTTTAGTAAGAACAATCTTTATTAAAACCTTAAGTAATGAATACTTAGGAATAAATGGTCTATTTACTAATATTTTATATATACTATCATTTGCTGAATTAGGGGTAGGCCATGCTATAACATATTGTATGTATAAACCTGCGGCGGTAAATGATCATGAAAAACTAAAATCATTACTAAAACTATATAAAAAATACTATAACATAATTGGAATTATTATAATATTTCTTGGGATTATAGTTATTCCTTTTCTACCATATATTATTAAAGAAGTTCCCGATATTAAAGAAAATATTATTTTTATCTATTTAATATACTTAATTGAAACGGCTTCCTCTTATTTCTTTATATATAAAAAGTCAATTATTACTGTATATCAAAAAGAGTATATATATAATGTAGTTAAGTTAATAATTCAAATTATAAAATCTATAATTCAAATTATTGTTCTCTTAACAACCAAAAACTATGTTTTATATTTAGTTGTCTTTGTCCTAAGTACGATTTTAACTAATATAATAACTAATATAAATGTTAATAAATTATACCCTTTTATTAAAGAGAGAAAAGTTAAAAGTTTATCTAAGGAAGAAGAAAAGGGGATAACAAAGAATATTAAATCTTTAATTCTATATAAATTTGGAAGAGTTGCGTTAAGTGGAACTGATAATATTATTATTTCAGCAGTGGTGGGAATAACTGCGGTGGGGTTATATTCTAATTATTCTTTAATTATATCTGCGGTTAGTGGAATTGTTTACTTGTTATTAAATGGTACTAATTCATCTATTGGTAATGTTAATGCAACTGAAAGTATTGAAAAAAAAGAATTGTTAATGAAAAGAATGTTATTTGTATCGTCATGGCTTTATGGTTTTATTACTATTTGTCTAGCGATTTTATTAAAACCATTTATTATGGTTTGGATTGGTGAAGAATATACAATATCTTATCTGGCGGCTCTTTCAGCGGTATTTTATATTTTAATTGATGGCTTAGAATATCCTTCACATACTTATATTTCCACTTTAGGTTATTTTAAAGAAACAAGATATATTTCTTTACTATGTGCTTTAATAAATATTATTTTATCAGTTATATTAGGTAAATATTATGGTTTATTTGGGGTATTTATATCAACATCAATTTCTAAAATATTAACTACATCTTGGTTTGATACTTATACAATATATCGTAAAGAGTTTAATAAAAGTCCTAAAAGTTACTATCTAAAACATGTTTTCCTTTTAGTCATAATCGTTATAAATTACTTAATATGTCAAAGTGTTGCTAATTTGCTTCCCGATGGAACTATTGGGTTATTTGCTTTAAAGACTATAATTACAGCCGGATTATCTAACTTAATATTTTTACTTATTTTTTATAAAACTGAAGATTTCAAATATGTCTATAACAAAATAAGGAGGAAAGAATGAAAAGGTTAAGTTTAAAAGAAATACAGAAATTAGAATTAAATATTTTGTTATATTTAGATAAAATATGTAAAGAAAATAAGATTAAATATTATTTATCAAGTGGAACCTTACTAGGGGCAGTTAAATATAAAGGATTTATTCCTTGGGATGATGATATAGATGTTATTCTTTTAAGACCGGATTATATAAAGTTAATTAATGTTTTAAAAGATAGAAATGATCGATATAAAATATTATCAATTTATAATACGAAAGATTATTACTATGCTTTTGCTAAATTAGTAGATAGTAAGACTACTTTAACGGAAAATGCCAGAAAAATAAAAGATTTAGGGGTATATATTGATATTGTTCCAATTGATGGATTTAAATCGAATGATATTAAAAAAGAAGTAAGAAAGTTAAGAATAATTAAAAATTTAATGGTTAGAAGATATCAAATAAAAAATTGTATCCGTGATAAATTTGATTATATAAATAATACTCAAAAAATTGTTAAATATCAGAAGATTAAGGATTTAATATATGGCTTTACTGATATATTAACGAGAATATTAGGTTATAATTTTTGGGCTAAAATGTTTGATAAAAAGCTAACTAAGATAGATATAGATAAGTCACAATATATTGGCGTTAGAACTGGTAGTTTTGATGAACAAGAGGTCTTTCTTAAAGAAGAATTATTACCGCAAGCTGAATATGAATTTGAAGGACATTTCTTTCCTAGTTTTAAAAATTATGACTTATATTTAAAAAGAAAATTTGGTAATTATCACAAAGATCCTAAAAAAGAGCAGCAACAATCTCATCATCAATATACGGCGTACTATAAATGAAAAAAGAATTAGTAAGTATTATTATTCCTGTATATAATGCGGAAAAATATTTAAAGAGATGTATAGATGCAGTTATTAGCCAAAGTTATAAAAACTTAGAAATAATATTAATTGATGATGGATCAACTGATCTATCCGGGAAAATATGTGATGATTATCAAAAGAAAGATAAAAGAATAAAAGTTATTCATAAAGTAAATGAAGGGGCAGGCTCAGCTCGTAATTATGGTTTAGATGCTGCTAAGGGCAAATATATTGGCTTTGTAGATGCTGATGATGTAATAGATAAAGATATGTTTCTTATTTTATATAATAATCTAATTAATAATGATGCGGATTTATCAATATGTGAAGTAACTAGATTTAAAGATAATGCAGTTTTTACCAAAGATAATACGACTATAATATATAATTCTTTCGAGGCTTTAAAAGTTTTATTGGAAGATAAAAAAATTTGTAGTTATTCTGTAAATAAATTATGTAAAAGAGAAATATTAAAAAATGTAAGTTATCCAACTAAAACAGTCCAAGAAGATGTTGGTACAGTATATAAATTTATTATGAATGCTCGTAAAATAGTATATACTCCAAGTAAATTATATGGATATTATATGCGTAATTCTAGCGTAACAAATACTATAACACCTAAATTTATATATGATAACTTTAATATGATTGAACAAAGAAGTAATAATATAGATGATCCGAAACTTGCTATATATTTAAAATTAAATAAAGCTAATGTTATTTTAGGAACATTTATTGACTTAGCTCAAAATAGGAAGTTACTTAAAGATCAAAAATTAAATAGCTTTATGCAAGATAAATTTAAAGAATTAAAAAATATAAATGAAGATATAAAAATAATAAATACTAAAAAGCATAATATATTAATAAGACTACTCTTATTTAATCCTAAATTATTTTTTAGCATAATGAATTTATATTTAAAGATAAAGAGGTGTTTATGGAAATAGATTTAAACCAAATAAGGAAAATTGAATTGGGGATACTAGACTATATTAAAAAAGTATGTAATGAAAACAATATTAATTATTATTTATACGCTGGCACTTTAGCAGGAGCAGTCAAGAATAAAGGTTTTTTACCTAATGATAATGATATTGATATAGCTTTACTTAGAGAAGATTACGAAAAATTAATAAGTTTATTAATGAAACAAGATAAATATTTAGTATTAACACCATACAATAATAAAGATTACTATTATCCGTTTACTAAAGTAGTTGATAAAACTACGAAAATAAAAGAAAATAGTCGTACACCGATTAAAGATTTAGGTATCTATGTTGATATATTTCCTATGGATAATATACCAAATCATTTTAAAAAACTATATTTAATAAAGATGCGAATTTATAAAAGTTTGTTATTGTCAAAATTATTAGAAAGACCGAAAATAACAAAAATAAAGCACATTCCATATTTACTAAAATATTATTTATTTATGATTATTAATTATCTATTTAGAAATAAAGATAATAACTATTTAGCGTTATTTATTGAAAGAAAATCTAAAAAGTATTGTAATTATAATTCTAAATATATATCTTTAGTTAATTATGGTTCAAGAAATAATAATTATATATTAAAAGATGATTTTTTATCGCAAAAAGAATATGAATTTTGCCAGCAAAAATATACTAGTACACTTAATAGTGAATTGTTATTAAGTAAGATATATTCAACGCGAAAAAGAAAGTCAAGAGAGCATAATTTTATTGCCTTTTATAGGTAATTGTGTTAGAATACAAAACAAATGTTGGGGGATTTTATGGAATTTAAAGTTTTAGATTTAATTAAATATTATTTAAAGAATATATTAACTAATATAATAGTTTTACTTGTAGTATTCTTATTAGGATTAGTGTATATATTTAGCATTCATGAAGATAAGTATGTAGCAAATACTACTTTTATGTTAGGAGCTTGCTTTCATGGTTGTAAAGAAGAAGCTCATTTAAGTATTGATTTTAATAAGAAAGTCTTACTTGATTATATGGAATTAATTAAGAGTAATAAAGTTTTAACTAATGCTAGTAATTATTCTGATTTAGGTTACAAAGCAAGTGAATTACAAAACATGGTAAAAGTATCTTATGAAGAAGAAACTGAATATATAACTATAACTGTAACATCTAAAGATAAGAATGATGCTGCTTTATTAGCAAATAATTTATATAGTGAACTTGCTGATGAAATAAAAAGAATTTTTGGACTTAATAATATTCATCTTGTTGATTATGATACAGTAGGTAGTGTTAAAGATAGTATGTTAAAACTAGTTGTTATTGACTTTATTATAGCATTTTTGATAACTATTATGACAACTTTACTTGGTTTTTTATTCTTTCCTAAATTGATGACTTTAATTAAAAAAATACCAAGGAAAGCAAAAAGGAAAACTAAAAAAATAAAAAATAAAACAAGAAAATAATTAATAATTTTTTCTTTGAATTGAATGATAATAAAAGAGGTAAATATGAAATTAAGAAATGAAGAAAATTATCTTCAAAGAAAAAATGAAATAATGCAAAAGTGTTATGACTGTTATGCCGAGCATGGTTTAAATAGTGTTGGAATTAAAGCTCTAGCAGAAGCATGTGGTTGTACATCTGGTAATTTATATACTTATTTTGATAGTTTAGATGACTTAATTATTCAATCAACTGAATATTGTATGACTAAAGTTGAAGAAGATTTCTTAGTTAAGGTTAATGAAAAATCAACTGATGTACTAAGTATTATTGAAGAATTACCTTATTGGACTTATAAAAATCATAGTAAAAAATATCGTTTAATGTATCAAGTTTATACGCACCCTAAATATATTGAGTATGGGAAGAAATTCTTTCAAGGGGTTAATAAAAGATATACAGAGTATGCTAAGATGTTAGAAGATAAAATTGGTATGCCATATGATGTAATGTTACCACTTATATTTATATTAGTTAGAGCATCAGTCCACTATGCTTTATTTGAAGATGATTTCTATTTAAAATCACAAATTAATACGTTAAAAGAGATTGTTAAAAAGTTTATTTGTTTTGATTAATTTATTTAGGAATATACTAAGTGAAATAGAAACTTAGAAGACAAATAAAATAATTTATCTGCGTAATGCAGATTTTTTTATGCTTAAATTATAGTTTTAATTTGTCATAATTTTAGTATTTATAAATATTAAAAAGTATGTTAGAATAATATTAGTTAATATAAGGAGGCTTTTTATGGCACTTAATTTGAAAAAAGCATTATTTGGAGAAGAAGATAATAATAATATGATTATCGAAGAGGAGTTTTATTCGGTTAGTGAAAAAAGTTTTAAAGAAGAAGAAACTAAGAATGGCAGTAAAATGATCCTAGTAGAACCGAGAGCTTATTCGGAAAGTCAAACTATAGCGGAACATTTAAAGAAACGTAATAGTGTTGTCGTTAATTTGAAAAGAGTAACTTCTGATCAAGGAAAAAGAATAATTGACTTTTTAACTGGTTGTATATACGCTATTGGCGGGGATATGCAAAAATTAGGTGGTGGCATTTATTTATGTACTCCTAAAAATGTTAGTGTTCAGGGAAAGATAAGTGAACAAGATAAAAAAAATGCTGAAGAAGAAATTGACTTTTAATATTTAAATATAAAAAGGTGATAGTATGGAAAAATTTAGCACGGGTATTCGTGGCTATAGAAAAGAAGAAGTTAATAAATTTGTTGATGATGTTATTAAACAAGTTGAGCAAATGCTTAAAGATTTAAAACAAAAAGATACGGAAATAAGCACATTAAAAGAAGAGTTAGAAAAATATAAAAACTTAGAAGATACTTTAAATAGAGCAATATACTTAGCTGAAGACACATCAAGTCAAATTAAGAAAATGGCTAAAGATGAAAGTGAAAATATTATAAATGAAGCTAGAAGAAATGCTTCAAGAATAGTAAATGAAGCATTAACTCAAGCCGAGAAAACACAAATGGAAAATTTAGCCCTAAAAAGAAATATTATAACCTTTAAAAAACGACTTAGAAGTATACTTGAAAGTCAATTAGATTTAGTAGATGATATAGAACACTTGGATATGTAATTCAAGTTTTTTTCTTTTAATTATTATGATTTATGGTATATAATAATAATTAGGTGACTAGAGAATATGAAAAAAATAATATTAGTAGATGGAAATAACTTAATGTTTAGAAGCTACTATGCTACGGCATACACTGGCAACTTTATGAAAAACAGTAAAGGAGATGCTACTAACGCTTTATATGGTTTTGTGGCAATGATTAATAAGATAATTGAAGAAGAAAAGCCGTTATATATGTTAGTAGCGTTTGATGTTGGAAAAAACTTTCGTCATGAAAAATATAAAGAATATAAAGCTGGGAGAATTGAAACCCCAGAAGAATTGAAATCTCAAATGCCGAAAGCTAAAGTTTTATTAGATGCAATGGGAATAAAACATCTTGAAGTTCCAAATTATGAAGCTGATGATATTATAGGAACAATTAGTAAAATGGCATCACTTGATGAAGAATTTAATGCTTTGATTGTATCTTCAGATAAAGACTTATTACAGTTAATAACTGAAGGGGTTGAAGTAAAATTATTAAAAACTAAAGATCATATTAGATTTAATTCAGATAGTTTTGAGGCGTATTATGGAATAAAACCAATAAGAATGATTGACTTAAAAGCTTTAATGGGAGATCCTTCAGATAATGTACCTGGTGTAAAAGGAATTGGAGAAAAAACTGCTCTTAAATTATTGCAAGAATATGGTTCTTTAGAAAATATCTATGATAATATTTCAAGGATAAAAGGCGCTACTCATGATAAACTAGTAAATGATAAAGAACAAGCTTTCTTTAGTAAAGATATTTGTACTATTTGTTTAGATGTTCCTTTAAATGTAAAGTTAGAAGATTTGAAATATACAGGACCTACAAGTAAATTAGAAGAAGTATATACTGATTTAGAGTTTTATTCTTTATTAAAAAAAATGCCTCGTAAAGAAAGAAATTGGACCCATGAATATAAAGAATTAAAAGACTTAAATGAAATTAATAAAGAAGGAATAATTTCTTACTATATTGAATGTGATAATATAAATTATCATCTAGCTAATATATTAGGTATGGGTTTATATGATGGCAAAAATTCATATTTTGTTTCTAAAAATAGAATAGCAGAGGTTTTAGAATATCTAAAGGATAATAAAAAATATACTTTTGATTATAAAAAAAATATAGTTTTATTAAAAGATTTTTTTACTAATACTATTTTTGATACTATGGTAGCAGCTTACTTACTTAATTTACAAGTTAAAGATGATTTAGCAGTTTTAATGAATAAAGAAGAAATAGATGTTCCTTTTTATGATGAATGCTTAAAAGATGAAGAAAAATTAAAGATTGCTCTTACTATGAAAGCTAAGTATATATATGATACTAGAGATGATTACATTAAAAAACTAAAGTTAGAAGATATGTTCGATTTATTTAATAATATTGAAATGCCTTTAATTTCGGTGTTAGCTAGAATGGAAATAAATGGTATTAAATGCGAAAGAACGGTATTAGATAATTTACATAAAGAGACTTTGGAAAAACTTGAAGAACTATCTAATAAGATTTATGATTTGGCGGGGGAAAAATTTAATATAAGTAGTCCTAAACAATTAGGTGAAATTTTATTTGAAAAGATGGGTTTTCCATATCATAAAAAGAAAATACCAGGAAAGAGATATAGTACAGATGCGGCAACTTTAGAAAAACTAATTGGTTTAAATCCCATAATAGAGTATATTTTAGAATATCGAAATTTAGCTAAATATAATAGTACTTATTTAGAGACTTTACATAATTATATTTTAGAAGATGGAAAAATTCATACTATTTATAAGCAAACTTTAACTAGAACTGGACGTCTTTCAAGTATAGATCCTAATATGCAAAATATTCCCACTAGAGATGAGTATGGTAGATTAATTAGAAAAGCATTTTTACCTAGTAATGATATACTTTTATGTGCTGATTATTCCCAAATTGAACTTAGAGTTTTAGCTCATATTAGTAATTCTGAGGAATTAATTGAAGCTTTTATGGAAGGTGAAGATATTCATACAACGGTGGCAAGTGATATATTTGAAGTTCCAAAAGAAGAAGTAACTAAACAAATGAGAAGAACAGCAAAAGCGGTAATATTTGGAATAGTATATGGTATATCAGGTTTTGGTTTAGGAGAAAATTTAAATTTAAGACCAAGTGAAGCTAAGAAATTCATAGATAAATATTTGACAATATACCCAGGGGTAAAAAAATATATGGATGAGATTGTAAGTGAAGCTTATATGTTTGGTAGTGTAAGAACTTTATTTAATCGTAAAAGAGAAATTGAAGAATTATCAAATACTAATTATATGATTAGAAATTCTGGAGAAAGAATAGCGTTAAATACGCCAATCCAAGGGACAAGCGCTGATATTATTAAATTAGCAATGATTAAGATAGATCAAAAAATGCAAGAAGAAAAGTTGGAAAGTAAAATGCTTTTACAAGTCCATGATGAACTTATTTTTGATGTAAAGGAAGATGAAAAAGAAAAATTGTCTCAAATGGTTAAAGATATTATGGAGAATATAACCCCGCTAAAAGTACCTTTAAAAGTTGAGATGGATTATGGGAAAAGTTGGTATGATGCTAAATAGGAGGAAAAAGTAATGCCAGAATTACCAGAAGTAAGAACAGTTGCCAAAACTTTAAAGAAAAGTTTAATTGGTAAGAAAGTTGTTAAGCTTGATGTTATATATCCTAAAATAATAGATAATGGTTCTCTTTCATTAGATGAATTGTTAGGTAAAACGTTAGTTGATATTACAACAAGAGGAAAGTATTTAATTTTTAAATTTGACAATATATATTTAGTATCTCATCTAAGAATGGAAGGTAAATTTTTTATTAAAAATAAGAACGAAAGTATAGAAAAGCATGAGCATGTAATTATAGAATTTGATGATAATATATCATTAAGATATCATGATACTAGGAAGTTCGGAAGAATGTTTGTAACTGATGAATTAAATAAATATAGTTCTTTAAATAAACTTGGTTATGAGGTTTTTGATAAAGAAATAAATAGTGATTATTTGTTAGATAAATTTAAAAATAAAAATATTACGATTAAAGAAGGTTTGTTAGATCAAAGTATAATTGCAGGACTAGGGAATATTTATGCTAATGAGGTATTATTTGCTTGCCGAATTAATCCATATAAGAAATGCCGGGATATAACTAAAAAAGAAGCGAAAGATATTATTGAAAATTCCGCAAGTATATTAGAAAAAGCGATTAGTTATGGCGGAACCACGATAAAAAGTTATACACCATCTTTAGGTGTAATAGGGCAATATCAAGATTTTTTAAAGGTACATAAAAAAGAGGGAGAACAATGTTTGATATGTCATGAAAAGATAGTTAAAACTAAAATTGGTGGTAGAAGTACATATTACTGTCAAATTTGTCAAAAAGAAATAAAAGATGTTGATATGTTAGGTAATTATTGATATATTTTATTTGAAAGAATTGTGAGGGTGATAATATGAAAAATGAAAAGAAAAAAGATGTGTTAATCGGGGTTTTGATTGCAATAGTGTTTATTTTGTTAGCTGTTTTAATAGCGTTATCAATAAGTGAGAAGACTAAGAAAAATGATCCAAATGATGATGTAAAGAATAGCACTAGTACAACAACTACAGCAGAAACATCAGAAAATGAAACTGAAGCAGCGGCAATTGAAAAAGAACTAAATGATTACATCAAAAATAATCCAACTCCATTAGAGATTAAATATGGTTTAACAAGGAAAATTGAAGTCCAATTACCGGAAGAGATAATAATAAATTATTATTACAATAGTGATGTAATAATTAAAGCTGAAGTTTATACTTCTTATACTGAAGATGAATTTTTAACCAATATCAAAAAAGACTTACAGAATGATTTAATCTATATTAAAGAATTAAAAGATACAACGACAAATAATGCGTACTTTCTTGTAGGAGAAGAGGCAAATGATTTATTTACACCAGATCATTATTTATACGATAAAGATTTTAATAAAATATTTACTTTTAAAATGCCTTTTGTTGAAGCAAGAGATGAGAATAAGCATAACATACTAACTGATGGTAAAGCTATAGAACTTTCAAACAATCGAGTTGAATATTTTTTAGAAAATGATAATTGTAATAATAATAAAGCTGAACTTCATGAAGTCTATGTAGAAAATGGAAAATTAAAAGATAATATTAAAAAAATATATGAACTAGATAAACTTGAAATCGTTAGTCCAAATTGTTAAATAATTGTTTGTAATGTATATTTTGAGAATGGAATATTAAAAAAAGAAAAAATTGATAGTATTTCATCAGAAGAATTAATTGGTTTTGGGGAAAAATGCTAGTGCCTAAAACTATTATTTACAAAGAATATTAATCTAATTAAAGTTACATTATGTGACTTTTTTTGTCAAATAAATTAAAAATAATAATTCATACTATTTTTTATAAATCTATTATGATAAAATATAAACGAGGATAAAATATGAATGACAAAACATATATTATATTAGGAATTATTTATGTTATAGTGGCAATTATATTGATTGTCTTTGTTTTAGTGTTCATTAATCGAAATAATAAAAAAAGATTTAATAAGATGGTTACAACTTTAGAACGTGATAAAAACTTAATCATATCGGCTAATATCTTAACAGAGCTAAATAAAGTAGCGTCTTTAATAAATAATAAAGAACTAGAAGAAAAATATAAATCATGGCTTACAAGATATAATCAAATAAAAGATGTAGATATACCATCATTAAATAAAAGACTAAACGACTTAGATATCTCCTCTAAACATAAAAAATATAAAAGTATTGTTGAAGAGATGGGGAAGCTAGAATTAGACATCTATTACATTAAAGCTAAAAGTGAGTTTCTGCTTAAAGAAATTAGAGAAATTAGCTTATCAGAAAGCAAGAATAGAGAAATAGTAACAAAACTAAAAAGAGATTACCGAGAGATTTATCTTAAATATAATAATAATTTAGATGACTATACTCTTATTAAAAAGCCAATTGAGTTGCAGTTTGAAAATATTGATAAACTATTGAATGCTTTTGAACTTACAATGGAAAACAATGATTATGCGGAAGCACCTAAAATTGTTAAAGCACTTGGTGATACAATTGGTAATTTGAAAATTGTCATAGAAGATGCTCCTACTATAATTTTAATGGGTAAAAAGTTAATACCTGATAAGATAGAAAGTATTAAAAATACTTATGATAAGATGTTAAAAGAAGGATATATTTTAGATTATTTAAATATTGAATATAATATAACTGAAGCAGAGAAGAAACTTTATGATATATTTGATCGTTTAAATGTTCTTAATTTAACGGATTCTATTTTTGAATTGAAAACAATTTTATCTTATTTTGATTCTTTATATAATGATTTTGATAATGAAAAAGTGGCTCGTAGAACATTTAATGAGACATCAAGAAAACTAGCAATTAAGTGTAAAAAGCTTTTAAGTATTATTAAAAATTTAAGTTCTAAAATAGAAGATATTAAATATAGTTATGATTTAACTGATGATGAAGTTAAAATAATTGATGAGTTAAATTTAAGTATTAAGGCTATTCAAAATGATTATGAGATAATAGTAGAAAAATATCGTAATAGATCTTTTGCTTTTTCTAAGCTAAGTAAGGAATTAGAAAATTTAAGTGCTCTTTTAGGCGAAAAGGAGGAAAAATTAGAATATACAATTAGAACGTTAAGTAGTTTAAAAGAAGATGAATTAAGAGCAAGAGAACAACTTGATAGTATCAAAACTATTTTAGGTGAAAGCAAAACTAAAATTAATAATTATAAGCTTCCGATTATTCCTAAAAATTATTATATAGAGTTGTCTGAAGCTAATGATGCTTTAGATATAATGATTGATGAATTAAATAAGAAACCCATAAGAATTAAGGTATTAAATACAAGGGTTGATACAGCTAGAGATTTAGTATTAAAGTTATATAAGACTACTAGCAATGTTATTAAATATGCTTATTTAGCCGAAAACATGATAGTATATGGCAATAGATTTAGAGTAGGTGCAAAGAATGATGAGATGCTTACTAAGGCTGAAAGTTTATTTTATGAGGGAAAGTATGAAGATTCTTTAGAAGCTTCGATAAATGTAGTTGCTTCATATGATAATGAAATTCATCAAAAAATATTAAAATTGTTAAATGAAGAATAAGTATTTATTAAAAATATGGTAAAATAGTAATAGAAAGTAGGTTAAAATGAAAAATAAAATGATATTAAATACTTTAATTGTATTATTGCTTGTAATTGTTGGGATTGGCTGTGCTTCTTATGGTTATTTAAGAATAAAAAGAGGACAGACTAATTCAAATGTAGTATCTACTTTAGCTTGTTTGGATATTTCTTTGGAAGATGAACAAGGTGATATTAATTTGCAAAGTGCTTATGCGATAAGTGATGATGATGGTAAAAAATTAACTCCATTTACGTTTACTTTAAAAAATAATTGTGATACTCCGGTTGAAGCGGCTATTAATTTGGAAAAACAATCTTCTAGTACAATAAATACTGACTATATAAGATATGCTTTTAATGAAGTGAGTGAAACAATAACGCCGGTAACTCTTTCTTCAGATAATAAAGAGTTAGTAACTAATGTTAGATTGGAAGCTGGTTCACCGATTTCATATGAATTAAGATTATGGATTTTGGAGAGTGCAACCTTTACCCAAGCAGGTGGTAATCAAAAATATGAAGGTAAAATTGTTGTAACTGCAACTCCAACTGAGTAAATAAGGATATTTATTAAAATAAGGGCAAGAAATTGCTCTTTTTTTCAAGTTATTGTATATTCTTGCTATATTTGGATATTTTATTAAATTATTCAAAATATGTTTTGTTAATGATATAGAAAATTAGGGTAAAAAAATTAACTTGACATAGGGGGAGACTGTCCGATAAATAAAAAAATTCTGGAATTATCAAGAACTTTTTTTG